>NZ_CP041327.1:920625-1227500 GCF_013394125.1 Pseudoalteromonas sp. Scap25 | reverse complement strand
CTGTAAATTACACTGAGTTGCCTGATGTGTTTATGCATGTAATTAGAAGTGCCTTTGGTCTTGAACAAGCTGGCGCTGGTGCAATTGGTTATGGTGTAATGCAAGCAATGATCCAAGGGATCAAGCGCGGGTTATTCTCAAACGAAGCGGGTATGGGTAGCGCAGCTAACGCTGCAGCAACTGCAACTCCTAACCCACCTCACCCTGCATCACAAGGTTATGTACAAATGCTAGGTGTATTTGTAGATACCATTATAATTTGTACTGCCACTGCCGCGCTTATTTTATTATCAGAACAGTTAGTACCAGGCTCTGATGTAACGGGTATAGCACTTACACAAGCAGCGCTTGAGGAGCATGTTGGTAGCTGGGGCGCAATATTTGTTGCAGTCGCTATTTTGTTTTTTGCTTTTACATCAATTGTAGCTAACTACTCTTATGCAGAAACGAACTTATTGTTTTTAGAGCATAACCACGCATCTGGCATGCTGATCTTCAGATTATTAGTGTTAGGTATGGTGATGTTTGGTGCCCTTGGTGAATTACCATTAGTGTGGACTCTAGCTGATGTGTCTATGGGCCTAATGGCGATTGTAAACGTAATCGCGCTATTTATGCTCTCAGGAGTTGTGGTATGGCTTGCCAAAGATTACAACGCTCAACGACGTGCTGGAAAGTTACCGACGTTTGATCCAAGTAAAAACAACAAGCTTAATAAAACTATTCCGAAAGGTATTTGGCACAAATAACTTTAAAGAGATTTAAGTTAAAACCCGAAACGGCAATGGCCATTTCGGGTTTTTTTATTGTCTAGTACCAATTCACTTAATTAAGTAACCTATATTGAGCTAGATAAACCTGTTAATGGCAAAGCAAGAATTTCGATGTTTAGTTGTTCTATATGAGAAATTTTTAACTCAACTAGCGTCTGGTTTAGCCCCGTAAAATGATTATGTATTATTGCGGATTGGTATTATATTACTAATAGTAGTACCCACCTAGTGAGACCCAATCAAACACATTAGCATCATCAAGCTTCTCATATCCCTTATAAGCGATTAGTTAAACAGTTTACATCAACGCTCTTAATACATTTTGTGGCATTGTAATGGTGTTAATAGAAATAAGCTTATGCCGACTTTCGCTTATGTATCAAACGAAGCACAGCCACCACTTCCATTTAAGATCCTTGTACCACTGCTTTTATATAAATAGCTTAATATTAGTACTCTATTGTGAGGCATGAAAATCTTATCGATAGCAAAACTTAAATTTAGTATTTTGTTCTAAATGAGAGGTTTTTTCCGTAGCTAGCGTCAGGTTTGAGCTATAAAAATGATCAGTGGTAATATATTCATGGGATAAGCTTTTGAAAAATGTGAGACTTAAAGATCTCAAACAAACGAAATAATTTAGTGTAAGGAATAAGATGCTAGTTTGATGATGCGATTTTATAATTAATGGTTTAATCGAAGAATAGTTAAACTAGAATAAACAAGGAAAGTATAAAGTGGTGCCCGAGGCCGGACTTGAACCGGCACGACTTGTTAGTCGAGGGATTTTAAATCCCTTGTGTCTACCAATTCCACCACTCGGGCATCGAGTTTGCTAATTAAAGCGTGTGGAGTAATTATTTGGAGGCGGAACCCGGAGTCGAACCGGGGTAAACGGATTTGCAATCCGGTGCATGGCCACTCTGCCATTCCGCCTAAACATATCAAATAATTTGGAGCGGCACACGAGGCTCGAACTCGTGACCTCGACCTTGGCAAGGTCGCGCTCTACCAACTGAGCTAGTGCCGCATCATATTAATTCTAAATATTTTTTATAAGTTACATATTGGTGTATGCAACCAAACCACAAAGTGGTGCCCGAGGCCGGACTTGAACCGGCACGACTTGTTAGTCGAGGGATTTTAAATCCCTTGTGTCTACCAATTCCACCACTCGGGCATCGAGTTTGCTATTTAAAGCAAGTGGATAAAACTAATATGGAGCGGCACACGAGGCTCGAACTCGTGACCTCGACCTTGGCAAGGTCGCGCTCTACCAACTGAGCTAGTGCCGCATCATATTAATTCTAAATAATTTTATAAGTTACATATTGGTGTATATAACCAAACCACAAAGTGGTGCCCGAGGCCGGACTTGAACCGGCACGACTTGTTAGTCGAGGGATTTTAAATCCCTTGTGTCTACCAATTCCACCACTCGGGCATCGAGTTTGCTAATTAAAGCGTGTGGAGTGTTGATTGGAGGCGGAACCCGGAGTCGAACCGGGGTAAACGGATTTGCAATCCGGTGCATGGCCACTCTGCCATTCCGCCTCAATACTAGGTTAGCTTTAAGATAAACTGGAGCGGCACACGAGGCTCGAACTCGTGACCTCGACCTTGGCAAGGTCGCGCTCTACCAACTGAGCTAGTGCCGCTTTATGTTTATCTAGGGGGCTATGCCCTCTCAACACGGACGCATTCTACAGAGATTATTAAACGCGTCAACACAAAAAATGCTACTTTTGAACTGTTTGATTATTTTTTATCTAAAATGGTGCGTTATTAGACGTTTACAATCAATTTTTGGTCAATTCTCCCCATGCAGCAACTAAATATTGCACCATAGAACTAAGCGTTAAAAATGTGGCTATATAAAGCAAGCCATAACTTAAATACATCATCCAGCTATCGTACTGCCAAATTAAACCGATAATGGCTAACATTTGAGCTGCGGTTTTCAACTTACCCATATCGGATACAGCTACGTTACCGCGTTTCCCCTGTTCAGCCATCCATTCGCGTAGCGCCGATATAACAATTTCACGGCTAATAATAATAAGCGCGGGAATGGTCATATACAAAGATTGGTAATGCTCAGATAATGCAACCAAGGCAGCACACACCATTACTTTATCAGCAACCGGGTCTAAAAATGCACCAAAAGGCGTTGATTGCTCAAGTTTACGGGCTAAATAGCCATCAAGTATATCTGTGATCGAAGCCAGCCAAAAAATAAAGGCAGCAACAAAGAACGCCCATGAATAAGGCATATAAAATATCACCAAAAAAATGGGGATAAGAAAGAGTCTAAACGTTGTGAGTGTGTTTGGAATATTCCACATAACTACTTGGATATGTCTTTTTTTCTATATTCGCACATAGGGCTAGCCCTTGTCATGCAAATGGTTAAATATCTTCTCAGCCATGTCAGGACTGATCCCAGGAACTTTCTTTAGCTGTTCTATATTAGCAGCTTTTACACCTTGCATGCCCCCTAAATATTTTAATAATGTTTGTCGACGCTTTGAACCTACGCCATCTATTTCCTCTAATAATGACTGAGTGCGTTGTTTTTGCCGCTTATTACGGTGCCCTGCAATTGCAAAACGATGGGATTCATCGCGTATATGCTGGATCAAATGAAGCGCTGGTGCATCAGAATCCATAGGAATTGTTTTACGCCCGCCATCTATAAGCAAGGTTTCAAGACCCGGCTTACGGCTAGTGCCTTTTGCAACACCGACTAATAGCGGCATTTTTGAATGCGGCCAGTTTTCGAAATATTGCTCTGCTCTACCTAATTGACCTTTACCACCATCGATAAAAATAACATCGGGAATTTTCTCCTCATCAACCAACTTGTTGTAACGTTTGTTTAGTGCAAATTCCATAGCGGCGTAATCATCACCACCGGTAATACCGGTCACGTTATAACGACGATACTCTTTATTGTTAGGGCCTTGAGAATCAAATACAACACAACTGGCCACTGTGTTTTCACCCATGGTGTGACTGATATCAAAACATTCCATGCGATTAATATCATCAAGACGCAAAGTAGCCTTTAATTGCGCATAACGCTTATTTATCGAGTCTTGAGTGCTTTGCTTAACCGTAATACTATTTAATGCATTTTTATTCGCTAACTGTAAGTACTGTGCTCGCTCACCACGGGTAACCACTTTAAGCGATACTTTACGTTCACTAATTTGGGTCAAGGCTTCACCTAGTGCATCACTTTCTTCTATTTCAAATGGTAAAATGATTTCTTTAGCAATGCGCCCTGTCGCACCTGGGGCTAAATAATACTGGCCTAAGAAAGAGGTTAAAATTTCTTGCTCTTGTGAGTCTTTAGGCACCTTTGGAAAATAAGTTTTACTACCCAGCACTTTATGATCGCGAATCATTAATAGATGAATCCCATTTAAACCGTTTAAATGGGCAAAGCCGACCACATCCATTTCCGCAAAATTGCCAGAGATAGATTGCTGCTCCTGCATTTTACGCAGCAACATAATTTGGTCGCGAACTTTAGCTGCAAGTTCAAAATTAAGCTGCTCACTGGCTTTTTCCATTTTAGCAATGAGATCGGCTATTACTTCATGAGATTTACCAGTTAAAAACTTGCGGACATAATCAACTTGCTGCGCGTATTCATCTTCAGAGACTTTATTTACACACGGCGCAGAGCAGCGTTTTAATTGATACTGTAAGCAAGGGCGACTACGCGCACGGTAGTAGGCATCTTCGCATTGACGTACCGGAAATATTTTTTGCATTAAGCGTAAGCTTTCTGAAACCGCCCCCGCGCTTGGAAACGGACCAAAATATTCACCTTTTACTTTTCTGCTACCACGATGAAAGGCTAAGCGAGGATGCTTATGATTAGTGAGCAGTATGTAAGGGTACGACTTATCATCACGTAACAGAATATTATAACGTGGCTGATATTTTTTAATGAGGTTGTTTTCGAGCAGTAAAGCTTCTGTCTCTGTATTAGTAAGCGTGACTTCAATATTACAAATATTACTTACTAAAACACGGGTTTTACTATCGGTTATATTACTACGAAAGTAACTACTTACCCGCTTTTTTAAACTTTTAGCTTTACCGACATAGATAACTTGGTTGTCATTATCGAGCATGCGATAAACGCCAGGCTCACTCGATAATGTTTTTAAAAACTGGACATGATCAAATTCAGACATATATACCGACTAGTAAGAGATATCTATATCAATCATTTTGTAACGTATGGCTAAATGAGTAAGCTCTACATCGCCTCCTACGTTAAGCTTTTCAAACATGCGATAGCGATAACTGTTTACTGTTTTAGAACTTAAATTTAAGCGATCAGCAATATCCTGTGCTTTTTCACCTTTGGTGATCATCAGCATAATTTGTAGTTCACGCTCGGATAGGCTTTGAAATGGGTTTTCATCGGTACGCCCGGTTACCTGCGCAAGTGCAATCTGTTGCGCTATTTCTGGAGCAATATAGCGTTGTCCTGCATGCACACAGCGTATAGCGCGAACCATTTCATCAGATCCAGCACCTTTGGTTAAAAAGCCATGAGCACCAATTTGCATGACCTTACTTGGAAATGGGTCTTCGCAATTAACAGTAAGCACAATAATTTTTACATCAGGGCAGTAACGGCAAATCTTTTTAGTTGCCTCAAGCCCACCCATACCAGGCATGTTCATATCCATTAACACTATATTTGGCGCATGCTGACGACAAAACTGCACAGCCTCTTCGCCTGTTTTAGCTTCACCTATTACTTTAAAACCACGTATATCATCAAGAATACGTCTGATCCCTGTGCGCACAAGTTCATGGTCATCAACTAAAAGTACGTTAATCAATGGAACACCCTCACTAGCCTAATAAGATGCAAGTTAACAAATTTAATATTCAACATTAGCATAGATACGACGAAACCATAACTAATATTATGCTTTCGCCATCGGTCTTCATGACCGATATGATTAAAAGCGTATTTACCTATAGCAGGTAAATACGCCCCAATGATTTATGCTGACGCTTTTTCACTAAAACGGTCTACCCATAAAGCAATAATACCATCGCCAGTTACATTACACGCAGTGCCGAAGCTATCTTGCGCTAGGTAAAGTGCAATCATTAGTGCCACCGCACCTTCGTTGAAACCAAGCATGCTAGTTAATAAACCTAACGCCGACATTACTGCACCACCTGGTGCACCTGGCGCTGCAATCATCACTACACCTAACATCATAATGAATGGCAACATAGCCATTAATGAAGGTACTTCCATGCTAGGCGATAAAAACATCACAGCCATAGCACAGGTAACTATTGTAATTGTTGAACCTGATAGATGAATAGTGGCGCATAATGGCACGGTAAAGTTAGCTACATCCTCTTTAACGTTATTTGCTTTACTTGATTGCAAAGATACTGGAATGGTTGCCGCACTCGACATGGTTCCTAATGCAGTAAAGTACGCAGGTAACATATTTTTAATTAGCTCAATAGGATTACGCTTAAGTAATAGGCCTGAGGTAATGTATAAAACACTCAACCATAACCAATGCATCACTAATGCAGCAATAAGTACTACACCAAATGCTTGTAATGTATCAACAACGGTGCCTGCTACGGTCATTTCAGCAAATACACCCGCAATGTAAAACGGTAATGCCGGAATAATTACTTTTGAAAGTAAACCATCAATAATATCGCGCCCCTGATCTGACACAGTTTTTAATGTGTCTAAGCCAAGCTGGCTCATACCAATACCAAATACAAAGGCTGTGACTAAAGCAGTCATTACACCCATTAACGGTGGAATTTCTAAGTCAATGAAGCTACCTACTTCGGTCACGGCTTCAGCTTCAAATGAAATCCCGCCGCTTAAAAACGGAATAACCGCTGTCACTAATAAAAACGCTAAAGTACCAGCTATAATTGTTGAGCCATACGCAAAACCCACCGTTTTCCCCAGCAGGTGCCCTGAGCCTTTTGGAAGCCCGGCAATCCCTGAGGCAATAAAAAATAAAATAATCAGTGGGATTGTAAAACTAATAAGCTGGCCAATAAGCTCTTTTATTGTGTATAAAAGCTCAACGCCAGTTAGGGGAATGTAGAGCCCGACTAAAATACCGGCCACAATACCGGCAATTAATTTTAAGATTAACTTCATGGTGATTACTTTATTGAATTTAGATAGTGTGTTTTTACCATGTTTTGAATAGTTTGTGTCAATAAACTGTTCAACCGCAGTTCATTTGCACAATTAACCAACAAAATATAAGTGTGTTGTGTTGATTTGTTTAAATAACGACTACATAAACAAAGGATAAAGTACAAAGTTAAAAACGAACAAATGATCTCAAGTTCGCCTTTTTAATAACTAAAAAATTAACAGATTGAGTTTTTAGTTCAATCCGTTATAAGCGTAATTAATATATGTTATAGCCAAAGCTTACTTTAACTTTTTTTATCTCACAGTAAAGTAGGCTTATAAAGTTAATAGAGCAGCTGTTAACGTGTTGATCAGATTGTACCTAAAGGAACATTATGTCTACTATTTTTGAAGATAACTCACTAAGCATCGGTAACACACCGTTGGTAAAACTTAACCGTGTTACAGGTGGGAATGTATACGCTAAAGTTGAATCACGCAATCCTAGCTTTAGTATCAAATGCCGTATTGGTGCATCAATGATTTGGGAAGCTGAAAAATCAGGTCAACTTACCAAAGATAAAGAGCTTATAGAACCAACATCAGGTAATACCGGTATTGCATTGGCATTTGTTGCTGCTTCTCGCGGCTACAAACTAACGCTTACAATGCCAAACACCATGAGCTTAGAACGTCGTAAACTATTAAAGGCACTGGGTGCTAATCTAGTACTCACAGATGGCGCTAAGGGTATGAATGGCGCTATTGCTAAAGCCAAAGAAATTCAGTCAGCAGACCCAGATAAGTTTATTTTGCTACAACAGTTCGAAAACCCGGCAAACCCAAAAATTCACTTTGAAACAACGGGTCCGGAAATCTTTAATGCACTCGATGGCGAAATCGATTTCTTTGTTGCAGGTGTTGGTACTGGCGGTACGATTACAGGCGTAAGTCGTTATCTTAAAAAAGAACAAGGCTTAAATGTAAAATCAATAGCTGTAGAGCCAAGCCATTCGCCAGTTATTAGCCAAACACTTGCTGGTGAAGAAGTAAAACCAGGGCCACATAAGATACAAGGCATTGGCGCAGGCTTTATTCCTGGGAATCTAGACTTATCAATTATTGATGGCGTAGAGCAAGTGTCTAATGAAGAATGTATCGCAATGTGTCATGAGCTAATGAAAAAAGAAGGGATCTTAGTCGGTATTTCTTCGGGTGCAGCTGTGGTTGCAGCAAAACGAATTGCTGAACGTCCTGAAAACGCAGATAAAAATATTGTGGTTATTTTACCAAGCGCTACAGAACGCTACTTATCAAGCCCAATGTTTGATGAAGAGTTTTCTGAGCAAGAGCTTGTTCAGTAATCGAACGACCTTATTAAAAAAGGATGTTTTTTAACATCCTTTTTTATTGCTTTTTTAATAAGTTGGCAACTATTCGGTGCTATCCTCTTTACATCTTCTCCATTCCATCACACACTTTATGTATGAGTAATCAACCTGACCAAATATGAAAACAATTTTAACTTCTTTTGTGCTCATTTTTAGTATTTTGATCGTCGGCTGTAATGAAAATACTAAACCTAAAGAACAGTACATCGACAACGATCGTCCAGGCGATACCGCCACGGTGTATTTTGATGCACTTTATAATCAGCATAATTTGCAAAAAGCCAGTAATTTTGCAACACCTAAACTAGCTCGTATAATGAAGTCATACGGCACAGCAAAACAATTTGCCCGTAGTCTTATTAATTTACAGTACGATGAAGTAGTTATTGAAATTGATATGTCAAATTCAAGCCTTCGAGAACAATACGGCAATCAGGCTAAAATAAATATTGTATTTACTGGTTATTTTAACGGTAAAAAAATTGATGATTTTCGCAGCATCGAAATGCTAAAAATAAAAGGTAAATGGTACGTAGATAAAATCATCGCCGATCCTTACGGGCGCTGATCAACGTTCAATCTAAAAATATATAAAAAAGCCTTAAACTATAAGTTTAAGGCTTTTTTAGTGCTTGAGTACAATGTTAGAAATCTTCAGGTTTAAAATTATCTACCGCAATAGCCTGCATTCGTAATTTATTAGCATGATGCATAGCTTCAGCATCTAATTTAGTAAGTAACTCATGTTCAAGAGCGTACTCAATAGCTTGTTCAATATCAAAAGTTGCAGGTACCTTACCTTTTCGTTGCCACTGCTTTAAATGTTTAAATTGATTTTGCATGTCGTGCATCGCTAAAAAAGCATTTTCCATCACTCCAGTGCCTGCATTCTCATCGATGTAGCACAAATGAGTAAGCCTGTTTCGAAACACGCCTGGTTGCGTCATGTGTTCACAAATACTTTGTGAAGTGGTATCACTTGGTTTGTGATAATGATTGCCTAACGGAAACACAATGCGTTTAAGGGCAAAGTTAACCACCGGGTTAGAGAAATTTTTAAAGAAGCCGTCAAATGCTTGACCTATTTCATATAATGATGCCTCTATTGCATACTTAACGAAAGGCAAATCAGCTTGCTGACGCCCTTCATCTTCAAAACGTTTTAACACGGTAGAAGCAATATACAAATGACTTAATACATCGCCTAAACGTGCCGATATCATTTCTTTGCGTTTAAGTTCACCACCTAACATCAACATTGCAACATCTGTTGTAAACGCAAGTCCTCGGCTCATTCTCCCTAATTGTTTATAGTAAGCTGCGGTTTCTCCGCATACAGGTGCTTTGGCAAAATGGCTGCGAGTTAAGCCATGTATTAAAGCCATACTTGCATTGCTGATGGCAAATACAATGTGGTTCATTAGTAGGCCATCAAATTGCTCTAGTGCGGCGTCATCATCTTCCATTGCTGCCGCTTCCATTTCTTTTAATACAAACGGATGGCAACGAGTAGCACCTTGGCCAAATATCATTAAATTACGGGTAAGAATATTAGCACCCTCAACCGTAATCGAAACTGGAATACCCATATAGCCATGTGCTAAATAGTTATTAGGCCCAACCTGAATCCCTTTACCTGCATGAATGTCCATTGCATCATTCATAACCGTTCGACCCATTTCGGTCATATGGTATTTTGCAATAGCAGTCACTACCGATGGGCTTAGTTTTAAATCAATAGCGCCAGCTGTCATTAACCTGCACGATTCCAGCGCGTAAGTTAAACCACCAATACGTGCTAACCCTTCTTGAACCCCTTCAAATTGACCAATTGACACACCAAATTGTTGGCGAACAACAGAGTAAGCCGAAGTCATTTTAGCCGCTAAATGCCCTGTTGCAGTACTTAATGCCGGTAACGAAATACCACGCCCTGCACTTAAACACTCAACCAACATGCGCCAACCGCGCCCAGCACCTTGCTGACCACCTATAATCCAATCAAGCGGAATAAATACATCTTCACCATACGTTGTGCCATTCATAAACGCCATATTTAGGGGGTAATGCCGCTCGCCAGTTTTAACACCCGGATGATCGGTTGGTATTAGTGCACACGTAATGCCAAGCTCTTTTTCATCACCTAACAAGCCGTCTGGGTCATACATTTTAAATGCAAGGCCAAGTACTGTCGCCACAGGCGCAAGGGTAATGTAACGTTTTGACCAATTTAAACGCAGCCCCAACACTTCTTCACCGTCATGTTCGCCTTTGCACACCACGCCAGAATCAGGAATACTGCCAGCATCTGAACCGGCCTCAGGGCCCGTTAATGCAAAACAAGGCACGTCGTCGCCTTTTGCAAGACTAGGTAACCAGCGATTTTGTTGCTCAGTTGTTCCGTAGTGTAGTAATAATTCACCTGGTCCTAAGCTGTTTGGCACCATTACCGTCACGGCGGCGGTTAAGCTTTTAGTGGCGATTTTTGACACTATAGTGGAATTAGCAATAGCAGAGAATTCAAGACCGCCAAATTTTTCTGGGATGATCATTGCAAAAAACCCTTCGGTTTTTAAAAAGTCCCAAACCTCTTTGGGTAAGTCTTTATCTTTTTGTACTATTTTATAGTCATCAAGCATAGCTAATAACGCTTCAACCTGATTTTCAATAAATGCAGTTTCTTTTTCACTTAACTGCGGACGCGGATAGTTGTGTAATTTTTGCCAATCAGGATCACCACTAAATAGCTCGCCATCCCACCAAACATCACCCGCTTCCATGGCTTCTCGCTCTGTTTGCGATAATGGCGGTAATACTTTTTTAAACATTTTAAAAGTAGGTCGGGTAATTAAATTAAGGCGGATATCTTTAATCGCAAATACCACGATCACCACAACCAGTAATATAATAAATACTGACATAAGCACATTCCTTTACAGTTATAAAAACATTGATTTAATTATGACCGATCTTAATTTAAATACAATGGGGTGTCAGAGGGGGCCACGAAATGCTGAGCCGATTCCGTTAAAATTAAAATATAGCTATAAGTAGAGTTACATGTTTATTACACACAGCAAAAAGCCCACAAATGTGGGCTTTTTACTACTTAACTGGTTTTAGTTTATGCGATTAAACGCTCAATTAAAACTGAAAACGCATGTTAGCAAAGTAAGCATCGTAATCTGAATCATCTGCGTTGTTGCCGTAACCCACTTTTAAACCAATGTTTTTATTGATGAAGTGTTGAGCACCAAAGCTGTAGTTGTCTTCTTTATCGTAAGATGCAAATACAGAAGTCGCTTTAGAGAAGTAGTAGTTTGTTTCTACGTTCCATTGGTCATCTGCTTCGTCAAGGCTTACAAATGTACCTTCTACTGTTAAGTAGTTACCTTGTTGTAAATCAACAAAGTATTTAGCAGCTACTGAACGAGAATCAAAATCATCGTCTGATTCAACAGTGATACCTACGTAATCTGTATCGTTTAGCATGTGGTTGTATGCTAAAGAAAAGAATGTAACGTTATCACCATCTTTTTGATCAACAAATCTTACTTTTGCAAGTAAATCTGGGTTAAAGAAATAACCAGCAGAAAGTGTATATAACTCGTTGTTAGAGTTGTAATCAGCATTTTGGTAAGACGCACCAACCACAAAATCTTCAACGAAGTATTCACCACCAATAGCAGTCACATCGCCAAAATCGTCATCAGCGTAGCTACCAAATACGTTGCTTTGCTTGTTGATGTATTCGAATTGGTCGTATGGACCTAGTGTGCTTTTAGGAGAGAAGTAGTAAGTTGAGTCCACGCTGATCGTATCGTTGTTATCAATCTCTGCGTAGCTTAAGTTACTTATTGATTGATAGCTATCTGCAGCGTGTGCAGCACTTGATAATAAAAGACCTGAAATAATAATTGCTAACTTTTTCATAATGAAACATCCCTATGTACATTGTTTTTGTACTTTAACTACATTGCTAAAGTGGGGGTATGCTAACGCCGCGAAACTGAACGAAAACTGAATCAAGCAATTGTATTTGTTAGGGAATTTGTAAGAAAGTGTTGGAGTAATTTATGTTAAAGTAATCGCAACAAGCTGTAAACAATTACTTTAATTTTACACCGATTTTTGTTTGTTTCTATAATGAATACTGGCTGATTATTCGATAAACATCATTTATATTATCGCCAGCTTTAAAGTCCTTGCTGATAGGGTTTGGATCAGATCCAACCCAAATTTTCAGCTCTGCATCTAAATCAAAGTGCCCCGCACTTTCTTTGCTGAACTTAGTTATCTTAGAGTAAGCAATACTGATCATTTCCATTTTAGAACCAGTCACGCCTTGTTTATCTAATAAAATTAGCCGCTTATTTGTAAAGATAAACATATCACGAACTACTTTATACGCCTTTTCAACTCGCTCACCCTCGATAAGTGTATTGGCCAATACTTTTTCTAAATCGGCATCATCCACTTCACTGGCGTTCCCCATTAAACCACTAAATAATCCCATTATAATTTCTCCTGTTTAAATATTTGATTTTCTAGAGTATGACCATTTACTAACTGTCTATATTGCCAGTTATGTTGGCGACAAGATTGCAATAGCGCTATGTCAAGTGACTCGCTCGTTGGTTGATACTCAATCACATACTCTTTATGTTGGCTCATATAAACACGGCTTACACCATCAAGTGCTTGGAGTTGTTGCTCCACATTTTGATATGCTTCACTGAGCATTAAAGTATAAAAATGCTTATCGGTATTCGCCGCTTTAGTTTGGTGCTCGCTTAATATACCTTTATCTAAATGTAGTACTTGAGAACATAATCGTTCGAGTTCAGTTAAATCATGAGAGCTTAAAATAAACGTCGCTTGAGACGATAGCTCAGACACCAGCTCCCTGACTTCTCTGGCATGAATCGGATCAAGTCCTGCTGTGGCCTCATCTAACATCACAATTTGCGGTGAACCAATTAATGCTTGTGCTATGGTTACGCGCTTGCGCATACCGTGAGATAAGTCCCCTGCGCGGTTTTTTGCAACCTCGCTAAGACCCACTAAATCTAATACTCGAAGTGCTTCTATTTGGCTTTGCTTGGTGCTCATACCTTGTAGCTTGGCATAAAAGCTAAGTTGTTTATCTATATTAAAACGCGGATCTAGCTGTGCATCTTGTGGTAACGCACTCACTTTATTAAATAAAGCCGCGCTACCTGGTTTATGACCAAGTATTTCAAGCTCACCCATGCTAGGTGCGATATAGCCACACAACAAACTAAATAAAGTGGTTTTCCCTGCGCCATTAGGGCCAACTAATGCAACTGGCGCGCCTTTTTGAATCTCAAAATTCACATTATCAAGAGCCAGTTTTGAGCCGTATGATTTACTTAAATTACGCCCTGTTATTAATGATTTCATAATGAGCTCCTTGCAAAAATACGTTGAGCAACTGCAAGTAACACCGCTGTTTGCACAAGTGGAATAGCTAATGTGCTCAATAACGGTAAGTTTTGTCCCGCTAATAGCTCTATTTGCACACCAGGGAATAAATAATCAAGCACACTTAATGCGGGTAGTTGCCACTCCAGTAATCCAACAATAATGCCACCGGCTGTAAAATATAAAATAGCTAACACAATTGCCAGACGAGAGGAACTCGCAAAAGTATTAATTAAGCTCATTAAGGCTACAAACGGCGAAAAAGTAACTATGAGTATTAAAAATATTGAAACAGCACGACCAAGGCCACCAGCAAGTAAGCTCGGCTCGCGAAACCCGAGCACCGCCAATGTCGCTATAAGCGTGATGCCAACTAAACAGGTTAGTACCGCTAACTGTCCTAAAAATCGACCAAAGAGTATTTCAAAGCGCGTTGAGCGTAATGATAAAAACCTTAGCGTACCGCGCTCTCTGTCACCGACGGTTTGATCACTACAAATAAATAAGCTAAAAACAGGAAAACTATACAAAGCAATAAGCCAATACATAGCAAATTCGGCTTCAGGCCAATCAAGTAACTTACTTAATCCAATAGAGCCGGAAATATCACGGGCTATTTGTTCAAAATCTGGCGAGCTGATTATGCCTACAGCTTGGCCTATGGGGTAACGTAAAATAACAAGCCACACTAGCGCAAAAGCCGCCAGTGCAATAAGTCCTCGTTTAGTTAAAAACATACGTACCAGCTCAAAACCCGCGATTTGGGTTAAGCGCCCTACGTTAATAGGTGATGGTGTTGCCATTGACTATCCTTAATGACGTTGTTCATACTTTAAAATAAGCGTTATTTAACAACACTAAGTGTAAACACGTTGAATTGCTAGCAAAAAAAAGCCTACTCAGAGGTAGGCTTTGTAACAAATAATGTAATCTAACCAATTAGTAATTATAAATGTTGCTCATAAATAGCTAATGCTTGCTGTAAGTCGGCAATTAAATCTTCAACATCTTCCAAACCAATGTGCAAACGAATAACAGGTCCATGCTCCCATCCTGTTTGCGAGCGCAGCCCTTTCATTGATAGGTTTGCCGTTACTAAGCTCTCAAAGCCCCCCCACGAAAAGCCCATTTTGAAATGTTGTAAGCTATCTAAAAAAGCATCTATGGCGTGTTGATTACCCGCTTTCATTACAAACGAAAATAAACCATTACTGCCGTCAAAATCGCGTTTGAAAAATTCATGGCCTGGGCATGTTGTAAACGCAGGATGGCGAATATGATCAACCAACGCATGTTGCTCAAGCCATTTTGCTATTTCTAGCGCGGCTTTTTCATGCTGATTTAATCGCACTGCCATGGTACGCAAGCCTCGTAGTGCTAAATACGCATCATCTGCACTGGTGCATTGCCCGAGTAAATAAGAGTGTTCACGAAGTGTTGGCCAATACTTTTTATTAGCTACAGCAACGCCCATCATCACATCAGAGTGGCCAACAATATATTTGGTGGCGGCTTGAATACTAATATCAACACCATGTTCAAGCGGACGATAATGCAAGCCATTGCCATAGGTGTTATCAAGCACCGTCATTACATTATGATCGTTTGCCACTTTTACCATGGCGGGAACGTCTTGAACTTCCATGGTAATTGAACCCGGAGACTCTAAAAACAACATTTTGGTATTGTCTTGAATGTACTCTTTTATGTCTGCGCCAATCATGGGCGGATAATAGGTCGTACTAATACCCAACCCAGCTAATATCTTGTCGCAAAAATCACGGGTTGGCTCGTAAACAGTGTCCACTATTAAAATATGATCACCGGACTTTAAAAACGATAACAGAGTTTGGCTTATCGCTGCCGCGCCACATGGGTATAACGCACAGCCCTCACCGCCTTCGAGTTCGGTAATTGCCTCTTGCAGAGCAAAATGAGTGGTCGTCCCTCTGCGGCCATAAAACAAGGTTTTGTCGCCACGTGTTTTAGCCGCTTCTTTAAGCTCACTCACAGAATCAAACACAATCGTTGAAGCGCGCTGTATCACTGGATTAACTACGCCATGGGTGTACGCTTTTTTGCGCCCTGATGACACTAATTGGGTATTTTTATTTTTGCTCGACATGATTCATCCTTCTATCTGAGTACGCCAATATTCAATTAAATAACGCGAAATCGAATCAGCTCTAGGTAGCTTTAAATGCTCCCCCTCGTGTTGCCAATCTTTAAATTGCGCAAGTTCTTGGCGAGAAAACCATCGTGCATCTTCAAGTTCATCTTGCTCTATGCTTATTTCATCACTGCTTGCTGTGGCAATAAAACCAAGCATAATTGATGAAGGAAACGGCCAAGGTTGAGAAGCAATATACTCTGCTTTTTCAACGGTAATGCCCGCTTCCTCTTTTACTTCTCGGATCACGGTTTGTTCAAGGGTTTCACCTGGATCGACAAACCCGGCAAGCGAGGAATACAATCCTTTTGGCCAAGTTGCTTGGCGACCCAATAAGCAGCGTTCAATCCCATCAGAAAATGTTTTAGTTACTACCATAATAACGGCTGGATCGGTACGCGGAAAAGTTTGGTGCATACAGGCTGCGTTGTCGCATAAACGTGAATGCCCCCCTTCAACTAAGTGATTTTTGGTACCACAGCGACCACAAAAACTATGAGTGGCATGCCAGTAACACAACCCACGAGCAAGCGCTGCATTTGAGCCATCTTCAAGTGCTACTTGAGTACCATATTGACGAATATCTGCAAACTTGGCATCACCAACAATCGTTGCTAATAACGACTCTTCGAGTTCAGTTACGTCTAGCGCAAATACGGCATTATCCTGTTTATTTGATCCTAAAAGAATAGCCTGCGTTAAATCTAAATGCGCCACTTGTTGGTAAGCTAAATACACCACCTCAGGGCTACTGTTAGCAAATAAGGTGTGATTGCCTTTAACTAAAAGCCATAAACTGTCTGCTGTTTTTTTTGCGTCTACCCAAGTAGGATCTTTGCGCGCATTTGAGCCTCTGTCTAATGGCATATTACTGTAGTTAAGCATGTAATTCCTTGATACTAATTGAATCTTAAAATTACCATACTCATCCACTAAACCCAATTTATTATCGCCATAAAAAAAGCCTAAATTAGGCTTAATTAATCTATGCACCCGTTGTATTAAATACTCTCATGATCAACGCAAACATTCTGCTCAAAAATAAATCAAAAATACAATACTTATACTTTTTAAAGTAGTAGCTGTTTGTCAATTAAATGAAATTGCTCGGCACTTTGCTTAAGTACCTCTGCGGTTAATTTATCAGCACCGTATACATCACACGGAACATTATATTGATTTTTTAAATGCCCAAGTAATAATGCAAAGTCACCGTCACCCGAGAGTAAAATAACTTTATCAAGCTGCTTCCCCTGCTCTAGCATATCTATGGTTATACCCACATCCCAATCGCCTTTGGCACTGCCGTCACGGCGCTGAATAAAGGGTTTTAGTTTTACTTCAAAGCCAATAGCGCGCAAAATATTTTGAAACTGATTTTGCTTTTCATCACCTCGGTATATTGCATAGGCGAACGCACATTCTATATCGTATTGTTGCTCCATCATTCGCCAAAAGGCATTGTAATCAAAGTTTTTACCGTAGCTTTCGCGACAGGTGTAATAAATATTTTGTACATCGACAAAAATACCTACACGAGGTTTACTGCTTTGTTGTGAGGTCATTATTATGTCCCAATGAGTAATACTTGCAATTGCGTGTTAAGTAACCTAAATTAGTTACCAAACCCAATGTAACCAAATACGGTTACATTTAACAATGTAACCAAATTTAGTTACATATAAATAATCTATTTGGATTTTTATGATTGGTGTGATCAGCGGCGATATTATTAAATCGCAAAAAATACCTAAACAACAATACGATGCCATGCTTGACCAGCTAGAGCAAAGTTTACGTGCAAATTGCAATAAAACAACATCTTGGGATATTTACCGCGGGGATGCATTTCAACTGCAACTCGATAAAAGTGAACAGTTAGTTACCACCGCTATTCTTATTTATCTACAGTTAAAATCTGCCGGTTATGAATTGCGCCAAAGTATGGCGTTGGGGCACATAGATAACCCTAGTACGAGTATAAAAACTGCTACAGGCTCTGCGTTTACTCTCTCTGGACATGAGCTAGATAAAATGACAAATCAGCGTTTTACATTTGCTATTGCAGATCAATCAGTTGATGAGAGCTTTAAGCTAAACCTAGCGTTTGTCGATGTATTATTGTGTAAAATAACCCAAAAACAAGCAAATGCTTTGTATGTATATTTAACCCATACTAATAACAACCATGCAGCTTTAGCTAAAGAGCTCAACACCAGCCGCGAAAACGTTACAAAGCTGCTTAATCTTGCTAACTATCAGCTGATAGAACGATTTATTTTACATGCACAACAACAGCTTAAAAACAAACAGCAAGGACATGACTAATGGAATTTTCACTATTACTCGTTGCACTGATTATTGGCCACTTACTCGCTGATTTTTATTGGTAACCCATGAGCTGGGTAAACGACAGAAACACCCGTCATTTTAAAGCAAAAAAACTTTACTACCATGTATTGGTTCACGGAATTACCAGTGCAATCGTAGTGGCACTTTGGGAATATAGTTTTGGCTGGCAACAACTAAGCAGCGTATTACTGGCGACCGGCATTATTATGATCAGTCACTACTTTATTGATATTGCTAAATCGTATTCAAATAAAGGCGTAGTGCCTTTTTTATTAGACCAAATTGCACATATCACTGTCATTATTGCGATAAGTATTTGGCTAACTGACAATCAGCAATTTGCTGACAATGTGATGGCGTTATTGTGCAACGATAAAGTGCTGTGGGTTATAGCTGGTTACCTTATTATTTTAAGTCCCAGTGCGGTATTTATAAGAATGATGTTAGAGCGTTTAACTAATCACTTTTCTAGTGATGGTAGCCTCCCCTTAGCAGGACAAAGTATTGGTATGCTTGAAAGAGTACTTATGCTGACATTTATTTTATTAGATCAGTTTGCAGGGCTTGGGTTTTTAATTGCCGCTAAATCGGTGTTTAGATTTGGCGACTTAAGTGCCAGCAAAGATAAACAACTCACTGAATATGTGATGCTAGGAACGTTACTGAGCGTTAGTGTTACTTTATTTGTAGGATTAGCAGTTAATTATTTAATCGGTTAGTAAAGCTTTAAGATAGGCATTAAAAAACGCGCTACCAGTAAAAGTAAGCGCGTTTTTATTAAAGCGAACTAAACCTAATTAGTCGTTATTTGCTGGACGACGACGGCGTTGACCACTGCCCCCAACCGATTGACGCTTTGCCCATGGGTTTTGTGCATTATCATCGGTTTTAGCTGCTGGCTTTTTAGAGCCACCACGACGTGGGCCCGTACCATTGCCACCATTGTTAGGCTTTTTGCTATTAGGCTTGCTGCTATCTGATTTAGGCTTATTAAATGGTTGTTTTTTCTTTGGCTTTTTAGCAGGTAACGGGCGTGCATCGAGTGCGCGCTCAGCAACAGGGTTAGCCGGTTCAAAACCTTCTTCTTCAGCACGTGGAATTAGCTCGCCAATAAAGCGCTCAATGCCGTATAAATCTATTGCATCGTCAACCGTTACAAACGAAATAGCATGCCCTGATGCTCCCGCACGACCAGTTCGGCCAATACGGTGAACATAATCTTCATATACATTAGGTAAGTCGTAGTTTACAACATGCGGTAATTCAACAATGTCTAAACCACGTGCAACAATATCGGTTGCCACTAATACGCGCACTTCACCACTTTTAAAGCCCTCTAGTGCTTTAACACGCGCGCCCTGAGATTTATTGCCATGGATTGCCGCACCAACAATATCATCGCGTTCAAGTTGCTTAACTAAACGATTAGCACCATGTTTAGTACGACTAAATACCAGTACTTGTTGCCAATCGTTGCTACGAATTAAATGGCTTAATAGGGCCGTTTTACGTGCTTTGTCTACTGCGTATACGCTTTGCGTGACACTTTTTGCGGTGGTGTTTTTAGCTGCAACAGAAATTTCAACGGGGTCGTTAATTAACCCTTTTGCCAGCGCGCGAATATCATCCGAAAACGTGGCTGAGAACATTAAGTTTTGACGCTTTTCAGGCATTTTTGCAATCAGGCGCTTAATATCATGGATAAAGCCCATGTCTAACATACGGTCGGCTTCATCTAAAACCAGTACTTCAACGCTATCAAATTTAACCGCGTTTTGATTGTGTAAATCAATTAAACGCCCTGGTGTCGCCACTAAAATATCAACCCCTTTGCGCAGGCGCTGCATTTGTGGGTTAATTTTAACACCACCGTAAACAACAAACGAACTCACGTTTGAATGCTTAGCATATTCTTCAACATTTTCACTTACTTGCAACGCAAGCTCACGGGTTGGCGTTAAAATAAGCGCACGAACATGATTACTTTTTGCTTTAGTACCCGACGATAAACGCTCAATCAGTGGCAAAGTAAAACCAGCGGTTTTACCGGTACCGGTTTGCGCTGCGGCCATTACATCGCGACGTGCAATAATTGCTGGAATAGCTTGAGCCTGAATAGGCGTTGGCGTTTCATAGCCCTTTTCTAAAACCGCATTAACTAAAGACTGTGATAAACCTAAACCATCAAAACTCATATAAACTCTCTATTTCAAATTAGGCCAAAGTGGCCAGTTGCGCGCATTATACCTTTAGTGGCTCAGAATGCATGCCATTATTTACTTTGTGCCAAATCAATAAACACAAATACTAAAAAAGCGGCTAAACAGCCGCTTTTTATTTACCTGAGCATTACAAATGCTAAAAGATTATTTTACACCTAACTCACGTAAACGCTCTTGTAAGTAGCTATCTGCTGTGTAGCGATCAGATAACACCACATCTGGACGAGGGTGTAAAAACAATGGTAATGAAATACGTGATTTGGTTGTTGCTTTACCCGATGGATTAATTACACGGTGAATCGTTGATGGGAAGTAGCCACCCGATGCTTCTTGTAGCATGTCACCAATATTAATAATTAAACTACCAAAATCACATGGCACGTCTAACCAACCGCCATCGGTTTTTTGTACTTGTAAGCCTGGCTCATTTGACGCCGGTAATACGGTTAATAAGTTAATATCACCGTGCGCAGCAGCACGAATAGCACCAGGCTCTTCATCACCTGTCATTGGCGGGTAATGTAAAATACGTAACAACGTTTGCTCAGACTGGGCAATCATATCTTTTAAATCAATAGAGAACTTAGCACGCACTTCTTCAGGCGCTTCAGCCTGAACCCAGCTTAATAATGTTGCCGCAAATTCATTAGCTAAACGGTAGTACTCACGTACATCTGCTTCTAATTGTGCAGGAACACGGCCTTTAGGGTAAACATGAAAGTACTCTTTAATGTCTTTTACCGTATGGCCTTTAGCTACTTCTGATACCGACGGTGGAAAATAACCATCTTGCGTTTCTTTTGAAAATAAAAACTCATGCTTTTGCTCTGAGTTAAAAAAGTCTTGCCAATTTTTATAAATAGACTCAACTAAAGATTGCGGAATAGGATGGTTTTTTAATACGCCAAAACCAGTATTTCTCAACGATTCAACAAATTGCGCAGCCGCATCGTCCGCTTTATAATCAACTGTAGGTAATTGCATGGTACATTCCAGTAAGTAGGTTGTTAGAAGCCATTTACTAATTCGCTTAAGCCACAGGTCTACACGAAATTAGTATTACATTCAAATATAGCTTAACTACTTAATTCAAGTAATAAAGGCTGCATTTTTATGCTGTGCGAGGATAGACAAACCCCCTTGAAATTATAAGGACATATGTCCGCACTCAATAAGCAAGCCTTCTCTGCCTTGATCAAGATCAAAATAACGCTTGTATTGAATTTTCACCCCATCGTACCAATCTATTCCTTATCAGCATCACACACTATATCAACTTGTTAAGGCTCTCTACATGCGACAAAAAGTTTCTTTTAAAAGCGGTGAATTAGAACTCGCTGGACAACTTGAACAGCCCTCTGGTGAAGTGAAATTTTATGCCTTATTTGCTCACTGTTTTACCTGCTCTAAAGATGTAGCGGCTGCAACACGAATAAGTCGCGCGCTCACTCAGCAAGGCATTGCTGTATTACGCTTTGATTTTACAGGGCTTGGTAATAGCGATGGTGACTTTGCCAACAGTAACTTTTCATCAAACATTCAAGACTTAGTGGCTGCAGCCAATCACTTAAGAACACACTTTAAAGCACCTCAGTTATTGATAGGCCACAGTTTAGGTGGTGCTGCGGTGCTTGCAGCAGCAGAGCACATACCCGAAGTATCGGCCATTACGACTATAGGTGCGCCATCGGATGCTCAGCACGTTACCCATAATTTTGCTGCTCATTTAGATGAAATAAACCAATCGGGTGAAGCAAAAGTGTGTTTAGCCGGGCGGGAATTTACGATTAAAAAACAATTTATAGATGACATCGCCAAATACGATAACAGCCATATAGGTAAGCTTAAGCGTGCTTTGTTAGTTATGCACTCTCCTATTGATGCTACCGTGAATATTAGTGAAGCCGAAAAAATTTACGCCGCTGCCAAGCATCCAAAAAGCTTTATAAGTTTAGATAATGCCGATCACTTACTCAGTAATAAAGAAGACGCTAACTACGCAGCCGATGTTATTGCTACGTGGGCTAATCGCTATGTTGAATACGATTACTCGAAATAGCCGACAAATGCCCTGTGCATAAAACGCTACATAATAGCCCGCTGATGGTTAGTGAATTAGTGGAGTGACTACATGAATAAGCGCAGTATTAACTGCGCTATTTAGGATTTTAAAGCTGACTGTATCGTTTAATTTTCTAAAAAAGTCGTTATTTCTTTACTCATTCTACCTACCAGCCATTTAGGGCCGCCATCGTACATATCGTTATGACGTGATTTTTCTATCAACGTTTGCGTAACAGGATAAACGGTTAACTCTTGGTCGGTTAAAAGCACGTTTGCATCGGCTGGATAATCACTACCGCGCAGTGTGAGCACGCGTGTGTTTTTATTGCGTGGCAATAACATGCGGCGGTGATCGAGCGTAATTAATTGGCTTACTTCACTTGGATAAATAGCTGCATACAAGGCTGAAATATCTCCACCATTTGAGTGGCCAAATAAAGTGAGTTTTGTAAAATCATACTCAGGGTATTTAACACTTAGCTCGTTGACTAAAAATTTGAGGGTTACAACACCCCGGTGCCAATTTTCCATACGAGTAGTTAGGTATGGCTGCGCACGATTAAGTGCAGGGTCACTTTTAAGTTCATGTGCTACCGCAATGCTTAAATAGCCTTGCGCATTAAATAACTTACTCGCAAAGGTGTATTCATCGTGGCTAATGCCATACCCTGCATTTACAAATACCACAGGGCATTTGACTTGCGCGCTGCACTTAAGGTGGTTAGCTGGTAGGGTAATATTTACAGGTATAGAGCGATTACGACTTTCATCAATGATTGCATCGTCTTGGGCATAACTTGATGATGCAAATAGCGTAGAACTTAAAGTCAGTGCACTTAACATTAAACGCTTTTTTATAATTTTTAACATGCATTCCCTTGTATTACTTATACATTTTTAACTAACATTAATTTTTATTATAAAGGTTAGCGCGCGCCTTTGCTAATTTGTGCGATAATAGCGATTATTGTTTTACTATTATCGCAAAAGAATCCATTCATGAAATCATATAGCAGCATTGAACAACGCATCGACATTCTCCAAAGCAGAATTGAAGCCTACCAAGAAGAAATTAAAGTGTTACAAGCCGAGCCGAAAAGTAACAACGAACGGATTATTTTTAAGTTCATTGAAACCGGCAGTACAGGTAAAACCAAAGACTTTGTGAGAGAGCTGGGAATTAAATCACCGCGTGATAGCTTATATTCATCAGGTGATGTAACTAAACTGATTAAAGATGGCGCTGATGATATTTCGCCTGAGCTACTGAGCATAGCCCGCGCACTTGCTAGTGCACGTAACAAAAATGGCCCTGCTTGCTAATAGTAAATATACGTATTAGCCGTAAGCTCTTGCGGCTAATCAACCAGCTCGATATCAAGTCCAGCTAATAAGTTTAACGCTTCAAGCCGTTCAAACTTTGCATTACTCACATCATTGCTTGTTATATCAATATTAAATTGCGTTGCGCCAACAAAGTTTGCTTTCCTCAAATTAGTTTGATGAAACAGGCTGTCTCTAAAGTCAGTATCCGAGAAGTTGCTTTGAGCTAAGTTAGCGTGCCTAAAATCGACATCTTTGGCAAAACAGTTCGTCATTGTTAAGGCTTTTAACTGTAATTCAAAAAACGAACTATGGCTCAGCTCACACTGTTTAAAACTCACCGGTGACGTTAGCGCTAATTGCGGCCAATTTACTTGTCCCCACATTATGCTATTGAGTTTACAATTTGCAAAGCTCACCTCTTCTAGTGAGCTGTAATTCCAATTAAGCTCAGTCAAATTACAGTTAATAAACTCACACTCTATAAACCGACAGGCATTAAACTGGCTGTGACTAAAATCGCACTCAATAAACTGACATTGTTCAAACTCAATATCGCTAAAGCGCTTTGCATTTGCTGTAAAGTTTAAAAATGGCTGATCGAAATAATGACTATCTTTAAATAGCTCACTCATAAATATAAAGCACCTAAATTGGGTTATGCCAAACAAAAAACCCCTTAGGTATTTAGCCTAAGGGGTTTTGATCTAACTAAACACTATGGTTAAGCTAGCTTCATTCTGCGCTTGGTAATTCTTTCTCAACTACACTAATAGCAAGCTCTGTCAGCGAATCGCTGTTTGCTTTGCTAGGCGCATCTGTTAATAAACACGATGCTTGTGTGGTTTTAGGGAAAGCAATAACGTCACGAATGTTATCAGTTCCACATAGCAACATAACTAAACGGTCTAAACCGAACGCTAAACCTGCATGCGGTGGTGTGCCGTATTTAAGTGCATCAAGTAAGAAACCAAATTTATCTTGCTGCTCTTGCGCTTCAATACCTAAAATTCTAAATGCCGCTTCTTGCATATCTGCATTGTGAATACGTACCGAGCCACCGCCCACTTCGTAGCCGTTTAATACCATATCGTAAGCATCTGAAATAGCCGCTGCTGGGTTTGCTTCAAGCTCACTGGCACTAATATCTTTTGGTGCAGTAAATGGATGGTGTACAGCGTGTAGTGTGCCTTCGTCATCTTCTTCAAACATTGGGAAGTCAACAACCCAAAGTGGTGCCCAGCTATCTAAATTAGTGATTTCTAAATCAATACCAATTTTTAAACGAAGTGCGCCCATGGCTTCATTTACGGTGTTGCGTTTATCCGCACCAAATAAAATGATATCGCCTGTTTGTGCATTAGTACGTTCAAGTAACTGCGTGATCACGTCTTCATTTAAGAATTTAGCGATTGGCGATTGCACGCCCTCAACGCCTGCATCGCGGTCATTTACTTTCATCCATGCTAAACCTTTAGCACCGTAAATACCGATAAACTTAGTGTAATCATCTAGTTGCTTACGAGAAAGTGATGCGCCACCTGGTACCGTTAGTACTGCAACACGGCCTTTTTCATCGTTTGCTGGGCCTGAGAATACTTTAAATTCTACGTCTTTTACTAAATCGGCTACATCAATAAGCTTCATTGGGTTACGTAAGTCTGGCTTATCAGAACCATATAGGCTCATTGCCTCAGAGTAAGGCATAATTGGGAAATCACCTAAATCAACATTTAGTAATGACTGCCACATTTCACGGATCATTTTCTCTGTCATGCCACGTACTTGATCAGAGCTCATGAACGAGGTTTCTAAATCTATTTGAGTAAATTCAGGTTGACGGTCAGCACGTAAGTCTTCATCACGGAAACATTTAACAATTTGGTAGTAACGGTCAAAACCCGACATCATCAACAATTGCTTAAATAACTGTGGTGACTGTGGTAATGCGTAAAAGCTACCTTTATGAACACGACTTGGTACTAAGTAATCGCGCGCACCTTCAGGCGTTGCTTTAGTTAGCACTGGCGTTTCGATATCTAAAAAGCCATTTTCATCTAAAAAGCGACGTACAAAGCTGCTTGCTTTAGCACGTAATTTAATGCGGTCGCTCATTTCTAAACGACGTAAATCTAAGTAACGGTATTTTAAACGACGCTCTTCTGAGTTCACTTGGTTAAAATCAAGTGGCATAGGCTCAGAGCGGTTAATAATAGTTAAACCCGTGCCTAAAATTTCTACTTCGCCGGTTGCCATATCTTTGTTTACTTGGCTATCTGGGCGAGCGCGTACAATCCCTTTTAACTGAACACAAAATTCTTGACGAAGTTTGTTAGCTGTTTCCATTAATCCTTCAACTTCCGGATCGAATACAACTTGTACTAAACCTTCTCTATCACGTAAATCGACAAAGATAAGTCCGCCAAGGTCACGTCGTTTGTTGATCCAGCCACATAGTTCAACTTCCTGATCTACGTGAGTTTTATTTAGCTGTCCGCAGTATATAGAGCGCATAGTTTTCCTGTCAGATAAAAGGCATATAGCGGTTAAACACCGTTGTTTTAAAAGTTTTTATAAACACCAAAATGAAAATAAAACCGCTAGCAATTCAAAATAATCAAATTAAGCCCTGCATTATACCCAAGTCGGTTGAAGATGCTAGGGCGTGTTTACCTTTCTAGGTTGAATTTACAGCGCACTGTTTTGTTATTTGTTACACTACCGGCACTTTATAACAAGGCTTTTGTTTGTATGCTATATATTGGATGCCCGCAGTGGTCGAGCAACGCATGGAAAGGAAACTTATTTTCACGCCAGTGTAAAAATGCCGATATGCTTAGCGAATATGCGCAGCATTTTAATTCGGTAGAGGGTAATACTAGCTTTTACGCCGACCCCTCGCCTGACACTGTATTACGCTGGGCTGCGAGTGTACCCGATGAGTTTAAATTTACCTTTAAATTTCATCGGCGCTTTAGTCACGAACTCCAACTTACTAACGTGCAACATGAGCTAACTAATTGGCTTAATTTATTCGCCCCGCTATTTGAAAAAACAGGGCAAATAATGCTGCAATTACCTAAAGCGTTTGCGCCACAACATTTAGCTAAGCTTGCCGCTTTTATAGATTTACTTCCTAAAGAGCTAAACTATGGGGTTGAGGTACGCCACCCTGATTTTTTCAAAAAAGGTGAGGCCGAAATCGCACTTAATCAGCTTTTAATGGCACACAATATAAATCGCATTGCTATGGATACTCGGGCGCTCTTTGCGGTAAAGCCAACCACCGAAGCGCTAATAGACGCACAACAGAAAAAGCCGCATTTACCAGTGCACGCTATTGCAACGGGCTCGCAGCCTATGGCGCGCTTTGTTATTGCTGATTTAGAAAACGATTATAAGACCTTTTATCAGCCTTGGCTTAGCAAAGTAAGCCAGTGGCTCGATGAGGGCAAAAGCCCCTATGTGTTTTTTCATACCGCTGATAACCGTGAAGCGCCTTTACTAGCTCGCCAATTTTGTCAAGATTTGGGGTATAATCACAACGTACTCAATCCATTTAGTGGCGAAAAAGAAGCCCACCAGCAAGCACTTTTTTAAAAATAAATTCAAAATACAGAGACAATAATGAGTGAATACGCACGTTACTTTACCGGCTACCCTGCCAATATCGTTGAGCAAGTATTAGGCCTAATAAAAGCAGGAAAGGTATGTGAGTATTTACTTAAAAAGTACCCGCAGGCGCATCGTATTACCAGTGATAAGTTACTGTATAGCTACGCCACTGAGCTTAAAAAGCAGTATTTAAAAAACGCCCCACCGTTTGGACGCGCTGCGTTTAAAAAACAAGGTGATATGGTTACCAATGCGCTCGGTACCCACACGTACCGTATGCAAGGTAAAACCCGCAAGCATGATTTAGCCATCAACAGCGATTTACTGCGCGCGCCAGAGCCATTATTAAAAGCATTAGTGGTGCACGAACTCGCGCATTTTAAAGAAAAAGACCATAACAAAGGCTTTTATAAACTGTGCTGCCATATGGAGCCGCAGTACCATCAGCTAGAGCTGGATTTACGGATTTTTTGTGTAGCTATTGCGAGGGGTGAGAATCCCTATAATTGAGCGATCAGCCAAAATATAATTACGTATTGAATCATAACTAAAGCACTCAAAAATAAAAAACGCGATGCTAAACCGCGTTTTTATAATTTACTAATAGCTACAAGCTGACAGCTCAAAAGCTCGTTGGGTTTCGTTTCACTCAACCCAACCTACGTAAAAACGTTAAAGCCCTAATTCGGCCATAAAGTCGTCGTCGCTATCATCTTGCTTTGGCTGTTTTGCTTTTTCCTTATCCGCTTTTTGCTTGGCTTCGTTTGCGATAATGTCGTCTGGGTCTATGGCTTCTACAATGTCAAAATCGTGAAGTTTAATAAACTCTGTTTTATCCATCGCCAACTCTAAATAGAAGATATTTTGGTTGCGAGTGGTAAACGTTACACGGCGTGCTTGCGGACGATCCATAGTGGTATCAACCGATATTTGCACTTGCTTGTTAATAGCCATCATTTTTGGCTGATTTTGGGTAATAGAGGTATGTAGCTGTTCACGCACTTTTGACGTGAAGTCGCCCACTATTTGGTTCATCAACTCACCCATCACGTTTGAAACGTCATCAGATAAGTGACTATGCGCGATCTCCTCTTCTGGCATGCCCATATTACGCATGTAATCACCATAAATTTCCATCGCAGCTTGCGCCGTAAAGTTGGTAACGACTAAACCGGTAAAGCCCCCATCAAATAAAACAAAACAGCCTATGTCTGGTCGCATACAAGTACGAGTAATTTTTTGTACCATGGCTGAATAGCTGATCTCGTTGCCGCTGGCTGATGAAAGTACACCCGTTACTGAGTGGCATAATGTTGCTAATATATCGTCGGTGCTAATAACTTTACTTTTGCTCATTTAATAATCTCTTTTATACTTATTCTTCATAATTCTAGTCAAGCTACTGAATTTATCACTGACTATCCAGTATAAAATGTTAAAATAGCACTATTATTTTCAAAGAGACTGCCTTCGTGAGTATAAAAGACAGTATTTATGCCTCTGAGCAACAAGTAAAAGACTTTAGTTTTGATCAAAATGTGGTTGAAGTATTTCCCGACATGATCCAACGCTCGGTACCCGGTTACGCCACCATAGTCAGTACTATGGGGAAATTAGCCGGTGAGTATGCTCAGCCAAATTCAAATTTGTATGACCTAGGCTGCTCGTTAGGGGCGGTTACCCTAAGTATGCGCCGTAATATTCAAACTGATAGCTGCCACATTATTGCTGTAGATAACTCACAAGCCATGGTGGAGCGTTGTAAGGTCCATTTACAAGGGTTCAGATCAGACGTTCCTGTAACTGTAACTTTAGGTGATATCAACGAGCTCGATATTCAAAATGCATCGGTAGTGGCGATGAATTTCACCCTGCAGTTTATTCCACCAGCGCAGCGCAAAGCGGTACTTGAAAAAATATACGCTAATTTAAAGCCCGGTGGCGTTTTGCTACTAAGTGAAAAAATTAAAGCCGAAAACGAGCAATGCGATAACCTATTGATTGACTTGCACCACGACTTTAAGCGTCATAATGGCTACTCTGAGCTTGAAATAAGCCAAAAGCGTACCGCCATTGAAAACGTAATGCGCCCCGATACACTTAGCACACATACACAACGTTTAAGCGACATTGGTTTTAGCCAAACGCAAGTGTGGTATCAATGTTTTAATTTTTGCTCAATGGTAGCAATTAAATAATTTAGAGAGTGACACATGTCTGCATGGTTTAACCAATTTTACGCTGCAATTGCACAAAGCCCACTTAGCCACTGGCTAGAAACCTTGCCCGCGCAATTAAAGCATTGGCAACAAGAGGCTAGCCATGGCGATTTGCCTCAATGGCAAAAAGTACTAAAAAACTTACCTGAGGTATCAACAAACCACGTTGATATTGTCAGCAAAGTAGCAATAGGCGCGCCTGGCGAAATGACTGAAGGCGAGCAAAAACAAACCACGCATTTATTAAAACGGATGATGCCTTGGCGTAAAGGCCCATTTAATGTGCACGGTATCGACATTAATACAGAATGGCGCAGTGACTGGAAATGGGATCGACTCCTACCGCATATTGAGCCATTAAAAGGCCGTACTGTATTAGATATTGGTTGTGGCTCGGGTTATCACCTATGGCGTATGCGCGGTGAAGGTGCTCAGTTTGTGGTAGGTATTGATCCATCTGACTTATTTTTATGCCAATTTCAGGCTATTAAACACTTTAACCCTGATGAAAACGTGCATTTATTACCATTAGGTGTTGAAGCCCTACCAGAACTTAAAGCATTTGATACGGTATTTTCGATGGGAGTACTTTATCACCGTCGCTCACCTATCGACTTTTTAGCGCAATTAAAAGCACAGCTTCGCCCAGGCGGTGAGCTGGTGCTTGAAACCTTAGTTATTGAAGGCGATGAAAACACCGTACTGGTTCCGACCGACCGCTACGCGAAAATGCGTAATGTATGGTTTATTCCAAGCACTGCTGCATTAAAACTGTGGATGGAACGTGTTGGCTTTAAAGATGTGCAAATTAAAGATTGCGCTATTACAACGCTCGACGAGCAGCGTAAAACTGACTGGATGGAAAACGAATCTTTAGTTGACTTTTTAGACCCTACTGACACCAGTAAAACCATTGAAGGCTACTCTGCTCCACTTAGAGCGATACTTACAGCAAAAGCCTAATTTGTAGTATTAATTTTTATTTCCATGTTAAAAAGCGCCATTGGGCGCTTTTTTTTGTTTACTAATGCAACAATTAGCGGACAAGTGTCCTTGTCTTTAAAATCAAATCTAGATTTCAACTAGCCGCGCCCCTGCAATTGTTGTAAAATACGCGCGTTTCTAAGTAAGCATCAAAACAACTATTTTGAGGAAAACCTGTGAGCGAACAAAAACAGTCTCTAAGCTATAAAGACGCGGGCGTAGATATCGACGCTGGTAATGCACTTGTTGAGCGTATTAAAGGTGTAGTTAAAAAAACTCGTCGTCCTGAAGTGATGGGCGGAATTGGTGGTTTTGGCGCACTTTGCGAAATTCCTGAAGGTTATAAGCAACCTGTACTTGTAGCAGGCACTGACGGTGTTGGCACTAAGTTACGTTTAGCAATTGACCTTAAAAAGCACGATACCGTAGGTATCGACTTAGTTGCGATGTGTGTAAATGATTTAATAGTACAAGGCGCTGAACCCCTGTTTTTTCTAGATTACTATGCAACGGGTAAACTAGATGTAGACACAGCAGCCGACGTAGTAACCGGTATTGGTAAAGGTTGTGAAATTTCAGGTTGTGCCCTAATTGGTGGCGAAACAGCTGAAATGCCAGGTATGTATGATGGTGAAGACTACGACATGGCAGGCTTTTGTACCGGTGTGGTAGAAAAATCAAAAATTATTGATGGCACTAAAGTAGCTGCAGGCGATCAGCTAATTGCGCTTGCTTCTAGCGGCCCTCACTCAAACGGTTTCTCACTAATTCGTAAAGTATTAGAAGTCTCTAACGCTGATACTAACCAAGTGATTGATGGCAAAACCTTAGGTGAGCACCTTTTAGAACCAACACGCATTTACGTTAAGCCATTACTTGAGTTGTTTAAGCAAGTAGATGTGCATGCGCTTTCGCATATTACTGGTGGCGGTTTTTGGGAAAATATCCCTCGTGTATTACCTGAATCTGCTAAAGCGGTTGTTAAAGGTGATAGCTGGCAGTGGCCTACTGTATTTAGTTGGTTGCAAGAAAATGGCAATATTACCACTCACGAAATGTACCGCACATTCAACTGTGGCGTAGGTATGGTGTTAGTTGTACCTGCAGATCAACTTGATAACAGCATTAACATTTTAAAAGATCTTGGCGAAAACGCATGGCACCTTGGTGAAATTCAAGATGCGGTTGCGGGCGAAGAGCAAGTTGAAATTGTAGGTGGTGCTGCGTAATGGCACCCACTCGTCTAGTAGTTTTAATCTCAGGCAGTGGCTCAAATTTACAAGCCATTATTGATGCCTGTGAAAGCGGCGAGATAAACGCTCATATTGCGGCTGTTATTAGTAATAAAGCAGACGCATATGGGTTAGAGCGTGCAAAAAGTGTAGGCATTGCTACGCAAGTACTGAGTCATAAAGAGTTTGACTCACGCGAAGCTTACGATGCCCAGTTAATGCATATAATTGACTCTTTTGAACCAAATCTAGTTGTATTAGCTGGGTTTATGCGTATTCTAACTCCTAGCTTAGTGCAAAAATATGTTGGAAAAATGTTGAACATTCATCCATCTTTGTTGCCTAAGTACCAGGGGCTGAATACCCACCAAAGAGCAATTGATGCAAAAGACGACGTTCACGGCGTTAGTGTTCACTTTGTAACTGAAGAATTAGATGGCGGACCCGTTATTCTTCAAGCTAAAGTGCCTGTATTAGCAAACGATACAGCAGACACGCTCGCTAAACGTGTGCATGCGCAAGAGCACATAATTTATCCTTTGGTGGTCAAGTGGTTCAGTGAACAACGACTTACGATGGAAGCAGATTATGCAGTTCTTGACGAAAAACAACTTCCTGCACACGGCGCGCACTACCCAAAATAAAAAATTAAGTGCTTGGCTACTATGTGCGGGCACTTTATTACTTCCTACCAGCCTGATTGCAGGCGAGTTAACCCAGTACCAAGCTAGTTATGATATTTTGCGCAAAGGCACTAATCATGGCAAAGCCGAGCGTGAACTAAAAAAACTCGATAATAATAACTACCAAGTCACTTACCACAGCGATATTGAATGGATGATTTTCTCTGACTCACGTCAGGAGTCATCAACCTTTAGCTTTATAAATGATAACGTAGAGCCAATTCAGTACGCTATGATCCGCACAGGCACTGGGCCTGACAAAAAGTATGAAATTAACTTTGACCGTCAAACCAAAACGGTTACCAGTAACACCAGCGATTACCCGTTAAAATGCCAATGGCATGATAACTTCCAAGATGGTATTTCTTATCAAGTACAAGTTCGTGAAGGTCTTAAAAAAGGCAAAACCAACTTCTCGTTTCCGTTGGTTGATAAAAAAGGTAATTGCCGTGACTACGACTTTGAAGTGGTAGAAACCGAAATGATTTCTCTGCCTATAGGTAATGTAGAAGCAGTGAAAGTTAAACGCTTATACGATAACGATAAACGCCAAGCTTTAGCCTGGTTTGCCCCAGAAATGGATTACATGCTAGTGCGCATGTGGAAGGGTGAAAAAGGTGTGGAGCAGTTTGAAGTGCAAATGAAATCGTTTACCGTGATCAACCCACCTGCTTTACCTGCAGAAGTGAAAAACGAAATAACACCAGAGTAAATTGCTTACAAGGTGCAAATGAAAGGCCCAAGTGTGACAAACATAACTTGGGTTTTTCATTTTTAACACTTATACACTTTATCAATTTGAAACTTTGAGTCGGGTTTCGTTTCACTCTAGCTACCCAAGCTACATTAATTCACCCATTTTAAATAACACAAACTCTCCTGGCTGCATTTTTTGCCAGCGCTCATCATTAGTTAATGGCCTTGTTGCTATAACCGTTACTACATCGTTTGGTGTGGTTTCTTGTTGAAAGTCGATCACCATGTCAGCATCAATCAATGTAGCTTTACCAAATGGCGCACGGCGCGTTATATAATGTAAGTTATTAGTACAATACGCTAAAACAAATACACCATCGGTCAATAACATATTAAATACGCCCTTTTCACGCAGTGTATGTGAAAGCTTGGCGGCATATCTAAAAACCGACGCCATATTACTTGGGCGCTTTGGGTATTTTTCGCGAATTTTGTCAAGTAACCAACAAAAAGCGAGTTCACTGTCGGTGTTTCCCACAGGGCGATAATACTCTGGTTTTAAATCGTGATAATTTGAAAGCTGCCCATTGTGTGCATAGGTTATTTCGCGCCCCCACAACTCTCGGGTAAACGGATGAGTGTTTTCAAGACACACCCGACCACGATTCCCTTGGCGAATATGACTAATAACCGATACACTTTTAATTGGGTACGCTTTTACCAGCTTTGCTATTTCTGACTGGTAACTTGGCTCTGGATCTTTAAAGGTTCTGCACCCTTTACCTTCATAAAAAGTAATGCCCCAGCCGTCTTTATGCGGGCCAGTATTTCCACCACGCTCCAACAACCCTGAAAAGCTAAAACAAATATCCGTTGGCACATTGGCTGACATGCCAAGTAATTCACACATAAAATAAATAAACCTTAAATTCAATAAATTAAAACTAAATAAACAATTAAATCTGGCACGCGGTCACAGTTTTGGTTTCACTTTGGATTTTTGTGTGCATATAATTTATTTTTATTTCTTTAATGACGTTATTGTTAAACAGCTGAAGAGCGTTAGCAAGTGGATACAAATTTATATTGATAATTATATTAAGGCTATTGACTCGAATATTTCTTAGCTAATGTTTTTCTATTATTATCTGTTTATAACTTTCCGTATCTATTTTCACAAATCCACCAATAGGAAAACATATATGGGGTGTTGTATGTCCAAAGTTTAAATTATAAAGCACGGGGATTGACGCTAGCTCTCGCTTAGATTTTATAATTTTTTTAAGTAAGACCTCAGATACTTCTGACTTTAATTGAAATTTCCCAATGACTATTCCTTTAACTTTATCGAAATGTTTTTGATGAATTAATGATTGAAGATCTCTGTCAAAGTTTGAAGGGGATGTTAACTCATCATCTTCAATAAATAATACAGAATTTGTTAAATCAGGCATAAATTCAGTTCCTTGAAGTAAATTTAAAGTGCAAAGGTTCCCTCCAACTATTTTTCCTTCTGCTTTGCCATGGTTTAAAACTTTTATACCATTGTCTTTATAAAAGTTTCTTTTTTCCTGATCTATAAACCATAAGTCATCACTCCACTGTGCTGGATTTATAACTTCATAAGGAGCACTTGAGAATAAACACTTTTTAATATAATTTATTGAAAAGTCAATCCCCTTGAGCATTCCCAGAGTTGAGTATGCAGGCCCAGAGTAAGTTACTAGTCCAGTTTTATGAAATATTGCATTTGATAAAGCTGTAGTATCAGAATAACCACAAATAATTTTTGGATTTCTTTTAACAATCGTATAGTCAATATACTTTAGTAATTGATTTACATTATCGCCCCCGATAACAGTAAAGATAGCTTTTACTTTTTTATCTAAGAATGCTTCATGTAAATCTTCAATTCTTTCTTCTATGGATGAAGACGAGAAATCATCTATTAATTCACAGTTTTTTGAAAATGATAATTTGAGGCCAAGCTCTTCAAATCTTTTATTTGCTATTTCTCGAGTCTCTTTGTCAATAATTGATAAACTTCTTGAAGGCGCAATTATCCTAACCTCATCATTCATTTTTAATTTATTAGGTATTATCAATTTACCTCCTACCAAATACTACTAATTAATCATTCAATATTATCTAATATACTATGTATCATTTCTCGACTCTTAGCTCCTTCACAGCTTAAGCACAACACTTTGATTGTTTATAACACACAAAAACGGCGGTAAATGGTGTCGTGAACGATATCAATTAATATCGTTCTATTTTTAATAAGCGTACACTGAACATCATAAGTATATTTACTTAATTAAACTTATATTACTATTAGATTAAGTGATTTTTTAACGCTTATATTTTTTATAACAAGCCAAAATAAACGATTACTGTCAAACTGTTCGTATAACATACAACGGATTGTAATAATCGTACCGATAACTACACTTTAATCTAAGTAATGTACTTGAAACTTAGCGTTACTAGCGCTACTCTAAACGAGGTGGTCTGACCTCTATTAAGGAATTAGCAATGACACTCATATTTACACTTGGTTTAATCGCACTGCTCAGCATTGCGCTTTACCACAGAGCGAGTTGGAACACAGCACTTGGTGTTTCTACCGCAACATTATTAATTGGTACCTTTGCTGGTGCTTTTGGTTTAATTAGCTGGGTGATCTTTTTAATCATCGCAGTGCCTCTTTCTGTTACTGGTATTCGCCAGCAATACATTATCAAACCTATTTTCACCATCTTTAAAAAAGTAACACCGAGCATGTCTGACACCGAAAAGTCAGCTATTGATGCCGGTACTACGTGGTGGGAAGCGGATTTATTTTGTGGTAATCCAGATTGGAAAAAGCTTCACCAGTATCCAGTTCCAAAACTTACTATTGAAGAGCAGGCATTTATCGACGGCCCTGTTGAAGTTGTATGTAGTATGCTTGATGATTGGGAAGCTACGCATGAGCTGACTGATTTACCTCAGGATGTATGGCAATATCTAAAAGATAACAAGTTCTTTGCCATGATCATTAAAAAGGAATACGGCGGCTTAGAATTCTCTGCATTTGCACAATCGTGTGTACTGCAAAAACTAACCAGTAAATCAACATTGCTTTCGTCAATTGTTGGTGTACCTAACTCGTTAGGTCCAGGTGAGCTATTACAGCACTATGGTACTGAAGACCAAAAAAATCATTACTTACCGCGTTTAGCAAGCGGTCAAGAAATTCCATGTTTTGCACTTACCTCGCCAGAGGCGGGTTCTGATGCAAGCTCAATTCCAGACTACGGTGTAGTCTGTAAAGGGCAATGGAATGGCGAAGAAGTAGTTGGTGTAAGCCTTACATGGAACAAACGTTACATAACACTTGCGCCTGTAGCTACGGTACTTGGTCTAGCATTTAAGTTACAAGATCCAGATGGATTATTAAGCGACGTTAAAGAGCCAGGTATTACCTGTGCACTTATCCCAACAGATACCCCTGGGGTAGAAATTGGTCGTCGTCACTTCCCGCTTAATGTGCCGTTCCAAAACGGCCCTACTCGCGGTAAAGATATTTTCGTCCCACTTGATTACATTATTGGCGGCCCAGAAATGGCTGGTCAAGGCTGGCGTATGCTAGTTGAATGTTTATCGGTTGGTCGTGCTATTACGTTGCCGTCAAATTCAGCCGGTGGCATTAAAATGATTGCAGTAGCAACCGGTGCTTATAGCCGTATTCGTCGTCAATTCCGCTTACCTATTGGTAAAATGGAAGGGGTTGAAGAATCAATGGCTAAACTTGCTGGTTATGCTTACAGCTCAGACGCTGCAGTAAGCATGTCTACTGGCGCAGTTGATTTAGGCGAAAAGCCATCAGTTGTGTCGGCGATTATTAAGTACCACCTTACCGAGCAAATGCGCGATTCAACCATTCATGCAATGGACGTGCTAGGCGGTAAAGGGATCATGCTTGGGCCAAATAACTATTTGGGTCGTGGCTATCAAGGTGCACCAATTGCCATTACCGTTGAAGGTGCAAACATCTTGACCCGTAATATGATTATTTATGGTCAAGGTGCAATTCGTTGTCATCCATTTGTACTTACCGAGCTAGGTGCGTGTGAAATTGAAGACCGCGAAGAAGCGCTTAACGTATTTGACAAAGCGCTAATGGGTCACATTGGCTTTACCATGTCTAACTTAGTACGTACTAAGTGGCTTGCGCTTACTGGCGCTCGCTTTACTAGCGTGCCATACAAAGACGAAACGGCAGAGTTTTACCGTATTGCGTCTCGCTTTAGTGCATCACTTGCACTTATGTCAGACATTAGCATGGCGGTATTTGGTGGTTCTCTTAAACGTAAAGAACGTATTTCAGCCCGTTTAGGCGACTTATTAAGTTACCTTTACTTAGTATCTGCAACGCTAAAACGTTACAACGACGAAGGCCGTAAAAAAGAAGATTTTGCATTGGTTCAATGGAGCTGTCAGGATCACCTTTACCACTGCCAGCGTGCACTTGCTGATTTAATCAATAATATGCCGTCGGCTCCACTACGTGGTGTTTTAAAAGTATTGTTATTCCCGTTTGGTCGTCCGGTTCGTAAACCTACCGACAAACTTGAGCACAAACTAGCGCAGTTGTTACAAGTTCCTAGCGAAACACGTAATCGTTTAGCAAGCTATGTATACCTTACAAACGAACCGCTTAACCTTGTAGGCCGTCAAGAGCAAACGCTTAAAGACGTTCTAGAAGTAGAGCCATTGTTTGAGCGTGTATGTAAGGAGAAAGGCGTAAAGCTGCCATTCTTCCAGCTTGATAAAGTGGCGCAAATGGGTTTAGAAGCGGGTATTTTAAGCCAAGCAGAAGCCGATAAGCTTGCTGCAGTTGAAAAAGATCGTCTAGACGTGATTAACGTTGATGACTTTGACCCTGCAGATTTACTTGCCGGCAAAGCAGCGCGTAATAGCAAAGCTAAAGCTAAAAAGGCAGATGCAGCTTAACTAATTTAGTAAAGCTAGCATTAACCCTGCTAAAATTAGCCAAACCAGCGCATAATGCGCTGGTTTTTTTTGCGCAAAGTAAACCTGTATTACACACCACATATTACCAATAAAAAATAATGCAATATGAATGTGACCAAAAATAACGCTATAACTTATCGTTGCTACTAAAAACAGCAATAGGCTAGGTAAAAACTGGCTAATATAAAAGGCAAGTTCTCGCTGGCATGTTTTAAAAAACAATCGATACTGCTCGTGAACTTTACCGCAATCAAATTGCAAAGAGCTACTAAAGAGCACAATAAAAGCCATGGTCAACACTACGAGTATAGGTACCAAATCAGCACGTTCGTTTATTAGTGCCGCTGATGCCATAAATATACATAAAAGTAGCGACACGCGCCAAACAAGTACCCAGCTATGGTTTAGTAAATAACAAAACCAAAAACCAAATATTGAACTTACTGCAATTCGCCCGTTAACATTAACCACGGGAACAAAAAGACTCAGCGTAAACAGTAAAGCAAAGCCTATATGATAGGTGAGCGGTTGCATATAAATAGGAACACACACTAATATCGTGCTAAATATAAAGCCATATATCAGTGCGCTGGGTTTGTATATGCACAAAACGCCCAAGCTAAATTGCAACAACATAAATACAACAAAGTGCGGTACTTTAACCCATTGTGATAGCGTTAAATCTAGCGCAATTAATACACTGGCTATTAACCAAGCATTGCTTAGCGTTAATAATTTAATATCAACTAAATATAACCACACTGATCGCGCAATAGTTTGCTGGAATAGCCGCTGCTGACTATTTTTAATTGCTGACTTCATTGCGCTGAACATCACACTTTGTAATAACAAATAAAATAAGGCCATTTGTGCACCGTATTGTGGTGCTGCGCTACTGTCTATAATTTTTCCGAGACCTAAAAAAAGTAGCAATATCAAACCCAACATCGATGAGCCTAACACCACTAAAAATAACAACCCAAAACTTTTCAGTTGTAATAATAATTGCTTAAGCTCTTGGTTATAAGCTAAATACCGGTAACCCATAAACACTCTATATTGAGCTAATGGGTGTTTACTTGGTGCAATATTCATAACGATATGCGCTCAAAGCCATGTTCAACAAACACAGTAGGTTCGTGACAAGTAATAATAATTTGCCCGTTTAGTTTATCTGCTAAGTAAGTGTCAAGTAAGGAAAGAAGATATTGGATGCTTGCCTGATCAAGGGCTGCGCTCGGCTCATCAAGTAATAGATAAGGTGCCTTGCGCATTAATGCTAAAATTAACTGGCACTTTTTTTGATTGCCTGAGGATAATGCATCAAAACGCGTATTAAGAAATTCGCCAAAATTAAAACCACTAACCATTGCATTAGGCCATGGGCAACCGAGTGTACTAACAGATAAATGTATAATTTGATTGGCAGTTAAAAAATCTGGTAAAGCAATACGATCAGTAGCAATAGCGACCTGTTTATCTAGTTCTTTAAGTGTTTCCCCTGCAAATAAAAATGTGCCACTTTGCGGCTTTTCAAGCCCCGCTAGCATCATAAGTAACGTGGTTTTGCCTTGGCCGTTAGGTGTATCAATACACACTTTTTGGCTGCTAAACACCTTATTGTAATCATGGTATACAACGTTGGCGGCAAACTGCTTATTTAAGCCAATCACTTCAATCATAAAATATCCTTTTTAGATCAGCTTTATATTATAAATAAACTTTTATAATAAACAAAACCCACCCCAACAGCTTTAAAAAACAATAACGATAAAGTAGCGTCATTTTCTAATAGCGACAAACCTTTTATAGCAAGTTGAAACAGCATCAGAAGCTCTGAAACCGTTTGTATCATCAACAGCGATTCACCCTAATAGTTCACTATAAAGATAAGCTTTTTACATCTGCGGCGTTATGACTTAGCCTAAGGACAATAAGAACTGTTTTAAAAGATAATTTGAATTTTGATAACACGTAAAGCTTTGAACTAAACTAAAAATTAAACTAGGTTTTTTTTAACTCAAGCCTATCAAGGCTGACTTGTTAATTGTGACTGATAGCTGATAGCTGATAGCTGATAGCTGATAGCTGATAGAAAATATATTAGCTGTTATTAATTAGGGAAGTATTTTTTAACTTGTTATTGAGGAAATAACAAGTGGCGGAGTGGACGGGACTCGAACCCGCGACCCCCGGCGTGACAGGCCGGTATTCTAACCAACTGAACTACCACTCCGCAGTGGTATGTGCATGGGGTAATGCACTTACTAATTTTGTTACGATATCAAATGGCGGAGTGGACGGGACTCGAACCCGCGACCCCCGGCGTGACAGGCCGGTATTCTAACCAACTGAACTACCACTCCGCAGAGATATCTTTTTACTTGTCATTACTTAATTTGTTGGCGGAGTGGACGGGACTCGAACCCGCGACCCCCGGCGTGACAGGCCGGTATTCTAACCAACTGAACTACCACTCCAGCATACAAATTTTGTAATATAACAGTGTTTAAATAGTTGGCGGAGTGGACGGGACTCGAACCCGCGACCCCCGGCGTGACAGGCCGGTATTCTAACCAACTGAACTACCACTCCAGCGCGTATTTAAACTGTTATTTTTTCTTATTGGCGGAGTGGACGGGACTCGAACCCGCGACCCCCGGCGTGACAGGCCGGTATTCTAACCAACTGAACTACCACTCCATAATAAGAATATGTTTTACAACCATATGTTGTGTAAGTGTTGGCGGAGTGGACGGGACTCGAACCCGCGACCCCCGGCGTGACAGGCCGGTATTCTAACCAACTGAACTACCACTCCAGCGCATACTTACAAATTGTCGAAAATTGGCGGAGTGGACGGGACTCGAACCCGCGACCCCCGGCGTGACAGGCCGGTATTCTAACCAACTGAACTACCACTCCGCATTTTCGTTTCTGTCTGAGTCTCCCCTGACAGCGGCGTGAATAATACGAACCAGCCCCTGCTTCGTCAAGGGCTTTTTTGTTTTTTTACAGGTTTTTTAGTCATCTGACATCGAAAGGTTTAAAATTCCACCTGATTTATCATTTTTTGAGCTACTTTCTGGTTCATCTGATTTTTGCTGTTCAGCTTTTTTTGACTCAACAGCTTTCTTTTTATTTAAAAAAGCTAAATTCAATTTAAGTTTTAATGGTTTGTTCTGCACAAAAACACGAATACATAACCAACCTATAAATAAAATGGCCAAATTTCCACCAACAATTAAACTAATCATTAATCCCGTGGCCATTACTTTTGGTTTTACAACTGGCACAGGAATAATTTCTGGTTCGCTAACACTGGCAACTGGAATTTCTGGAATCACTTCAATCGGTCTTTCTATTTCAAATAAATAGGTTGGCAATGTAGCCATAAACTCTCGGTCATTGATTGTTGAGCCAAAAACAGAGATTTCAATATTGTAGCGTCCCCAACCATAATCTTGTAAAGCCAGCTCTCTTGCTGTGGTGCTGTTGCTATCTAAGTAAAATACCTGCTCTTCGCCATTGGGGTAATAAATTTTACCTTGCATGATCACCGTTTCAGGTTTTAAAAGCTTATCATCAATATTGATGGTAATACGGTGATCTTCCCCCTCCTCAGTTGCTTCAATGGAGGTGAAGCTAAAAGGCGGCTCATGCACAACAATAGGTTCTTGAACCACCCGCCTCTCTAATACATCAGTGGTAATATAAAGCTCAGGGCGCCACTCGCCAGGTGTGAAATTTAAGGTAAACTCACCGGTAAAGACACCGTCTTTAGCGCTTTCATCGAACCCGTAGCCATCATCTTTGAATTCAGTTACTTGCTGTATGCCTGCACCAAAGTTTTCAAAGTTTTCATTATTGGTGCTCACAAAGCTTACATTAAGCGATACCGCATCTTTAAATAGGTTGGCGCGAATCGGCTCGCCATCATTTAAAATCTCACCAGTTACCTTTACAGTTTCACCCTGAAACAGAATTTTAGGCAGTGGGTCTACTTTTAGCGATAACTCACCAATAACAACAATGCGGCTTTCTGGCATTATTTGGCCAATAACTTGCCACGGCCCAGGCATGGGATTGCGAATAACCACTAAGTCATAATTTAATTCATCGTACCAATCAAGACTAGTGTTTCTCACCGCATTGGTTGCAAAGTATTTAGTACCATCGGGTCTTACTAAAATTACGGCAGGCGATCCTGGGCGTCTAAAAAATATTAATTTTATTTCATCAATTTTGTCATCAACACGAAAACGGTTATCCAGTAACGGGATTTCATTTTGTTTACCGCTGCCTTTTAACTCTTCAACTTGCTTTACACTGTGTGCATCGGGGTGGAAACACACGGCAATTAAAAGCAGTGAAACTACTAATAGCGTTTTCATAATAATGCCCTATTCAGCGCGCCATAAACAATGGCCGCCCTCCTTTTGTACAATGTCTAAACGCGTTTGATGTGCGCTTTGCTCTGCATCGTTAGCTGCTATAACTACCAAAGGTGCTCTGTCGCTACTTAGGCGTCTAATACCGCCTTTTTGATCTTCACTTGAGTCATCTTTGTTTTGATTTAGGTTTAGCTTTACTTGCCCCCCGGTCATTGCCAGGTAAACATCGGCTAAAATTTCAGAATCCAGTAAGGCGCCGTGTAACGTCCGCTTAGTGTTATCAACATCGTAGCGGCGACAAAGTGCATCTAGGTTGTTCTTTTGCCCTGGATGCAAGTCACGCGCCATTTTAAGGGTATCAAGCACACCACAAAAACTATGGGTGTTTTGATAGCCTTGATTTAATAACGCAAATTCATTATCCATATGGCCAATATCGAACGGCGCATTATGAATGACTAACTCAGCCCCTTTAATATAGTCAAAAAACTCTTGGGCAATATCACGATAAAGCGGTTTATCGCGTAAAAATTCATTAGTAATACCGTGAACATCGATTGCTTCTTCTTCAATGCTGCGCTGCGGATTAATGTAAACGTGAAAATTATTGCCGGTTAACCGGCGATTCATAAGCTCCACACAGCCGATCTCGATGATACGGTGCCCTTGTTTAGGGTCGATGCCGGTGGTTTCTGTATCTAAAACTATTTGTCTGCGTGCCATATCGAATTAAGCCTGACTCTGGTATCTTTCTATAATCACTTTATTGTACATAATATCAAGGTAAAACAGTGCAAAAAACCGTAGAGATTTACACCGATGGTTCGTGTTTAGGTAATCCAGGCCCCGGTGGTTATGGTATTTTTATGATTTATGAAGCCCATGAAAAAAAATTAAGCCAAGGTTATAAGCTTACAACCAACAACCGTATGGAAATGCTGGCAGCCATTGTGGCGCTAGAATCTCTTAATCGTGCCTGCCCTGTAACCCTGACTACCGATAGCCAATATGTTAAGCAGGGTATTGAGTCTTGGATCACCAATTGGAAAAAACGCGGTTGGCAAACCTCTGCTAAAAAACCGGTTAAAAATGTCGATTTATGGAAACGTCTCGACAAAGCCTGTGCCGAGCACAACGTTACCTGGAAATGGGTAAAAGGCCACAGTGGCCACAAATATAACGAAATTGTTGACGACCTTGCTCGTGATGCAGCCAGCAGCAACAATTTACTCGATGATGAAGGTTACCAACCGTAACCCTCTACATCATGCTATTTTTTATTTTGTTGATAATGCTGTTTTGAGGTTTGCCTAAGCCCTACCCCTTTTATTGGGGCAAATTGTGGGCGAGCATGCCACTTAGGTTTTATTGGCGTAAGTGGCGCAACACGCTTTCGTGCCACCAGCATATACACACTCCCCATAGGTTTTAAATATTGCTTGGTAAAGCTGCGCCAAAATGCGAACCGCGATAAGCGATTACCGCGTGCCAACGACGAATAAATAAAGCGCTCATCGGCCACAATTTCAAATCCAAGTAAATTTAGCCAATCTTTAACCCGTGCTGGTGTGAAAAATCGGCCTGTCCACGGTAATTTTTGACGGCTAAACGGCAGTAACTGCGCTAACCCACAAAAGCTAAACGGATTAAAACCCGTAATGGCGATATAACCGCCTGGAATAAGGGTTCGATGAGCCTCACGTAAAATATGATGTGGATCTGAGTGATATTCTAAACAATGGCTCATAATGCAAGCATCTATAGAGTGCTCATAAAAAGGCAGTTCGTCTATATCGGCAACCACCCCCGTGTATGGGCCAGGCTCTGCAACGCATACTTGATGCTTAATGGAGCTTTTGCTTGTATCTAGCTCAGCACTTAAATTACCTAATTTAAGCATATGATAGCCAAACATACGCGGTAACCACGGCGACAATTTGCGTTCTATATCACAACGTAAATAATCACCATGCGGAAACTGCTGCCAGGACAACGGTTTGGGACCTTCTTGAAAACTAAGGGCTGGTTTCATTATATAAGCTCGTTATAATATTAATTAAATACCACTTTATAGAGCAACGATACATGGTGCAAGTCAAAGCAATTAAAGCCTTTTCTGATAACTACATTTGGTGCTTAACCACCGAGCAGAATAACCAAGCGTGGGTGGTTGATCCTGGGCAATCAGCGCCAGTTTTAGAGCATTTAGCACAGCATAACTTAACCCTTGGCGGTATTTTAATTACCCATCATCATTATGATCATACCGATGGCGTAGCTCAATTAGTAAAGCAGTACCCTAACATCACAGTTTACGGCCCAAGTAATAGCCCATTTGAGGGAATAACAACGCCTTTAAATGAAGGTGATACAATTAGCGTTTTAAACATTCCATTTGAAATTATAGCCACCCCTGGGCACACCCTAGACCATATTTGTTATATTAATGATGCACTGGCCTTTACTGGCGACACCCTATTTAGTGGTGGTTGTGGGCGCTTATTTGAAGGCAGCCCAGAGCAAATGTGGCATTCATTTAATAAGTTGCGAGCATTGCCAAGTGATTGCAAAGTATATTGCACCCACGAATACACCCAAGCAAACTTGGCCTTTGCAAAAGCGGTTGAGCCACGAAACCCCGAATTACTCGCTTACAGCCAGAAAGTAGATGAATTGCGAAAAAATGATGAAATAAGCTTGCCAAGCACCATAGGCCAAGAGCTTAAAGTTAACCCTTTTATGCGTAGTAATTTGCCCGATATTACAAAGTCATTACCAAAAGAGTATTGTTTAGTTACAAAAAACAATGAACCTTGGGAAAACTTTGCTAGTCTGAGGATGTTCAAAGATAATTTTTAAGCCAGTAACAAAAATAATTAACTGTTCATTTTAAATAACAATAAGTTAACACTTTCTAATTATATTTGTTTGGATTTTTAACGATGACAAGTGGCAATGTTGGCTCATAATGAGTAGTATTCGCCGAGTTTTTTACCCTATGTATTGGTATTTATGAATAAATCTCCTCTTTTATTGGTTTTAGCGATGACGCTAAGCGGTTGTCAAACATTGACAACATTAGACACAGATTCACAAAATCAAGTTCAAAACCAACTTGAAGGCGCCAGCCCAAATGATATTAGCACTGCATTAATGATTAATGCGCAATATCAACAAGTAAATGATATTGAAGAAGAAGCCCCTGTGTTTGACGATGTTTGGGAGCGTATTCGTTACCAATTATCTATTGATATTCCACAAAATCGCCCAGTGGTCGCTGAGCGTAATTATTATGCACGTCATCAGGCATACCTAGATCGCATTTCTAAACGTGCTGAGCCGTATTTACATTTTATTGTTGAAGAAATTGAAAAGCGTGAAATGCCCATCGAAATTGCACTTTTACCCATTGTAGAAAGTGCGTTCGACCCTTATGGCTATTCGCACCGTACTGCATCGGGTATTTGGCAGTTTATGCCCGCAACCGGCGAGCGTTTCGATTTAAAACAAAACTGGTGGTATGACGGTCGTCGCGATATTGTGCAGTCTACTCGCGCTGCACTTGATTATCTCTCATACTTACACAAAACCCTTGAAGGTGATTGGCTGAACGCAATTGCCGCCTATAACTCAGGTGAAGGCCGCTTGCTGCGTGCGATAAAAAAGAATCGTAAAAAGCATTTGCCTACCGACTTTTGGTCACTAGATTTACCTCGTGAAACCACCGCCTACGTGCCTAAATTATTAGCTTTAGCTGATTTATTAAAACGTGCAGATGAGTTTAAAGTGTCGTGGAAGCCAATAATTAACGCACAAGTAGTCGAAGTGGTTAATATTGAGTCACAAATAGATTTAGCACTGGCTGCGGATATGGCCGATATGACCCTTACCGAACTATATCGATTAAATCCAGGGTTTAACCGCTGGGCAACCGATCCTGATGGCCCACACTTTTTATTACTTCCTACCGATAAAGTAGAGCAATTCACTGAAAAGCTTACCGCTACAGCGATTAAAAACCGTCTTCGTTGGCAGCAATATAAGGTTAAACGTGGCGATAGCTTGTCGGTGATTGCAGATAAATTTACCACTAGTATCAGCGCAATTAAGTCATTAAATAAGCTTAACTCAAACGTAATTCGTGTGGGTCAACAAATTTTAGTACCACTCACTGATGGTAAAATTAACAGTGAACATTTACCTCAGCAAGTACGTGCGGCCGCTAATAAAAGTTTACGCACTAAACTTTCTCATACGGTAAAAAGTGGCGATACCCTATGGGATATTAGCCGCGAATACGATGTAACGATGAGTGAATTAGCTAAGTGGAATAAGCTGAAAAAAAATGCAGTACTGCGTTTAAATCAAAAATTGGTAGTTTATAAGTCAGCTAGCCAGCCTAAAGAGTCGACGAGTAATACTAATCGTACTATTACCTACAAAGTGCGCCGAGGCGATTCTTTAGCGCGTATAGCGTCTAAGTTTAATTTAACGGTAAGCGATATTATTAAATGGAATAACCTTGCCGGACAAAAATATTTGCAGCCAGGACAAAAGCTTAAATTAAAAGTAGATGTAAGAAGTAGCTGATCCCTACTGTAATAAACTGTTAAATAAAAAAGAGCGCATGCGCTCTTTTTTTGTGCCTGCTATAAACCTTAGCTTACAATGCTTAAAGGCTTTGCTGTTTGCCATGCACCACGAGTAAAGTCGGGAATATCAATTGAACGGCTACGCTCACTCACAGACTGGGCTGATAATGGTGAAATAACCGACCACGCTGCGCCATCGTAAACGTCCTGATCCAGCGGTTCGCCATTTCTTAGGCAATAAATCATTCGCCAAAACATTAAAAAGTCCATGCCCCCGTGGCCGCCATTGCGCTGTGCTTCTTCACCCATTTTAATCCATAGGGGATGGTCGTACTGCTCATACCATGCGCTCATATCATAATCCCACTCATGAAAGCTTGTTGATCCGCCATTTTCAAGCGCAATACGATTAGGGAAACCGGCAAACACCCCATTCGTCCCTTGGATTAAATTATGTCGAGAGTATGGCCGAGGGGTTGTTGTATCGTGCTGTACCATAATACTGCGCCCCTTGAGAGTTTTAATCAGTGTCGTGTTCATATCACCGGCAATATAATTAAGCTGATTTCGGGAATGATCCGCTGCAAATTCACGTTGTGCATAGGCACTTCTACCCAGCGAAGGTGAGCTCATTGAGGTTAAAAAATCAAACCTATCGCCACGGTTTATATTCATATATTGCGATACAGGGCCTAATCCATGGGTCGGGTATAAGTTACCATCACGTTTTGCATGCCATTGCGTTCGCCATGAGCCTGTTTTGTGCTCAAGCTCTTTCATTTGCCAACGAAGCTCATGAATATAGGCCGCTTCGCCATGTAACAGCTCCCCAAATACACCTTGGCGCACCATGTTTAATACCATTAACTCGTCGCGACCGTAATTCACATTTTCCATCATCATGCAATTTTTTTGAGTACGTTCGGCGGTATCTACAATCTGCCACATTTCGTCAACAGTCAGTGCCAAGGGCACTTCAACAAAAGCATGTTTTGCGCTGTTCATAGTATCGATAGCCATAGGTGCATGCCATGCCCAAGGAGTAGAAATAATGACTATATCTATGTCTTGTCGTTCAAGCATTTGTTGATAGGCCCGCTCAGTGCCAGTATATAACGCCGGCTTAGCTATCCCTTTATCAACTAAATAATTGGCAGCTCGCTCTAGCACCTCAGTGTGCGTGTCACAAATAGCGACTATTTGCGCACCTTCAATATGGCTCATGCGCTTTACATGTCCATAACCGCGCTGACCCACACCAATAAAGCCCACTCTAACCACATCCATTTTAGGCGCGACTAAACCAATAACGCTGCGCCCTTGCTGTTTTGGTGCGCTTGCATTAGCACTTCCACTTGATGCACAACCACTCACTACACCTGCAGCTGCGGCAACACTGGCTGCTTTTAAAAAGTCTCGACGATTAAATTGCTTCATTGCTTTATCCCTTTTGTTATTGTTTTAACTTACCTAAAGGCGATGAACGGGTAAATAGGTGAAGAGGTAAGCGACATAAAAATAAGGTTAAAAGAGATAAAAATTCGCATTTAACGGTTACTTGGGGTTATAGTCGAAAAAATTATTATTTTAAGTAGTTATGTCTTATATAAAAATCACTGCACTTTTTTTAGCTAGTGCACTAACGGGTTGCTCTGAGCCTACAACGCCAGCTTCATCTCTTGAAAACAGCTCAGGCGTTAGTTTAAACAATCTTAAGCAGCATATTAAAACCTTAGCATCAGATGACTTTGAAGGACGCGGCCCACTTACCTTAGGTGAAGTTAAAACCGTTGGTTATTTAAGTGAGCAATACCAAGCTATGGGGTTGTCTGGCGCGTATCAAGGGAAATATTTACAGCCAGTTAAAATGGCCATGCTAACTGCAGATCAAAAAATGCAATTAACTATGGGAGAGCTTAGCTTTACTGCAGGTAAAGACTTCACCGCCCGTACAAAGCAGTTACAGCCGATTATTGATGTACGCAATAGCGATATTGTGTTTGTTGGCTATGGGATTAACGCGCCAGAATATAACTGGAATGACTATGCCAATGTTGATGTAACCGATAAAACCGTTATTGTGCTGGTGAACGATCCGGGCTTTGCCACCCAAGACGATACACTATTTACAGGCAATGCCATGACCTACTATGGCCGCTGGACTTATAAATATGAAGAAGCCGCGCGCCAAGGTGCAAAAGCGGTATTTATTGTTCATGAAACAGCCCCAGCCGCATACCCTTGGGGCGTGGTTGAAAGCTCAAACACGGGCACCAAGTATAGCTTGATGGACAACAACCTTAATGCATCTGAACTGCCAGTTATGGGCTGGTTAACACTTAATGCGGCTGAACAAGTATTCGCATCGGCAAACTTAAATTATCAACAATTAAAGCAACACGCATTAAGTAAGCAATTTCAAGCCAAGGAATTGAACTTAAAGGCGAACCTTGCATTTAAAAATGAAGTGTCACACGCTAAATCACATAATGTGGTTGCACAAATTACAGGCAGTGAAACCCCTGACGAATACGTTATTATTAGTGCCCATTGGGACCATTTTGGTACTAAACAAACCGACAGTGGACCTAAAATTTATAATGGCGCAGTCGATAATGCTTCAGGCACTGCAGCAACGCTTGAAATTGCTCGCATTATGAGCAAGATGCATCAGCAAAAGCCGTTTAAGCGCTCAATCCTGTTTGCTAACTTTACCGCCGAAGAAACAGGTCTAATCGGCTCAGAAGAATTTGCCAATGGGAATATGATTGCCACTAAAAAAATGGTCGGATTATTAAATATCGATGGTATGAACGTGCTCGATGAAACCGATTATATTTTGCAATACGGTAGCAACTTATCCGAAATGGAGCATTACTTAGCAAGCGCGGCTAAAGCACAAGGACGCGTGGTAAAAATGGATCCTCGCCCACAAAATGGATTGTTTTTTAGATCAGATCATTTCTCACTCGCTAAACAAGGCGTGCCAAGTTTACTGTTTATGAGCTTAGGTGATACCGACCCTGACTACATCAGTCATAAATACCATAAAGAAGCCGACGACTATTCAGATACATGGTCACTAGCTGGTGCAAAACAAGATATCGAGCTGGTTATAGATATAGCCAGTCAACTTGCCAATAATGGCGACTGGCCTAAGTGGATAAATGAATCTGATTTTAAAACCAAACGTTTAGAAGATAAGTAAATAAAAAAGCAGCCGAGAAATTATTCGGCTGCTTTTATCTGTATCGTTAAAGATTGTGCGTGTTTGTTACTGAACTTTGGCAAATTCTTGCTTAGATAATTCGCCATTCCCGTCAATATCTAAGTCATCAAATAATTTAGCTAGTTGCGAATTAGTTTGTGCTTCAGGCTGGCTAATAACGCCGTCGCCATCAGTATCGAAAGAATCAAAGTCAACCGCAGCAAAAGCGGCAGAAGACGAAGCAAGTGCAATTAAAGCAAGCGTTTTAGTAAATGTTTTCATAATAAATCCTTAGCTTAATAAAAAAGTGGGTAAGAAATCCTTTTCAAAGATCCTTAGGGAATTAGAAAGTTAGTATGCTGAAAATTCGTCTTTAGAAAGTTCACCATTGCCATCACCATCCAGCTCTGCAAACTGCTCCATAAGTTCGGCCGCAACCGAGGCTTCAGCTTGGCTAATTGCGCCACTACCATCTACATCAAGAGTCTCAAAGTCTGTGCTGGCAAATACTGCTGATGAAGAAGCAAGTGCCATAAGTACAAGAGTTGACTGTAATTTTTTCATAATATTAATCCTTCAAAGTATGCAATGTTTGGGTATAAATTAATTAACTCAACGCTACAACCGTACATCCTAGTTATTCTCTTTCATAGGCTCCCTTGCCTATTTAGGTTGTCTTTGGCAACTCAGAATATGTAATAGCGTTGAGCATTGGCCTTTTAAGCCTTAGAAAATTCTGCTTTAGAAAGCTCGCCGTTTTTATCCGTATCAAGCTCAGTAAACTTACTCATAAGTGAAGCGTCTACTGATGCTTCAGCTTGGCTTATTGCGCCATTACCATCCACATCCATTGTGTCAAAATCTGTTGCAGCAAACGCCACAGATGAAGAAGCAAGTGCCATTAATACCAGTGTTGATTTAAATGTTGTCATAACGTAATTCCTTCATTGGGTTGTAAGGTTAAGCGTTAAGCTTAATCACTTTTTGCTAAATACAGCTTAGGTATTACAACTTCGATGCCATGTTTAATTTTTTATTTATAAACAATAAGTTAAAAATAAAAATGTGATTTTTACTTAAAAATGCCCAACATTTTGTTGCTCTTTTGCAACAGCTACTTTTAACTAAAAAAATACCCATTAAAATTCAACAACTTAAATCATCTAAAAAAGACACATCTATCTCTAATTAAACTCAAAACAACAAGACTGAGCCGCTATAGGAATAAATCGCCACTGAACAAATTAACAACGCGAAATTAAACAGGTTAAATTAAATAGATAACAAATTGAAAATAAACAACTTAAATTGATTTGTAGAAAAATATAAATTATTTTTTTTAACCGGGAGAGAAAAAGCAGGATTTGTCGCCGTATGGCGAATAAATACTAAAAGTAAGGAATGAGTCTCGTGCGGGATACTAATTTGATATCACTCATACCCACTTATTTGGGCATGAGTATATGGGGTCACTTCCAGCCTTGGCGCCATCTTTGTTCGTCTTTTAAGTCGCGCCACTGAATAGGATATTGATTTTTTGACATCACCGCTTCAGTGATACATTCAATCACATTAGCGTCTTCATCAAATTCTACCTCAACAATAATAAAGTGCTTTTCTTTATTAATAGCTGGGATGGCAGTCCATTTACTATTTAGCAGTTTTTTAGGGTTTAATTTATTCATACTACACCTTTTATGTCTTCTGCTTGAGAATACGCATCAGGGATACGTTTAGTTTTATTAAAAAACCAAAAACTTCCCTTTAAACATTTGTATTTAGCAATGAAAAGCATATTCTCCAACATCAAGCGAAAGTAATTCAATAGCCGCATTTTCACCTATACTTGGCGTTTCACAAGTTTGAGCGGGGAACTGTTTCAGCGCAAGGAGAACTGTCTTGTCAATTAAAGCTCAGGGTCAGAGTCCTGTTCGCTGCTACCTTAATATACGCTGGATAATAATACACCCCGTTACCCACAGTAATGGCTATTTGATTGCTATGACTGTTTACTTCGGCTCATACAACCAAAACCAATAAATAATAGCGACAATAAGTAAAACGCCTAATAAATTAATTAATAACATAATTAAATCCCCTATAAATAAAGTTACGAGTTACTGGCTTTAAAATAACGTAACCGGTTTGCATTAGTGACTACAGTAAGCGATGATAAAGCCATTGCCGCGCCAGCTACGACTGGGTTTAGTAGTAAACCAAAAAACGGATACAACAGCCCTGCAGCAATCGGAATACCCGCAATGTTATAAACAAACGCCCCAAACAAATTTTGTTTAATATTAGTTATGGTTGCGCCACTAATTGCAATGGCATCTGCAAGACCATGAAGTGAGCCTCGCATCAGCGTTATATCCGCACTTTCAATAGCTACATCTGTGCCAGTGCCAATGGCAAATCCAACATCGGCTTGTGCCAATGCTGGCGCATCATTTATACCATCACCAGTCATGCCTACAATTTCACCTTGAGATTGACGCTTAGTCACTTCACTGGCTTTATCATCTGGCATTACTTGCGCTATAAAGTCTGTAATACCGACTTTGCTGGCAACGGCTTTAGCGGTCGCTTGGTTATCGCCTGTCAGCATAACCACCTGCATACCTTTATTTTGTAAGCGTTTAATGGCCTCAGCTGAATCTTCTTTTATTGGGTCAGCAACTGCGATTATGGCATGTAATTGATTGCCAATAGCAAAGTACATCGGCGTTTTAGCAGCGCTAGCAAGCTGCTCGGCTTGAGGTATTGCCTCTGCAATATCTATATTGTGGCTTTTCATCAGTGCCTGATTGCCAAAAAATAGGCTTTGCTCATTAATGGTACCGATCACACCTTGTCCAGTGATAGCATTAAAATTACTGACTTTTTCAAGGGTGATATTTTGGTTTTTAGCATAATTAACAATGGCTTCGGCTAATGGATGCTCAGAACTACTTTCAAGGCTAGCTGCTAACTTTAGCACCTCGGTACTGTCGCTTTGGTTGAACGTAACCACATCGGTCACGGTTGGCTTACCAGCGGTTATAGTGCCTGTTTTATCTAAGATCATGGTGGTGATTTTAGCTGTTGTTTGTAGCGCTTCACCGTTACGAATAAGTATACCCGACTGAGCAGCTTTACCTATGCCGACCATAATTGACATCGGTGTAGCTAAACCAAGTGCACACGGGCAAGCAATAATTAAAACTGTGGTTATTGCAACAACCGCATAAGCAATACTCGGCTGTGGGCCAAAATTAAGCCATGCTAAGCCTGCTAGCACCGCAATAATCATCACTGTGGGTACAAATATGCCTGAAATAACATCAGCTAAGCGTCCAATTGAGGGTTTAGAGTTTTGTGCACGTTTAACCATATTAATAATATTCGCTAAGGTGGTTTCGCTGCCTATATGGGTTGCTTTAAACAACAAAGTACCACTTTTATTAATACTGCCAGCAACAACCTTGTCACCCTCATCCTTATTAACCGGCATCGGTTCACCAGTGAGCATTGATTCATCTAGTGTACTGCTGCCTTCAATAACATCTCCATCGACTGAAATTTTCTCTCCAGGGCGGACACGAATCAAGTCACCTTTAATAACTTGGCTTATAGCTACATCTTGCTCTTGGTTATCTCGGATCACCCGTGCCGTTTTAGGTTGTAAACCAATTAAGCGTTTAATCGCCTCAGAGGTACGCCCTCGCGCCTTTACTTCAAAAGCTAAGCCAAGACTAATTAAGCCTATGATCATTGCTGAGGCTTCAAAATAAACGTGCCTAGCCACCTCTGGTAATAGACTTGGCATGCTCACCACCACCATTGAATATAGCCAGGCTGTTCCCGTACCAAGCGCAATCAAGGTATCCATATTAGCCGTATGATTTTTAAATGACTGCCATGCGCCAGTATAAAATTGCTTACCCGACACAATCATTACGACTAACGTCATCATTCCAACAATAAACCAGCCAATACGCTGGGCATTGCTAGTGACACTCATATCAAAGATTAATCCATAAAGCATTAATGGCGCACCCAAACCCAATGCCAATAGCATATTGCGCATAAGTTTTTTGTAGTGCGCGTTATCAGCTTCGGCTTTTTCATCTAGGGCGTCTTGTTGAGAATCACTGTTCATAGGTTTAGCTTGATAGCCAATATCAGCGACAGCGTGCATTAGCTGCTCAGCCTTAGCCGAACCTTCTACTTGCACAGTTCGATCGGCAAAGTTCATTTCAACGCGCTGCGCACCCTCTACATTTTTCAGTGCTTTCTCTATTTTAGCCACGCAACTGCCACAATTTGCGCCTTCAATCATAAAGTTTTGCGTGGTGGGTTGATTACTCATAACGCTTCCTTAGTATTTTTAACTTCAGAGATTGGATCAACAAAGGTCTCTATTAAGCTACATATATCTGCACTTACAGCCCCATCAGGCGATTTATCCCACTGTTTAACCGCTGCTTGCATTCGCGTGCGTAATTTAAGTGTTTCTTGAAAGTGCTGCTCTGTTTCCTCTAGTCGCTTTGCTATTAATTGTCGTGTGAGCGGACAAGGGCACTGCCCTTGCTCCGACTGTGCAATAATTTGTTGAATATCTTTTATTGAGAAACCGAGTTGACGCGCACTAATAATAAACTTTAAACGTTGCTGATCGGCTGCGGTATACACTTGATAACCATTGCGCTCACCACGAATAGGATTAAGCAGCTTTATTCGCGTGTAATGACGAACTGTGTCTTGGGTCACGCCCATAGTATTGGCTAATTGCTTTACGTACATCATTAAACCTCTGGCTGGCTATGTAATGACAACATAATAAACCTATGTGTAACACATAGGTCAACAATTAATTAAGCATATGGCTGGGAGTGTGGAAGAAAGTTAAGATAAGAGCAGCCACCATAAGTGACTGCTAAATTTGAGAGTTACTGTAGTCCTTAGTTTGTTTTGCTTCGAGATTGCTTAAGTGCTTCACCAAGCTCACCCGCAATTGCTTGAATTTCAGGCATAGCGTCTTGTACTAAGGCTTGTGACATTTGCATTGATTCTTGCATTACTTGTGGCATTTTCTTCAAAATAGCCTGCCCTGACTCTGTCTTATAAAAAGCTAACATGTCGCTAATTTCTTGTTTAGTAAATTGTTTATCGTAGAGGTTAATCATCATCGGCTGCATTTTTTGCCAGCTCATTTTTGTTTTTAATACCTCGGTCATATCAGCATAATATTTGTCGAAAATTGCTTTCTCATCTGGCTTTACGCCCATTTGCACTGACATATTTTGCATCATGCCCTCAACTTGCGCATACATAGAGTCAACCATGGCATCCATGTTCATCACCTCTACCAGCTCATCAATTTTTTGCTGTTTGGCAGTTTGCGCTGCAAGGTTAGTTGAAAAAATTAAAAGTGAAAGCAGTATTACCTTACCCATATTAATATCCTTTTTGTATTTGAATTAGCGTCATAATCACATGTTCAACAAGTGTTGTAAATGGGGACAACCAAAAAACGAAAAAGCCGAATAACAGGTGTTTATTCGGCTTTTAATCGTTTATTCCCAGAGCTAATCTTTTTCGATATTATCGAGCCCTTTCGTTCCCTCTTTAGCTTTAAGCTTATGATGAATAGCGGTTTTAATCAGCATATAGCCACTAATAGGTGCAGTGATTAATAGAAATATAGTGATTAATATTTCTTTTACACTTAAGCCACTGACTGAATTAGCAAAAAATACCATAGCAGCGGTAAGTATACTCGCCATACCTAAAGTGGTGGCTTTTGTTGGCCCATGTAAACGCATAAAAAAATCAGGTAATTTAATTAAACCAATTGAGCCAATTAAAATAAATAACCCGCCTAACAGCAGCAATATTGATACGATCCATTCACTTATCATTTTAATACCTTACTCAATTATGTCGCCACGAAGTAAATACTTACATACAGCTACCGTACTTATAAACCCAAGCATGGCAATAAGTAAGGCTGCTTCAAAGTACAGCCCCGTGCCCATACTAATGCTATATAAAATAATCAAGGCAATCACGTTAATGTACATAGTATCGAGCGCTAAAATACGATCCGGTACTGATGGGCCAATAATAAGTCGCCATAGATTAAGTAATAACGACAATCCAACCATTGAAAAAACAATCAGTAATACTGTATCTAACATTGAAATATCTCCTTTAGGGGAGCTTCGTAACGTGCTTTTATTTGTTTAATAAGCGCTTGCTCATCATCTAAATCTAACACGTGAATTAATAAATAACGCTGTACCGGTTCATCGTCTTCATTAAGCGATTTAATCAGCGGGTAAACCTCGGCACTTACCGTACCCGGCGTTAAAGACACGCAGCTTGCTAAAATAGTAATTGGCATTTCATGCATTAAATCTATAGGCACTTTAACAAAGCCTGGACGCAGATTTTTTGAAGGGCCCAGTATTAATAATGCCACTTGCAAATTAGCCACTATAATATCGTAAAGTACGATTAGTAATTGCTTAAGTGCTAGCCCCGGCTTTAATATCAGCGGTTGCGGGTCTCTAAACGACATACTAAATAACGGTATTAGCAACGCGAGTAGCGCCCCTAATATAATATGCCCTACCGACACACTGTTATTTAACAAGAGCCATACTATAAATAAAAATAAACTACGAAACGGCGTAGGTAACCAACCAAAACGAGCTTGTAAGCGCATTACATACCTCCCTTGAGTACCGCATTAATACCACCACTAATATCGTGAAGCTGTGTTGCCGCCTCGAGGGCGTACTGTGTTGCCACGTCACCAAAAATAACCAGTAGTATTGAGCTTGCCAATAAACCAACTAACACGGTCACTTGTAGCGGGTGGGCATTGGCAACATCGCTAGCATCACCTGTTTTGTCTTTACGTTCCCAAAACAAACTAGTACCCGCACGTGATATAGCCACAATTAGCGCTAAGCTCATAATTAAGTAAACAGGCCAAAATACCAGTGCTTGCTCGCTATTTAAGGTCGTTTTTAAAATCCAAATTTTGCCAACAAAGCCCGAAAAAGGTGGCATACCAATAACGGTTAAACCGGCAATAATAAAACACGCACCTAATAAAAATGGTTGCTTTACTGCACGCCCGCCGACTAATCGATCACCAGCTTTACCTCGTTGTGTTGCAATTAAATCAGCAAGTAAAAATAGCGCCGCAGTCACTAACGTTGAATGCACTAAATAGTAAAGCAACGCAGCGGTGGCATTTATGTTTTGGAGTGCGACTAATGCCACCAACGTCCCTACAGAAACCAGTACTAAATTAGCGGTAAGCTTACGTAAATCTTGTGCGGCTAACACCCCTATTGCGCCAATCACTATGGTGGCAATAGCCAGCGCCCATAACCAAGACTGCGCCATATGCTCAAGTTCGCCAGCTTGTTCACCAAAAATAACCGTGTATACACGTAAGGTTGCGTAAACACCAACTTTAGTCATAATCGCAAATAATGCAGCAACCACAGGTGTGGCACTTGAGTAGGCGTTTGGTAACCATAAATGCAATGGTAATAACGCACTTTTAAGTGCAAACACCACCAATAGCAGTAAACCACCTGCCTTCGCTAAATAAACGTCATCACCAGTTAGTTGCGGTACTTTATTGGCCATATCAGCAATATTTAAGGTGCCTAATACACCGTATAAAATACCTAAACCAATTAAAAATACGCTTGAACCAACTAAATTTAAAATAACGTAATGCAGAGCCGCGCGCGTTTTGGGTTTACCGCCACCGTGCATTAACAGCGCATAAGAGGCAATTAATAACACTTCAAAAAATACGAAGACGTTAAATAAATCCCCTGTTAAAAATGCACCATTTACCCCTAATATTAAAAAATGGATTAAAGGGTGAAAAAAGCTACCTTGTTCATCATCACCAGCACAGCCATATAAAGCCACGCCAACCCCCAAAAAGGCGGTTAAAGTGACTAACAAGGTCGAGAGCATATCTGCAACCAGTACAATACCAAATGGTGCAGACCAGTTACCTATTGCATAAACAATAATACCGTTATCTTTAACCTGAACCAGCAGTAATACTGTGACTGCAAAGGTTAAAATAGCCATTAAACTAGACATAAATCGGCGTGCAAATAAGCTTTTGCCACACGGTGGGAGCAACAAAATAATTGCCGCTAACATTGGCAGTAAAATAGGCAAAGATGCTAAATGCTGAATCATTTTCTCTCCTTGCGTTTATTTTTAGTTAGGGTGCCATCAACATGGTCGTTGCCTAAATCTGCTCGGCCACGAATAGATAAAATAACCACAAACGCAGTCATCGCAAAGCCAATTACAATGGCTGTTAACACTAAGGCTTGTGGTAGCGGGTCAGCGTAATCAGCGCCAGTCCCTAGTACCACGGCTTTATTAATTGTTAAGCGCCCTGATGAGAATAAAAACAAATTAACCGCGTAAGAAATCATTGTCAGCCCCAGTACCACTGGGAATGTACGCGCTCTTAGCAATAAAAACACGCCACAGGTGACTAACACGCCAACGCAAGATGCGTATAACAGTTCCATTAAATATTTACCTCTTCTTTCTCTGCGTTCGCGGTCATATTACCTAAGCTCGCAAGGATCATCAGCGTAGCGCCAACAACAGTTAAGTACACGCCCAAGTCAAATACAATGGCGCTGGCAAGCTCTGTTTTACCAACAAACGGAATATCAAAGTAATCAAACCAGGTAGTTAAAAATGGCTTGTCAAAGAACCAACTTCCCACACCTGTAAACATGGCAATAGCAATACCTGATGCAATAATTTTTCGATAGTTAACATCAAAGCGTTCATTTATCCACGCAGTACCATGCGCCATATATTGTAAAATAAAGGCAATAGAAGTTACGAGGCCTGCTATAAAGCCTCCTCCAGGTAAGTTATGACCGCGTAGGAAAATATAAGCAGACACTAATAGCGCTAATGGCAGTAAGCTTTGAGAAATACAAGCCAATAAAATAGGATGGCGATCTTTAGACCATGGACGCCCTTCACTATCGCTCGCTGGCATATAAAGTGGAATTCTTGATAACAGTTTAAATATGCCCAGTGCGGCAATACCTAGTACAGTAATTTCACCTAAAGTATCAAAGCCCCTAAAATCAACCAAAATAACGTTAACTACATTAGTGCCACCACCGCCTGTTTTGGCGTTAGCAATAAAGAACTCAGAAATTGAATCAAGCGGACGAGTCAGTAAGGCGTAACAAATACTAGCAATTATGATCCCCACGGTAGAGGAAATAACCACATCACGTAAAATACGCAATGAGCTTGACTCTCTTGGCGTGCTTTGAGGTAAGAAAAACAGTGCCAACATTAATAGTATAATAGTGGCTACTTCTACAGTAAGTTGCGTTAAGGCCAAGTCAGGCGCTGAAAAACGGGTAAACGCCACCGACACCATTAACCCCACAATCGACAGCATTAATAACGACACCATTCGAATTCGATGCCAAATAACGGTAGCAATTGCACCTATTATGAGTAGTCCTGCACCAATTGCGTTTTGAATATCAACCGGTGTATTAGGCACGCTACCGGCTAGCTGCTTCATTTCAAATAATGGCCAACCAGAGGCAAGTAATACAACGCCTAACATTATAAATACATAACGTTGTAATGAGCCATTTTCTGTTGATTGGATTTTGTTTTGACACCAATTGACCACTACCGCTAAAAAACGCTCGAAGATTTTTTTAGCGTTAAAAGGAGGTAACGACGCTTGGAACTGGAACAAGTACTTACGATTAACGTAAATAAATAAACCACCAATTACCGCCATACCACTCATAAGTAGAGGTAAGTTGAAACCATGCCAAATAGTCAATTTATACTCAGGCATTGCTTCACCAAGTACGGCTAGTGAAGCGGCCGATAAAATACCATCAACGGCAAAGTGTGGAAAAATACCCACTAAAATACACAGTACCACTAAGATTTCTATAGGCACACGCATATAACGCGGTGCTTCATGAGGGGTACGTGGTAAATCAATGGGCTCACCATTAAAGAACACGTCATGAATAAAGCGTGATGAGTACGCCACCGACAACGCACCCGCTACAGTTGCCAGCACCGGGATTAGCCACGACATTGAGCCAAGTACCTGCTGATGCAGTGTCTCAGCAAAGAACATCTCTTTTGATAAGAAACCATTTAACAACGGTACACCTGCCATAGCGGCAGCAGCCACCATCGCCAAGGTGGCCGTATAAGGTAAGTAGCGCCACATGCCATTGAGTTTACGCATATCACGAGTACCGGTTTCATGGTCAATAATGCCGGTTGCCATAAATAACGACGCTTTAAACGTCGCGTGGTTAATAATATGAAAAATAGCGGCAACGGTCGCAAGCTGTGTATCTAGGCCTAGTAATAATGTAATTAAACCCAAATGACTAATCGTTGAATAGGCTAACAAGCCTTTTAAATCATGTTTGAATAACGCGATATAAGCGCCAAATAATAATGTGGTTAAACCGGTCAAACCAACTAATAAAAACCAGGTATCGGTACCCGCCAATGCGGGGTAAAAACGCGCAAGTAAAAAGATACCTGCTTTTACCATAGTGGCAGAGTGTAAATACGCACTAACCGGCGTAGGTGCAGCCATGGCATGCGGTAACCAAAAATGAAACGGAAATTGTGCAGATTTAGTAAAAGCACCTAATAATACTAGTACTAATGCCAATTCATATAAGTCGTGAGATTGAATAATCGCTTTGCTAGCTAAAATGGTGTCTAAGTCGTAGCTTCCAACAATATCGCCTAACAACATTAAGCCACCGAGTAAGGCTAAACCACCGGCGCCAGTTACCGCTAATGCCATGCGCGCCCCCTTGCGCGCCTCTGATTTGTGCCACCAATAACTGATTAACAAAAACGAGCTAATACTGGTTAGCTCCCAAAATACCCATAACTGAATCACATTGTTTGACATAACAATGCCCAGCATGGCGGTCATAAATAACATTAAGTAGCTAAATAGTTTTGGCAATGAATCATTTTGACTTAGGTAATAACGGGCATACAAAATTACTAGTAACCCTATTCCTAGAATCATAAATAAAAACAGTAAACTCAATCCATCCAAGCGCAAGGAAATATCTAACCCTAAGGCTGGTATCCACTGTGCGCTAAAACGAATGGTTTCCCCCGCAAGAACCGCGGGCGCATGATAAAGTGTAATTGCAAGCGCGGCTAACGGCGCAATAGCCGTTAGGCTCGTTGCCTGATTTCGAGAAAGTTTGCCGGTGCATGCAGAAATAACACTGCCGAATAAGGATAACAGGGGTATCCAGAGCAAAGTCATAATGAAGGGCCTTTTTGAATCATAAAGTTTATCAATTCGCTACTTGTTATTATTAAATACCAAAGTGACTTGGGTATACGTTTTATGTCTGTTTTTTAACAACATTAATACGTATAGTTATACTGATAAACGCAGTTTTTGTCTATAGAAAGCGCCGCTAGCGGAACAATAATCAAACAAAAATACTTATAAATTAATGAACAGTAGCCAAATAAGCTCAGCTTTCAGACAGTTTACAGCGGAATATCCAATCACTAAAATCGTACAAATAAATGAGCATTAAGTGCTATGTGCTTTTGCCACAAAATACGATATTGCGCTGATAGGCCTAACTGCTGATATTGCATAATCGACCACTGTGCACTGGGCTTATAAGCAGTGCCGCCTTGTTGGCAGCTTTGGCTTTTGTGCCACCCTTTGGGAGCAACTGATTTTTTTGCAATAAATAAGTTGGGAGCAACAAACCCATCAAGCTGACATAACCACGCTTGCTTTTTTACCGGTAAAGCGTACTCATCTTCAAAGCCATTAAAGTGCATTAACTCATGCAAAAAAACCGCGTAGCTAGCCTGTGAATTAATATGCATTAAACCATTTTTTACACTGGCAGTACCTTGCTTAGGCATCATAACAGCAAAATCGAACCCAGTGGGAAGCCGCTTTTTAAGCGATGATTGTTGCCAATTGCACACAGCACGGGAGGATTCAGTACTATTGCAACTAATTGCATTACCCACATAAACTGGTTTTGAAAAACAAAAGGTATTGAGACTCGGCTCTGGGTTTTGAAAGTACGCGTTACGAAATTGATTGAGCCTGTATAAACCATCACGGTGATCGCTCAATATTAATACATTAAATGTACACTGCTTTTGTATCTCAATTTGCTTGCTTGCAACTAAAAACCCTAACTTATTCATAAATGATTTACTTAACGTTTCTATGGGTGCTTGTTGCTGTAATTGCAGGTGATAAAAGATATCGCCTTTAGGAAGCTTATTTTGATTTTTTAGTAGCGCTAAATCCTGCCAACGCTGTTGCGAAAATAACGAGTCGGCGAGTTTTTTTTGCTGTGCTCGTGTAATTTTATCCAAACTTGCTTGCCAAAATAGTTTAGCCGTTTCAGTTTGATTATTGATTAATAATGACAACCCATAGCCATATTGAGCATCCGCTATTTTATTGCGAGCTAAGGTTGCTAAGGCTGTGGTGGGTAATTGTAATATGTGGTTTGCAAAGTAACGAGGGAATTGCCAATAACTGTCAATCACATTGGCCTTGGCATGTAATACTTGCCAAAAGCCAATGCTATTTTGTTTATTACTCGAGCCACTAATAACGCTAGCGCACAGTAATAAAGCACTTAGTTTTAAATAATTAGCCAGCGCTTTCACTGGCCATCAACTCAAGCTCTAAACGCGCATACTTATATTCTATAAATTCATGTACGTTCGTTGCTAGCGCCAATTTAAAGTAATCTGTGGCAATTGAAAGCTCGCCTGCGGCTTGGTGCTGTTTAGCTAAGTAAAAATAAGCTTCACATAAACGCTGAGCATATTCTTGTTGTGAACTTACACCATCGGCTATCCCTGAAAAAAATGCTTTTTCACTCATATCACCTACATACAAGGCAATAAGCTGATATGCCCATTCATTTTCATCAAGGGCCGCCGCATTGGCTTTTAACGCAGCGATTGCCGCGGTTTTATCTTGTGCTGCTTGAGCTAAATAAAGCCACAATACACGATAAGGATCGTTAGGAGAGCGCTCCAAGAATGTTTTAAAGTCATCCTTTGCAAGCGTCGCTCTATCACCATAGTACAAAGCAATACCACGATTTAAATACGCATATTCATGTTCTTGGTCTAACTCTATGGCTGAATCAAAATACTCGTATGCTTTTTCGTATTGCTGCATCAAGGTATGCTGAATACCCAAAAAGTTATAGACTTCAGCCAAATCAGGCTTAAGTTTAACCGCTCGGTTAAAATCAATTCGCGATAAAGTCGTCATGCCTAAGCTATCAAACAGTACTCCACGGTCATAATAGAGCTTTGCTTGTTGTTCTTTACTCAAGTCTGCTCTATTTAATAGCTCTGAAAAACGAGCAATGGCAATTTCATTTCTAAAGTCTGATGCAAGTGGCGCAGTAAATGGTACATTAATAATAGCAGCGGGTTTAGTAGTAGCCTGACAAGCGCTTAAAGACAAAATAGCAAAAGATGCCAAGGCTAAATGTTTAAGTCTCATTAAAATCCTTAATACCGAGGTAAGTAGCAAATAGATAAGACATAAGCTGTCTTGTAAGGTTCATTCTTGTTATATGTTACTTAACGTCTTGAACACAATAGGTTGCTAACATTAAAGCATAAAAAAAGGGGCTAAACAGCCCCTTTTTATACTATCCAGTAATTATCTGGATGAAAGATTAGCAATTACGCGTCTTTAGACTCGTCAGCTGCAGGTGCTGCTGATTCCATTGCTTCTTTAATACTTAGACGTACACGGCCTTGACGGTCTACTTCTAGTACTTTAACTTTAACTTCTTGACCTTCGCTAAGGTGATCAGCAACGTTGTTAACACGCTCAGTGCTGATTTGTGAGATATGCACTAGGCCATCTTTACCAGGAAGAATGTTTACAAACGCACCGAAATCAACGATACGTACCACTTTACCTTCGTAGATAGTACCTACTTCAAGCTCAGCAGTTAATTGCTCAATACGGCTAATTGCATTTGCTGCACTTTCACCGTCTGTAGCAGCAATCTTGATTGTGCCATCATCACCGATTTCAATCGTAGTACCCGTTTCTTCAGTAAGCTGACGGATAGTTGCGCCACCTTTACCGATAACTTCTGCGATTTTCTTCTGTGGGATTTGCATCGTGTAAATACGCGGAGCAAACATAGATAACTCTTCAGAAGGTGCAGAAATCGCTTCGTCCATTACATTTAGAATGTGTAAACGTGCAGCTTTCGCTTGTTTAAGCGCGATTTGCATGATTTCTTGAGTAATACCTTCAATTTTGATATCCATTTGCAGTGCAGTGATACCGTTAGTTGTACCCGCTACTTTAAAGTCCATGTCACCTAAATGATCTTCATCACCTAAGATATCTGAAAGAACAACAAAGTTTTCTTCTTCTTTAACTAAGCCCATTGCGATACCCGCAACTGAGGCTTTAATTGGAACACCTGCGTTCATAAGCGCTAAAGACGTACCACAAACCGATGCCATTGAAGATGAACCATTTGATTCCGTAATTTCAGATACAACACGGATTGAATATGGGAAGTCAGTCAATGTTGGCATTACTGCTGCAATACCACGCTTAGCTAGGTTACCGTGGCCGATTTCACGACGCTTAGGAGAACCAACAAAACCAGTTTCACCTACACAGAACGGAGGGAAGTTATAGTTAAGCATAAAGTGGTTTTTGTGCGTGCCAGTTAAATCGTCGATTAACTGTGAATCACGTTCTGTACCAAGTGTTGCTGTTACTAATGCTTGCGTTTCACCACGTGTGAAGATTGCAGAGCCGTGAGTACGTGGAAGTACGCCCGTCATTACATCTAGAGCACGGATCATATCTGGTTCACGACCATCGATACGTTTTTCGCCAGCAGCGATACGGCCACGAACGATTTTCTTCTCAAGTGAACCGAATACTTTACCTACTTCTTGCTTATCAAGCGTTTCGCCTTCAGCAAGTTCGCTTGTTAGTGCTTCAACAACCGCATCTTTTGCAGCAGTTAATGCTTCTTTACGCGCTACTTTATCAGTAATACGGTAAGCTTCGCCTACTTTATCAGCAGCAAGAGTTGCTACTTTCTCTTCTAATGCAACGTTTTTCTCAGGTGCAGTCCAATCCCAAGTAGGCTTGCCTGCTTCTGCTTTAAATTCGTTAATTGCATTGATGATAGACTGTGATTGCTCATGGCCGTATACAACCGCGCCTAGCATTACGTCTTCAGCAAGTACGTCTGCTTCTGATTCAACCATAAGTACTGCGTTATCAGTACCCGCAACAACTAAGTCAAGTTGGCTCTCTTCAAGCTCTTTTAGTGTCGGGTTAAGTACGTATTCACCGTTAATGTAACCAACACGTGATGCACCAATTGGACCGCTGAACGGGATACCAGAGATAGCAAGTGCTGCTGATGTACCAATCATCGCAACCATATCAGGTTGGATTTCAGGGTTTACAGAAACAACAGTCGCGATAACTTGTACTTCGTTTACGAAACCATTTGGGAAAAGTGGACGAATTGGACGGTCAATAAGACGTGCAATAAGTGTTTCGCCATCGTTAGGACGACCTTCACGCTTAAGGAAACCACCTGGGATACGACCAGCAGCGTACATACGCTCTTGGTAGTTAACTGTTAGTGGGAAGAAGTCTTGACCTGGTTGAGCTTCACGCTTACCAACAACCGTTACTAGTACTGACGTGTCGCCAATGCTTGCTAGTACTGCGCCGTCAGCTTGACGAGCGATAGCACCTGTTTCTAGCGTCACTGTGTGTTGACCTAGTTGAAATTCTTTTATAATTGCTTGCACTTAAAATATTCCTTAAATGTATTTTTAGTATTAATTAAGTTTTCATCAAAGTACCAATTACAGTACATAATTGTATTCAGTTGGAAATCAATTAAGTACTACAATTGGCAATGATGTAAATAACCGTAAATAAACCTTTTTATCTACGCGCCATAGTATATAACAAAGTCAGGTAAAATTGCGAGCTTAGTCCAGAGATAAACGCATTGCTAAATTATGTACTTTGCTGTTACTTACAATGTGGCTTTTAGCTGATATTTCAAGGGGATTAATCGATGTGGGTATGGGGAAATTTAGACACAAAAAAAGGAGCTAAAAAGCTCCCCTTTTGATAATCAAGTTCTTAGCGACGTAGGCCAAGCTCTTTGATTAACGCAGTATAACGCGAGATATCTTTACCTTTAAGGTAATCAAGCAGTTTACGGCGAGTGCTTACTTTACGAAGCAGACCACGACGTGAGTGGAAGTCATGCTTGTGATCAGCAAAGTGACCTTGAAGCTTGTTGATATCAAAAGTAAGTAATGCTACTTGTACTTCAGGTGAACCAGTGTCGCCTTCAGCGCGTGCGAATTTAGCAATGATATCGATTTTTTCTTGATTGCTTAGTGACATAATAACTCCAAAAGTTAAATTTAATAGGTGCTTTAGCCGATCACTAATTCAGCCAAAACGATTAAGCGGGCGTATTCTACCAATTATCAGCATAACTACAAGTTAAACTTTACTCTGGTTGTTGATTAGACAAGCCGCGCTTTGACTTTAAATGGCCATCAGGATTACGTTCGCCCGTACCAATAAATATTCCGTCAGCCAGTACCTTTATTGCACCTTCAGGCAGGGCTTTACCCAACACCACAGCTTGACCATGGCTAAATGCCATTCCCTGCTCTTTAGTAATTTCCACAACGGGTAAATCAACTAACGCGGTGTCCATTGGCAATAATAGTTCGTCAAGGTAAGTTGAAGGCGCAACGTCTTGTTCTTTCGCTTGATTTAATAACGCTTCTAACTGCTCAAGTGTGACCATTTTATCTGCAGGGTAATGCCCAACAGCACTACGATGCAGCATAATCACATGCGCGCCGCAGCCTAAGTTTTCACCTAAGTCATCAACGATAGTACGAATATACGTACCTTTAGATACATGTGCAGTCATTTGTATCTCGTTAGCTTGCTCATCAAACTCATCAAGCGTTAAGCTAAATACGTTAATTTTTCGACATTTGCGAGGAACTTCTATACCTTCACGCGCATATTTATATAAAGGTTTACCTTCATATTTAAGCGCTGAATACATTGATGGATATTGGTCTGACTCACCTAAAAACTTAGCAATCTCTTCGCTTAGTAATTGGGAAGTAACATTCACATCGCGAGTTTCGACCACTTCGCCATCAGAGTCTGATGTGGTAGTACGTTCACCTAGCTTAGCTCGAACAACATAGGTTTTATCTGTATCGAGTAAAAACTGGGTAAACTTAGTCGCTTCACCAAAACAAATTGGCAGCATGCCGGTCGCAAGCGGATCAAGCGCACCTGTGTGCCCCGCTTTTTGCGCAAAATAAATACCTTTAGCCTGCTGTAATGCCTTGTTTGATGAAATGCCTTCTGGTTTGTTTAACAACAAAATACCATCAACTGGACGGCCTTTACTGCGTCTTGCCATTAGTCTTTAGTGCCTTCTTCGCTATCTGTTTCATCATCAACATGCTTAGCATTATCTTCACGAATGATAGAGTCCACTAAGTTAGAGATGCGCATCCCTTCCATTAATGAGTTATCAACCACAAATTTAAGCTCTGGCATAATACGTGCGCGAATACGCTTACCTAGTAACGAACGGATATAGCCCGTTGCTTCGTTCAGTACTTTTGCACTCTGTTTTGCTGCATTTTCGTCTTCAGTGTTAAACACCGTGATAAAAACTTTGGCATAAGATAAATCGCGTGATACTTCTACCGCAGACACTGTCACCATGCCTAAGCGCGGATCTTTAATTTCGCGTTGTAGAATCACAGCAATTTCTTTTTGAATTTGCTGAGCAACACGATCAGTGCGAGAAAATTCTCTCATTTCACTTTCCTAAAATTATAACTTATTGAAAAACAATAACAAGTTAACTAAATAATGGATACACAAATGGGGGCTGAGCCCCCATTTAAAATCTTAGCATAGGGTATGTTGGGCTATCGAGGTACGACCTTGAATGTCCAACAACACCTAACAACAATTAAAGACTACGTTGTACTTCAACTGTTTCAAATACTTCGATTTGGTCACCAACGCGAACGTCATTGTAGTTCTTAACGCCGATACCACATTCCATGCCGTTACGAACGTCTTGTACGTCATCTTTAAAGCGACGTAATGACTCAAGTTCACCTTCGTAAATAACCACGTTATCACGAAGTACACGAATTGGTGCGCTACGTTTGATAGTACCTTCAGTAACCATACAACCAGCAATTGCGCCAATTTTTGGAGACTTAAATACATCACGTACTTCAGCAAGACCAATGATCTCTTGTTTAAACTCAGGAGCAAGCATACCAGACATGGCTTGCTTAACTTCTTCGATAAGTGCGTAAATTACGCTGTAGTAACGAAGGTCTAAGTTTTCAGAGTCAATCACTTTACGCGCTGATGCATCGGCACGAACGTTAAAGCCAACTACGATTGCGTTAGACGCTGCAGCAAGAGTTGCATCTGTTTCAGTGATACCACCAACACCAGAACCAACAATCTTCACTTTTACTTCATCAGTAGAAAGTTTAGTTAGTGAGTCTGAAATTGCTTCAATTGAACCTTGAACGTCTGCTTTAAGTACCACGTTAACTTCAGACACGTCGCCTTCAGTCATGTTAGTAAACATGTTTTCAAGCTTCGCTTTTTGCTGACGCGCTAATTTAACATCGCGGAATTTACCTTGACGGTAAAGTGCAACTTCACGTGCTTTACGCTCGTCTTTAACTACTGTTGCTTCATCACCCGCTGCTGGAATACCAGAAAGACCTAAAATCTCAACAGGAATAGAAGGACCCGCAGATTTAATGTCTTTACCGTTTTCATCGCGCATTGCACGAACACGGCCATACTCAAGACCACATAATACAATGTCACCTTGGTTAAGCGTACCTGATTGAACAAGGATAGACGCTACTGGACCACGGCCTTTATCAAGACGTGATTCAATTACAACACCTGCAGCCATACCTTCGCTAGGTGCATTTAGTTCTAACAGCTCAGATTGCATTAATACTGCTTCTAAAAGGTCATCAATACCAAGACCTGTTTTAGCTGAGATGTGAACGTATTGCGTATCACCGCCCCAATCTTCTGGGATAACGTCTAGCTGAGCTAGCTCGTTTTTAACGCGGTCTGGATCTGCGCCTTCTTTATCCATTTTGTTAACAGCAATGATTAAAGGAACGCCAGCTGCGCGAGCATGCTGTACCGCTTCTTTAGTTTGTGGCATTACACCATCATCGGCTGCAACTACTAGGATTACGATATCAGTCGCTTTTGCACCACGAGCACGCATAGATGTAAACGCGGCGTGACCCGGAGTATCTAAGAAAGTGATCATGTTGCCGTTAGTTTCAACGTGGTATGCACCAATATGCTGCGTAATGCCACCGGCTTCGCCTGAAGCAACTTTAGCTGAACGAATGTAATCAAGCGTTGACGTTTTACCGTGGTCAACGTGACCCATAACAGTTACTACTGGAGCACGAGGCTCAGACTTACCATCTTCATGGCGGTCGTTAAGTACTGTTTGCTCTAATTCGTTTTCTTTAACGATGATAACTTTATGGCCCATTTCTTCTGCAACAAGTTGCGCAGTTTCTTGGTCAATAACTTGGTTAATCGTAACCATGTCACCCATTTTCATCATTGTTTTTACAACTTCAGCGCCTTTAACAGCCATGCGTGACGCAAGCTCAGCAACTGTAATTGTTTCACTAATACGCACTTCGTTTTTAACATCAGCCGTTGGTTTTTGGAAACCGTGCTGTAATGACGCTGGCGCTTTTAGCTTACCTTTTTTACCTTTAGACGCTGCAAATTTATCTTTTGCTGGCGCTTTTTTCTTTTTCTTCGCACGGCGTGAGCCTTGCTCTTCGCGAGCATCTGCTACATCTTCTGCTTCACGTGCGTAAGTTGAAGTCGTAAGGTGGTGATCCGCGGTTTCTTCGCGTTTCTTACGTTCTTCTTCTTCTTTCTTCCAGCGTGCTGAATTCTCTTCAGCTAGCTTTCTTGCCTCTTCTGCTTGACGTTTCGCTTCTTCTTCAGCTTTCTTCAATGCGGCCTCTTCTGCTTCTTTTTGCAGACGCTCAGCTTCGATGCGATCTTTCTCAGACTTAGCACTTTGCTCAGGGGTCATCTGCTGTTGTTTCGCTTTACGCTCAGCATCTGCTTTGCGTTTAGCTTCTTCTTTGGCTTTACGATCAGCGTCTTCTTTCGCTTTACGTTCTGCCTCTTGTTTCGCTTTCAATTCTGCGGCTTCTTGTTCAGCTTTTTGCTGCTCTTCAAGACGCGCTTTTTCTTCAGCGGCTAGACGTTGCTGTTCTTGCTCTTGCTCAACAGCACTTTTTTTCACGTAAGTGCGGGTTTTGCGAACTTCAACTTGCACAGCCTTTGCTTTACCCGTAGAGCCAGTCACACTTAATGTGCTTTTGCTCTTACGTTGCAATGTCATACGCGCTGGACCTTCAGATCCAGTACCGCCATGTTGCTTGCTTAGGTGATCAAGTAACGTTGCTTTTTCAGCTTCTGTTACATTATCGCCTGCTTGTTTAGTAATACCGGCTTGTGAAAACTGCTGTAGCAATTTATCAACAGTTGTACCTATATCACCGGCTAGTTTTTCAACATTTACTTCTGCCATAGTCTCTAATACCTCCGTTAATAAATTACTCGTCTGCAAACCAACAAATATTACGTGCAGCCATAATTAGCTCGCCCGCTTTCTCTGCAGATAGCTCTGTAATATCTACAAGCTCATCAATGCCTTGCTCAGCTAAGTCTTCAAGTGTTACTACACCCTTACTTGCCATAACAAATGCTAAATGACGCTCTAAGCCTTCAAGCGCAAGTAAGTCTTCAGCAGGCTCAGCGCCTTCTAAGCTTTCTTCCGTTTTAAGGGCTTTCGTTGTTAATGCATCTTTTGCACGTGAACGTAATACGTCCACTGTTTCTTCATCTAAGCCGTCGATTTCTAAAAACTCAGAAGCAGGTACATACGCAACTTCTTCAAGTGTTGAGAAACCTTCGTTGATAAGTAATGACGCAAACTCGTCATCAATATCTAAGTTTTCAGTAAATAAGTTAATTAACTTATCTGACTCAGCTTCGTTCTTAGCGCGCATTTCATCAACGGTCATTACGTTTAATTCCCAGCCAGTTAACTGGCTTGCTAAACGTACGTTTTGACCATTACGACCAATAGCTTGTGCTAAGTTATCAGCTTCAACAGCAATATCCATTGAGTGAGTGTCTTCATCCATTACGATTGAAGCCACTTCTGCTGGTGCCATTGCGTTAATAACAAACTGTGCTGGGTTGTCATCGTAAAGTACGATATCAACACGCTCACCGCCAAGTTCTGACGATACCGCTTGAACACGTGCGCCACGCATACCAACACACGCACCTACAGGGTCTATACGCTTATCATTAGACTTAACTGCGATTTTAGCGCGTGAACCTGGATCACGAGCTGCGGCACGTAATTCAATCATCTCTTCGCCAATTTCTGGCACCTCAATGCGGAATAATTCCATCAGCATTTCTGGTTTAGAACGGGTTACAAATAATTGTGCACCACGTGCTTCTGGTTTAACTTCATATAGAAGACCACGAATACGATCGCCTGGGCGGAAGTTTTCACGTGGCAGCATGTCGTCACGGTAAATAACCGCTTCGGCGTTATTACCTAAATCAAGTACGATTGCATCACGCGTTGCTTTTTTAACAACACCCGTTACTAGCTCGCCTTGCTGATCTTTGTACGCTTCAACCACTAAGGCACGCTCTGCTTCACGTACTTTTTGTACGATTACTTGCTTAGCCATTTGTGTTGTTATGCGGTCAAATTTAATTGATTCAATCTGCTCTTCTACGTAGTCGCCCATTTTCAAGTCTGGTTCTTCAACTTGAGCAGCTTCTAACGTGATTTCGCTGTATGGATTCTCTAAAGAACCATCTTCTAATACTTCAGCTATTTGCCAGCGACGGAATGTATCGTAATCGCCAGTTTTACGGTCAATTGCAACACGTACATCAATTTCACCATCATGCTTTTTCTTTGTCGCTGTCGCTAATGCGAACTCTAGAGCTTCAAAAATCTTTTCTTTTGGAACCGCTTTCTCATTGGAAACGGCTTCAGCAACCAATAATATCTCTTTTGCCATGGGTAATGCCTCGCTTGCCCTATTCCTTCGCACTCGAATTAAAACTTTGCGATTATGTTCGCACGTTCAATGTTACTAAGCATGATTAAATGCTCTGCACCATCGCTAGATAATGTGATCATATCGCTGCTAACTGCTATTAAGTCGCCTTTAAAATTACGGCGACCGTCTTGTGGAAGCTTAGTACGCACGCGTACTTCCTCTCCTTGCGCCTGCTCGTAGTGATCTTGTTTGAATAATGGACGATCAACACCAGGAGACGACACTTCCAAATCATATTCGTTTGTAATCGGGTCTTCGACGTCTAAAATCGCACTAATTTGACGACTGGCATCTGCGCAGTTGTCAACTGAAATTCCATCCTCGTGAGCAATGTATACTCTTAAGGTAGAATGGCGACCCGCTTGTACAAACTCAAGACCATGTAATTCAAAGCCTAGCATTTCTACCGCAGGCGTTAACATGGTTACTAAATCTTGTTCAAGTTTTGTCACGAAAATCCTCCATACAAACAAAAAAAGGGCTTATAGCCCTAAAATACTGAGTTTAAATTTTGATTTAATCGATAAACATTAAATCAAACGGTGCAGATACAACAACGCCCCGAACCAAGCGGGGCGTCACACCAAAAAACGAAAAACTGTGTGGCCTAGGGCCAAGCTTGGTTGCGAGTCAGTACCCTGACCAAATTAAACTTCATTAGCTTAAACGCAAAACGCGCATTACTTAGAATGCGCGATATAAAGTAGTAAGTTTAAACCTACTATTAAGATTGGTTGCGGGAGCCGGATTTGAACCAACGACCTTCGGGTTATGAGCCCGACGAGCTACCAGACTGCTCCATCCCGCGCCAATAGATAAAAAGTTAATAACTTAATATCGCTGTTAGTAAATTTTATAACCTACTAAACAATGGCCGCTATTATAAGGATGTGCCGCTAAATTAGCAACCATAATAACTAATAAGTTGATAAAAAAAGCAACCTAGTTTATCGCCTTACCTACACTATGTTTGCTATAAAATTTGAATCGTTACAATCAACCGCTGTATTAAATTGCATTCGGTGCTCTATTATCGGTAACCTGAACTTTGGATAATAAATCTATCTCAAGCAGCTATTTTCAGCGCTAACTGCGTTGAATTTACTTGCAATAGGCTAGCTATTGACGCGTAATTTCGCCTTGTTTTCACTGAAAATCTCTGGCTAGAGAAAATAAACATAAATATCATTTTTGATTTAATATGTTAGTAAACCTCTTAACCAGAGTTCAGGTTAAGCATACTTTAAGAAATAGATCGCTTTTAAAAATATCACGTATAAGAGTGAATTTTGGCTAATTATGAAAAAATACAACACACTAAGATTGATTTTAGGTGATCAGCTCAATCCTGCTCATTCGTGGTTTAAAGACAAATCAGACGACACCGTATTTGTTATTGCTGAGCTTATGCAAGAAGCACACTATGTAAAACACCATGTGCAAAAAATATCAGCCTTTTTTAAAGCCATGGAAAACTTCGCTAATGCATTAAAAGATGCTGGCTTCAATGTTTTACATCTCACGCTAGATGACACCAAAGACGATGATGACTTACCCGCTCTTTTAAAGCGTTTAGCCAAGCAGCATGAATGCACCTCTATTGAATATCAATACCCAGATGAGTACCGTTTAAAAACACAACTTCACGAATTCGCGACTAATAGCGAGTTAACGGTGAATGCCTGTGACAGCGAGCATTTTTTATTAGCATTTAACGACATAGATAAACGCTTTAAAAAAGATAAACACGTCACTATGGAGCATTTTTATCGGGCAATGCGTAAGCAGTTTGATATTTTAATGGAAGATGACAAACCTGCCGGTGGGCAATGGAACTTTGATGCCAATAACCGTAATAAGTTTTCAAAAAGTGATTTAGCCGATATCCCCAAACCCAAATTATTTAAAAATGATGTTAGCGCCATTATTGAGCGTTTAGATAAACATAAAATAAATTACTTTGGACAGATAGACACGCAATTAAGCTGGCCAACAACCCGTAAGCAAGCAATAAGTGCGCTTGATCATTTTTGTGCACATTTACTGCCTCGCTTTGGTCAATTTCAAGATGCGATGACAGATCAATGCCCTGATAAGGATACCTTTTATCACAGCCGATTATCGTTTGCGTTAAATGCCAAAATTTTACCCCCTCGCTATGTTATCGACCGTGTTGTTAAAGAGTACCAACAACGTCAAGATGAAATATCTATTTCTCAGGTTGAAGGCTTTATTCGCCAAGTACTGGGTTGGCGCGAGTATGTGCGTGGCGTGTATTGGAAAAACATGCCCGATTACGCCAACAAAAACCAGCTTAATGCAACTCGTGCACTGCCGAGTTATTTTTGGAATGGTAAAACAAAAATGAATTGCTTAAGCCACTCATTAACACAAAGCTTAGACAGCGCGTATGCCCATCATATTCAGCGCTTAATGGTAATAGGTAATTTTTGTTTATTAACCGCCATCAGTCCCGATGAAGTGGATGAATGGTATTTAGGTGTTTATATTGATGCTATTGAGTGGGTAGAAATGCCTAACGCACGAGGGATGAGCCAGTTTGCTGACGATGGCATCATTGCCACTAAGCCTTATGCGGCTAGCGGCAACTATATAAATAAAATGAGTGACTACTGTAAAAGCTGCCAATACAAAGTGAAAGAGAAAGTGGGCAAAGATGCGTGTCCGCTAAACAGCCTTTACTGGCAGTTTATGCAAAAACACCGAGAGCGACTTGAGAAAAACCCACGAATAGGGATGGTTTATCGTAATTGGGATAAACAAGATGAATCATTACGCCAAGCAACCTTAGAGCAAGGTAACAACTATTTAAATAATATTGAAAAGCTTTAAATATAAATGCCGTCAATTGGCGGCAGCATTCTTGATAGTTAATATTAAAGTACCAAAATAGGTAATATTGTTAATTAAATGTTTAATTTATTTGTCATGGCAATGTAATGAGCTTATTTTTTAATAGCACCTCTTACTCCAAACTATGATGAGAATAAAATGAAAAAACAATTAATTGCAGCGACACTTTTATTACTCGGTACAAGCCAAGCTCAAGCTTTTAGTCAAGAAACTCACAAACGTATTGTTCTTGATGCCGTAAATTATATGCAGCAACACCCAGCCAGCACCGAATATGCTGCCCTACGTCAGTACGCTGCACAAAACAATCTGACAATCTCTGAATTAGCCGAGCTGCTAGGACAAGCGGCTTATGATGTAGATGACTTTGAAGACACCTTTTTCTGTGGTGCCATTACAGGTTCGTGTGTTCAAGCGCCTGTATGGGGAGCAGCGCAAAGTATAGTTAAATATACAAGCTATTGGCATTTTCAAAATCATACCCAAGGTGCAGACCAACATGGAAACGATTTTGGTGGTTATAATTATGAGAAGCTCACCGTTTGGGGCACTATTGATAATCTTGCATCTGCTTGGCTTAAAGGTGACTACCTTGATGATGGTAAAGGGGGAGAAACAGGTTGGTTCAATGCCGACTCTTCAAAATATAACAGTTATGGTGTAACAGAATCTCACTACAGAATCGATAGCAACTCAACCTATTCTATGTACGATGACTTTGAAGAAATGCCATTTCAACCTATCGATAATTTAGGGCAATATTGGTATCAAAGTTACTTACAAAGCGGAAATCCTCAAGTATTAGGGTTTGTATTTCATACGACTGATTTATTACAACCTCACCACACATGGACCACATCAGACCTTAACCACTCTAGCTGGGAAAGTTGGGTAAAAGATTACTATGATCAAGAGCAGCTCAACGATTTATCACTCGTTACTCAAGCAATGCAAACGTTCTCGCCTTTAGATAAAAATAGCCAAGATGTTCGCCCATTATTAACTCAAGGCGGTTCATTTTCTTATGCACAGGGTGGAATTGTACTCAATTCAAAAGATCATTTTGATCGCCTTAATATAGCTAAGCAAGTAGTGCCCCATGCAATAGCAATGGTGGTGCACTTATTGAACCACGCCATGGTTGCTCGCTAATGAAAAAAATGGCTATTTTAGTGATTACATTACTAGGGGCGTGTTACCACTCCCTAGTAATGGCCTCATTTACACAATACAGTAGTGATGAAGTTAACTTTATGCATCGTGCTTATTTAAAGCACAAACCTGAAATTACAATCAATGAAGTTAGAACTCGTCTGTATGAGAATCAGTTTTTGTTACAACAAGCAGCGCTAAAAACACCTGCAATAATAAAACGACAATCTGCCGTTGGTTTTAGTACTCAATACCATGTTGAACGTTACTTAAAAAATCTGTTCGATTCGCAATTAGCTATAAAGGCACAGTCAAGTCAGGTAAAGCTTGACACTTATGATAGCCATTGGCTTAAACACACATTAGGGCCCTACCCTAAAAATGGTCAATATGTGCAAAGCTTGATTAAAAAAATGCAGCAGATCGATTTAACCCCTATTTTGTATAATTCTATTAATTTATATGAATTTATCGATACACTATCAATGCAGGTACGTTTTAAACTCCATAGAGGAGATAGTGAACTATTCAAAAGTGAATTAATAAAAAAACGGCAATTCAATATAGCGTTTTCAAAAGCCAAACCGATTTTGGCAAAACAGAATATTGATATTGAACATCTGTATGAAATAGCTAAAGGAGATATTTTGCGACCCTCCATTCAAAGCTGGCTAGGCATAAATACAATGATGCACATGCAGAGCCCTGTTCTTGAAAAGCTAGAGCAACAAGTAAACAAAAGCGAAATTAAAGCGTTTTATCAAGCAAATAAATCGCAGTTTAAATTTTTAAGTCAGGTAAAAGCCCACGGAGCTCAATTTGCTAATCGAGCCAATGCTGTAGACTTTCGCACGTTGGCGGATAACAAATCACTTGAACAAGCATTAGTAATATCAGGAAAACAAGATATATATGCTCAATACAATAGTGAATTAAACCGCAAAAACAAAAGTAGTTGGGTTGTACAACTTGCGTTCACAACTAAAGAAAACACCATTTCCGCTGTTATACGTACACCTAGTGGTGAATGGGTGGTGATACACAGTTATGAGCATCAGTTTGATTACTTTTTGCCAGAAGATGAAACCGTTCGATACCAAGCAACAAAGGCCATCGCAAAACAAAAAGCGGCACAACAGTATGAAAATAACTGGCTCAAGTGGCAAAATAAGACGGGAGTAATTTTATGAGTAAAAAAAATTTCGTTTCTGTCATTGCTTTAGCTTGTGTTGGTATTTACACACTTTTCACTCATTATACTAGCAAACCAACAATAGAGAATATTGATGGCCTTGACCAAGCTAAAAGTGTCAAGCAAACAACGTCCCTTGAGCTGACAGCTGATGACATGACTCAAGAGTTGGAAAGCACGCAATTGAAAACGGCTACAATTAGTAACACTAGTCCTCCCCCCTTGCCAACAATAACCTCTGTGGCCTATTTACCTAACATAGTAAAAAATACTCAGCCAGTGGCTCAGTACAGTGGTGATTTAAATAATCACCAGGCATATCAAGATTTCCATCTTGAACAGCAAAAACAGCTAGAACAACGTTTTGTTATTGCTGCAAAAGCCAAAATATTAAAGCTTGAAGACTTACTTGCTAAAGGCCGACAAAAAAAGCTTTCACAAGAACAACTACAAGTTGCAATAGATAAAATTAACGCTTTAAAACAAATGCAAATAGATTTAAAAGACTAACAACGCAAAAAGCCGCCAAATGGCGGCTTTTCACAGGGAAAATACGTGTGCTATCTAAGCTATTTACTTTCTAGCATATTGCCTGAGCCAATTTCAATTTTTCGCGGCTTCAGCGCTTCTGGGATCTCACGCTCAAGATCAATACTCAGTAAGCCGTTGGCTAGGTCTGCGCCAAGTACTTTAACGTGGTCACCTAACTGGAACTTACGCTCAAAGTTGCGCTCGGCAATGCCTTGATGAATGAATTTACGTTCATCGTTTTGTTCTTTACCTGCTTTAGTGCCCGATACAACTAACGTGTTGTTTTCAGATTGTAGGCTTAACTCGTCTTCACTAAATCCAGCAACTGCCATAGTGATACGGTATTTGTCTTTATCAAGCGCTTCGATGTTGTATGGAGGAAAACTTGGCTGCTTGTCAGTTCGTGCAGCGGCATCCATTAATGATGCTAAGTGATCGAAACCAATGAATGAACGGTATAGGGGTGATAAATCTACTGTACGCATAATAATATCCTCATATTTAAGCGATATATTGCTGCCACTTTTCGTTTGAACAAGTAACGGCAAAATTTAATTAATAATATAATTTTCAAATAGTTCTGTTTAAATGAAGACCCATCAGGCGTCCTCAAATAACTATTTATGGGCGGACAATTTTATTTCAAGATTTTTTTATAAAATATTTTTTATTTTTTTACAGGCCCTGAAAAAAGCGAACACAATAATCGTTTTTTTGCACTGTAATAAATAATGAAATTAGTTACACTAGGGTCAACTAATTTGAGGAGAGCGTTATGTTAACAGTAATTTTTGGCCGTGAAGGCTGCCCTTTTTGTGTTCGCGCTAAAGATGTTGCAGAGCAACTTGCTAATGACCGCGATGATTTTAAATACCGCTACATCGACATCATCAAAGAAGGCATCAGTAAAGAAGATTTAGAAAAGTCTGCAGGCAAGCCATGCCCGACTGTGCCACAAATTTTTGTAGACCAAACACACATTGGTGGTTTTACAGAATTTGAAGCCTACGCCAAAGAAAACCTAGGCCTTTACCAGTAAATTTGTAGGTATATTGTTAACCAGCTTAATTAACGCACAACTTGGGCTGGTTAAATTTCGACCAACATCAAACACATATAAATTAGTTGTAATTTATACAAGCATTTGCCTCGTATTTCCTATACAATGCGCGCCTCTTTAAATTCGTTGAGGCGTATTAATGTCAGAACCAGTCACGTTTGAATCTCTAAATCTTTCTCCTGCAATTTTAAAGGCAGTTGAAGAGTTGGGTTACAAGACACCATCTGAAATCCAAGCTCAATGTATACCGTTATTGCTAGAAAGAAAGGACGTACTGGGACTAGCACAAACGGGTACAGGTAAAACAGCAGCATTTGCACTGCCATTACTAAATAATATTGACCCGTCTGTGAAACAGCCACAGATCCTTGTACTCACACCAACCCGTGAGCTTGCGATCCAAGTAGCTGAGGCATTTGAACAATATGCAAAACACACTCGTGGTGTTGAAGTACTGGCACTATATGGTGGCCAGAGCTACAGCATCCAGTTGAGCGCACTTCGTCGTGGCGCACAGATTATTGTTGCTACACCGGGTCGTTTAATCGATCACATAAACCGTGGCACTATCAAGTTTGATGCTTTACAAGCACTTGTACTTGATGAAGCCGATGAAATGCTACGTATGGGCTTTATCGATGATGTTGAAAACATCATGGAAAAAACGCCGCGTGAAAAGCAAACATGTCTTTTCTCTGCGACTATGCCTAAGCAAATTCAAAACATCAGCAGCAAATATATGAACAATCCTGAACAGGTTCATATTTCTGCACGCAACTCAACTGTATCGTCAGTAGAGCAAGTGTTTTGGAATGCACACGTACATAAAAACAAAGCCATTGTCCGTTTCTTAGAAGCAGAACAATATGAAGGTGCTATTGTTTTCGTACGTACACGTAACGATACAGTACAACTAGCTGAGTTATTAGAGCGCGAAGGTTTTTCTGCTGCGCCGCTTAACGGTGACATGAACCAGCAAGCGCGTGAGCGCACAGTTGATCGTTTAAAAAGCGGCATGCTAAACGTTGTTATTGCAACAGACGTAGCGGCACGTGGTCTTGATGTAGACCGTTTAAGCTTAGTTATCAACTACGACATTCCACAAGATTCTGAAGCCTACGTTCACCGTATCGGCCGTACAGGTCGTGCTGGTCGTACTGGTAAAGCGATTCTTTTCGTTAAGCATAACGAGCGTTATTTACTTAAAAATATCATTCGTCATACTAAATCTGAAATCGCACAAGTTGAATTACCAACAGCTAAAGTTGTTGAAGAGAAACGTATTAATGCGCTTCAAGAAAAGCTTACGCTTGCACTTGAAAACAAAGATATTACTTTCTTTAACGAAGTGGCTGCCAACATGGCACAAAAACTTGAGCTTGCTCCTGAAGACTTAGCGGGTGCATTACTGTGTTTAGCACAGCAACAATCGCCAATTAAAGTTGAAGAAGTTAAGATTCAACCGCGTGAGCGTAACGAACGCAACCCTCGCAACGACCGTAATGATCGTGGTGACCGTGGCCGTCGTAACGAACGTGGCGGTGAGCGCGCTGAGCGTAAACCTCGCGAGCGTAATAGCCGTGATGCAGGCCCTATGGATACGTACCGTATCGAAGTAGGTCGTGAGCATGGTGTTCAGGTTAAGAACATTGTTGGTGCAATTGCTAACGAAGCAGACATTTCAAGCAAGTTTATTGGTGACATTCGTCTTCACGACAGTCACAGTACGGTACAATTACCGCAAAACATGCCTAAAGATGTACTTGATCACTTCCAAAAAGTGTTTATCTGTAAACGCCCAATGGGTATGACATTAACACAAGATCAAGGCCCTTCTGAGCCACGCGGCGAGCGTTCTGAACGCCCTGCTGGTGACAAGAAGCGTAGCTTTAATAAAGATGGCCAACGCCCTGATAAGCGTAGCGGCCCTCGTAAAGAACGTCGCCCAGTTAGCTTCACCGCTAAGTAAGCAACGACTCTTTAGTAAAAAAACCTTGCCACGAAAGTGCCAAGGTTTTTTTGTGTCTGAAATTCAGGTATCAGGTCAGCTTAATCTTCGTAACTCGAAGCCGCAAGCCAGTATTAGGTACTTAACTAACATATTGAATTAAAAATATTTTGTTTGTTTTCTCTAACCAGAGATTGCAGTAAAAACAAGGCGAAATTACGCGTCAATAGCTAGCCTATTGTAAGTAAGTTCAACGCAATTAGCGTTAAAAAAGCTGCTTGAGATAGCTTAATTATCCAAAACTCAGATTAATTAATGTGTATAAACATGTTTTCTTTGATTTTTAAAACAATAAAATTTATGTAAACTAAGCAAAGGCTATAATTCATGGACGAATTAAAAATTGAAAAGAAATTACGATAACTTACTCTTTGTAGTAATAATGTTACCTATTTTATTATGCATCATTATTCCTATTTTAATGGACTTTACAGATCCACCATTTATCACAAATGAAATATACGACGTTATTTTCTTTATAGCATTCCCTATTATTTGTGGCGCATCATTCATCTATTTAAATATACTTGTATTCAATAAATATAGACGCTGCAGTAAATACAGGAAGCATCTTAAATATAGTTTTTCAGATACAAAAACGAAATTATCATTAATATTCGCGTACCCATTAATCCCTTTGTTAATCTATGCAAGTCTCTATTTTTTATTCTCTGCCCCCATTAAATTATGGGCTTACTACACGCAAGGCGACTATTGGTATAAGGAATATATCCTAACTGATGTACAAAAGTGTGGTTCTGATTATGAAGATAATTGTACTCGTTTATATTTTAAAGATCCTAAAACAAACGAAACTCATGATTTTAGGTGGTACGATGATAAGTCTACAATAATGAATAACAAAAACGATTATGTTTATATTTTTGGTGAGGCTAGTTTGTTTGGTTATATAGTGAGAGATTTAGAAAGATAACTTAGACTTACTTTGAATATTACAGCACTTTTATATAAACCTCACTCGAGTGAGTGAGGTTTATGAATCAAGATATAAGTTAAGGCGCCACAGCGGGATACACGTAGCTGGCATCAAGTCCTAATGGGATACCGAGTGCCCAGTAGCCTAGCAAGAAGATACTCCAACCGATCATAAAGGCGATTGAATACGGTAGCATCATCGCGATAAGCGTACCTATGCCTGTGCCTTTAACGTATTTTTGACAGTACACCACCACCAGCGGGAAGTATGGCATTAGCGGGGTGATAATATTAGAGCTAGAATCTCCCACACGGTACGCTGCTTGCGTTAAGTCTGGCGAAATACCGAGCTGCATTAGCATAGGTACAAATACCGGACCTAATAGTGCCCACTTAGCCGAGCTTGAACCAACAAACAAGTTTACAAAACCAGTTAGGAAAATAATGCCCACAACCGTCACAGAGCTTGGTAACTCCATTGCTTTTAATACTTGAGCCCCTTCAATTGCCAGTAAAGCACCTAGGTTTGATTTACTAAATGCAGCAATAAATAATGAACAAAAGAATGCCATAACAATGTAATACGCCATACCATTCATGGCTTTGCTCATCGCGTCTATCATGTCTTTAGAGCTTTTAAAGGTGCCTACGGTAAAACCATATACTGCGCCTGGGATCCAAAATAATAAGAAGATTAGCGGCACTATTGATTGCATTAATGGTGAACTAAAGTTTGTTAAAGAACCATCGCTGCTGCGCATCGCTGAATCAGCGGGTGCAGATACATACGCTAATAATGCAATACCTGCAATCATTACGCTACTGGCAATAAGAAAGGCGCGCTTTTCGTCACTACGGGCATCTTCAAATGCTGGTAGGTCTTGAGTTTCGCCATCAACTGGTGAATTTTTTAAACGTGGTTCAATAATTTTATCGGTGATATACCAACCTAACATCACAATAAATAAGCTTGATGCTGAAGCAAAGCCCCAGTTATTAAGCGGGTTAATGCTCATTGTTGGATTAATAATTTGTGCTGCACTTTGCGTAAAGCTTTGCAGTAATGGGTCAATTCCAGATGGAATAAAGTTAGCACCAAAGCCACCACTTACCCCAGCAAATGCCGCTGCAATACCGGCAAGCGGATGACGACCTGCTGCAAAAAATATTACCCCAGCAAGTGGAATAACCAGCACATACCCTGCATCGGTAGCCGTATGGCTCACAATAGCTACCAAAATAATTGAGGGTGTTAGTAATTTTCTAGGCGTTACTTTGAGCATTAATTTAAGGCCGGTATTAATAAAGCCCGAATGCTCTGCAACGCCTACACCTAGCATAGCAACCAGTACTACACCCAGTGGCGCAAAACCGGTGAAAGTTTTTACCATAGAAGATAAAAAAGTGGCCAACGAATCGCTGGCAAGCATGTTATTAATGATAATGGCTTCGCCAGTACGAGGATCTATTGCATCAAATGTGACGCTTGAAAACCACCAAGACAAAAACCAGATTAATAACATGGCAAACAAAAAGATAATTGCTGGATCAGGAAGCTTATTACCTACCCGCTCAACAAAATTTAAAAATCGCGCAACTATGCCAGTTGGCATTGTCGCATCATTATTGTTATTCATTTCACTTGTTCCCTAGAATTTAGACTGTGCTACTTTAGCGTATCTAAGGAATGAGGTAAATTTTAACTGAATAAACAAGTTCTTTTTTAGGCACAAAAAAACGCGGCTCAGTAGCCGCGCTATTTTTAATGAATAAAAAAAGCTTATGCAAGTGCTTTTACTTCATCCCATATTCTTACTACGAGTGCTTTATCATCTTCATTAAGTTCGCCATTGCGATAAGCTTTTACTAAGCTTTTTTCAACCGTGTCGTTTAGTTCTGCAATTTCTAGATTTAACTCTTCAACTTGTGCATAACCTACGGCTAAATCAAAGTGGCCGCGTAAATAACCGCCAGCAAATAACTCGTCATCGGTGGCTTTTATCACTAAATCATCAAAATATTGCTGCGCAGCATCTATGTAATTTACTAAACTCATGTGTTACTTCTCCTCTGGGTGCAGCCCATCTTGATGACCTACTGCATACATAATATGGTCGTTAAACCCACTGGTTACACGTATATAACCGCTTAATTCATCATCTAATTTGCTATCGCCGGTATCACAAATCAGCGGTCGGCCATTTAAAGCCTGTAATTTTGTTTTAGTAGCCACCACAATAATATTATCGCGGCCTATCGCTTTAATTAACGCAGGACTGAGTTGTTGATTGCCTCGACCAAAAATATGCCCTTGACCGCCAATTAGAGTGATCACTAATTTTGTTTTACGTTCTTTGGTAAGTTCAAGAAGTTGCTGGGCTGTTAGGTCTTGCCCTACTAAAGCTTGATCTTCAACGAGATCAACACCGAGTAAGGTGTTTTCAAGCCCCATCTCTTCCATCACTGCGCCAACGGTAGAGCCACTACCCATGACATAGAGGATATCGGCATCCATTTCACTAACGACATAAGCAGCTATATCTGCTAACACCAGCTCGTCAGTTTCTTTACCGCCATTTTTAACCGCTTGTACATAGCGCACTTCACTTGGCACTTGCATTTCACCATAACGTTTTGCTTTTACTGTTCCTTGGCGAAAAGCCACTTCATCAATGTCCATCACATCAGCATCGCTTAATGTTACCAGCTCACCTTTTACCAGCATTTCAACTACACGGCCTGCGGCTTTTGGCGTTATGGCATACACGCCGGAATGAATTTTACACCCAGCAGGAATGCCCAATACGGGTACAGAGTCTTCTACAGCATGGCAAATATTGCGCGCCGTTCCGTCGCCACCAGCAAATAAGATTAAATCAACACCTTGTAGCTGTAATAAACGAGCTGCAGCCTCAGTATCGTCACTGGTTGTGGGTGAGTTACTTTGATAAACCACTTGCGTATTAAAGCCCAACGCTTTTGCTGTTTGCTCCCCCATTTCATCATTAACAGTATAAATAGTAATGTTTGATTGATGAGGTACCAGCACTTCAAGTGCAGCTTTAGTGCGGCTATTTGACTTAGGCTCTGCACCTAATGCGATGGCTTTAGCAGCGGTGTCTTCACCGTCACTGCCCTTAAGCGCAACACTACCACCGAGCCCTGCGACCGGATTTACAATCAATCCTAACTTAAACTGCATCTTTTAACTCCTCGGGAGAATGCCATGAAAACTGCGCAGCATGTAATGGCCACGTGGTGTTATAAAATTTACACAGTGCTTTTAATAGTAAGGTTGTTCTTGGGTTAAACCCGTTTTGCAACAACTCTAATAACTTTGCATGAACACGTGATTGAAACGCAAATCGACAAGTTTGCTCACCATTTAAATTATCTACCGATACGTTAAAATCAAACCCAGCAGCCACACTCAATGCCCACTCTATTGCTTGAGGTTTTACCTCTACTGATTCAAACTCCGCTTGCTGTGTAGCATCGCGCCCATCAGGGCAATACCAATAACCATAATCTTCACTTAAACGGCGTTGCGAGCCTGCCACTAACCAATGAGCTATTTCATGTAGTGCACTGGCATAAAAACCATGGGCAAACACAATTTGATGATATGGAGTTGTATCATTTGCGGGAATGTAAATAGGCTCATGCTCACCTTTTACCAAACGCGTGTTATAGCTTTGGTAAAAAGTGTGTTCGAAAATAGACATTAGATCAGCTACTTGGTGCATAAATACTTCGTATACTCGTTTGAACCCGATGCTTTAAAGACAGATAAAATTAGTATAAAGCACACTAAAAACGAAGCGAATTGTACGTACTTTTATCTACAAAGTAAAAAATTAGCGATGCATTAATTAAGGCTTCCTTACCATACTTTATTTACTGAACGCTTAATTACGCTTACCATACACCAACCAAAAACCTGAATTGACTCACTCTTATGGTTAAACAACACAGCTCTTTGTCGTGGCTATTTATCTCTTTTACTTTTTTAACACTGTTGGCTACTTCTGCCAGCAGTTATGCAAAAAGCATAAGTATTAACGTATTTGCTATTCCCTCTAAGCCTATTGTTGAGCTAGTCGCTAACACCAGCAATGAATTGGCCTCGCACCAAATTACTACGTTTTACCAACAAGGGTTACCCGTACACGCCACCTTGTATTTAACGGATTACCCACTTGAAGCACAAAACGAAATTAAGCAAATGGTTGAGCGCATTGTAAAAGAGCATCAGTCGTTTGAGATAAAAGCCAATGGATTTAGTGTATCACCAAGTAATTGGGCATTTATAAACTTAGAAAAATCATATCAGTTACAACGCTTAGCCGATGAGGTTACCCTCAAGCTTGAGCCGCTTCGCGATCATCAAGCACCAGTGCCTAGCTGGGTAAAGCATTACCCTAATAAACTTGTGGCTTTTGAACGTTATGGCAGCCCTAATGTATTTCAGAATTTTCAGCCGCATTTAACACTACTCGCGAATGAACAAAGCCCAGCATTAGCGTTAGTAAAAAAAGCACTGCACGCTGAGCCACCGCAGGCACAAGGGGAAATAATTGGGATTGGAATTGGAGTATCTGATCAGTTTGGTCAACAAAAAGAAATACTCGCTAAGTACTTTTTTGATGCCAAATAAATAGTTAATAACAGGGCTAATTACACATTTTAAACTAATAATGTTTATGGGTTTGTGGTTAGCTTATCTGTTAAATGTTTTTTAAGTATGCGGGTGTTACGCGTATTTGCTTTAAACATGGCATCAAAAATATCACCAAAAAATGGAATGAGCCCGCCAACAAAATCAATCAACATATTTATAATAATACGGCTTTTTACTCGCTTGCTAACACCTAAGCGCTGCGCTTCAATTAGTACATAGCCAGACAAAATAAGCCCTGCTAAATCACCCATCACAGGTAAAAGCCCAATCAACGACTCTACACCAAATTTAAATTTAGTAAACGGAATACCAATGCTGCTATCGGTAAAGCGGCTAAACTCTTCGAGCCGTTTTATGGTGGCTTTATATTCAGTTTGTGAGATGGAAGCTTGATTGTTTTTTTGCATAATAACAGCTCTCTTATTTTTAGGTGCGCTGAGCACATTTAAATTATTGAGCGGCAATAAAGATGTATAGCCTGTATATACTAAACGCGCTATTGCCCGTTTAGTATAGTTTTAAACGTAAGGCGCTTAAATAGCGCCTTTAATTGGCCCATGTTCGTGGTGTACATGTGGGTTTTGACCGCGTTGACGAAGTAAATGATCCATTAAAGTAATGGCCATCATAGCCTCAGCAATCGGAATAGCACGAATTCCTACACAAGGATCGTGACGACCTTTGGTGATCATCTCAACCGCTTCATTTTCGGTGTTAATACTATTACCGGGAATAGTAATGCTCGATGTCGGTTTAAGCGCAATTGATGCGATTATATCTTGCCCCGTTGAAATACCTGCAAGCACGCCGCCGGCATGATTTGAGGTAAACCCATCAGGGGTTAACTCATCACGATGTTCTGAGCCTTTTTGCTCGACTACATCAAAGCCATCACCAATTTCAACGCCTTTAACAGCATTAATACTCATTAATGAATGTGCAAGTTCGGCATCTAGCCTATCAAATACTGGCTCACCTAATCCAACTGGTACATTTTTAGCCACTACTTTTACTTTAGCACCCACTGAGTCGCCTTGTTTTTTTAGCTCGCGCATATATTCATCAAGTGCTTCAAGCTTACTTGTATCTGGGAAGAAAAATAAGTTATTTTCCACTTCATCCCAATCGTAGTTTTCGGCTTTTATTGGCCCTAATTGGCTCAAGCATGCTTTAACTTCAATACCATGAAACTGTTTTAAATACTTTTTAGCAATGGCGCCTGCGGCAACTCGAATAGCGGTTTCACGCGCAGATGAGCGGCCACCACCACGGTAATCGCGCAGGCCGTACTTATGCCAGTAGGTATAGTCACCGTGACCTGGACGAAACACGTCTTTAATTTTGCCATAATCTTGTGAACGTTGATCGGTATTTTCAATTAATAAACCAATGCTGGTACCGGTGGTTTTACCTTCAAAAACACCCGCTAAAATTTTAATTTGGTCGCTCTCACGGCGCTGCGTGGTATAGCGGCTTTGCCCTGGTTTTCGTCTATCTAAATCGTGTTGTATGTCGGCCTCTGTTATCTCAAGGCCTGCTGGCGTGCCATCCACAACGCCGCCTAATGCAACGCCGTGGCTTTCGCCAAAGGTGGACACTTTAAATAACTGCCCTATGCTATTACCTGCCATTAACTTTCCTCATTCCTAATGACTTATAGCCGAGAATTATCTCGGCTATAGTGTTACCCAGCCATTTGGGATGAATGGCTAGTATTAATAATTACTGTGCAAAGTAGGCATCTAGTTGTTGCTTGCTAATAACAAACACCCCTAATCCGCCTTGTTCAAACTCAATCCATTCAAATGGTGCGCCTGGATACAGTGCATCCATATGTACCATAGAGTTACCTACTTCGACAAATAACAAACCGTTATCTGTTAGATGCTCACTAGCTTGATCTAAAATAGTACGTGTTACATCAAGGCCATCGTGACCCGATGCTAACCCAAGCTCTGGCTCGTGATGGAATTCACGTGGTAAATCAGCCATATCTTCAGCATCAACGTACGGTGGGTTTGCTACGATTAAGTCGTATTTTTGCCCAGGCACACCACTGAATACGTCAGACTGGATCGGTAATACGCGCTCACTTAGTTGGTAATCGGTGATATTGATATCAGCCACTTCAAGCGCTTCATAGGATATATCAACCGCATCAACTTGCGCATTTTCGAATGCTTGTGCCAATGCAATCGCAATACAACCCGATCCCGTACATAAATCTAAAATACGCCCTACTGACTCTGGCTGCTCTAGCCAAGGTGTAAAACGATTATTAATAAGCTCAGCAAAAGGCGAGCGAGGAATTAATACACGTTCATCCACATAAAATGGCATATTGGCAAACCATGCAATGTTGGTCAGGTATGGAACTGGGGTAAAATCGTTAATGCGCTCGGCAATTAAGCCTGCTAAACGGTTTTTTTCAGTGCTAGTTAAACGGGCATGCATCAGCTCTTTGGGTGCATCAATTGGCAAGCTAAGTGCTGGTAATAACAAACTTACCGCTTCATCCCATGCGTTATCGGTGCCATGACCAAAGAAAATACCGCTACTTGCAAATTGACTTGTCGTCCAACGAAGCCAATCATGTAAGGTTGAAAGTTCTGCAACAGCTTCATCCAGGGTTGCTTCTTCTATTAGTAATTCACTCATCAGTATTATCTGCCTGCTACTTTCAAAAAATAAACTCAATCGAGGCACAACTATGGGCCCCATGATTGCCCTATTGTATACCCAAGCCACCTCTAGGTGCGAGTGACAGTTAGAATTAAAGGTAATTTAAACAAGGCATTGATTGCAAGTGTAATAGTCACTCTGTTGTTCAAATCAATAACGCAGTATAAATCGCTTTTAAATTAACCTTATTGGCGCTGCACTATGCACCTCAAAGCTGCTTGGGTATCACACCTTTTTACTCGATTTTTACCACTTTTTTGTTTAGACTGCCGCTATGAAAAAAGATCCCCACTCAAACAGCCTAATTAGTCCTGATGACATTGACTTGTTTCGTCAAAGTATCAGCGGTGCGCGCGTGTTCAAACAAGACACTCACCGTTTTAGTAATAAACCTAAAGTGTCACAAGCGAAGCAATTTGCCCAGCAAAAAAAGCAACAACAATCAGAATTTTTCTTTTCTGATGAATATGTGCCAGATATAGACACTAACGGTACTGTTAATTATGTGCAACAGGGTCAGGATCGTTTTTTAGCGAAACAACTTCGTCGAGGGGATTTTATACCTGATTTAACTCTAGACCTGCATGGCTTAAATAAAGAAGTAGCCAAAGATGAACTCGCAGGGCTTATTCATGAGTGTAAAAAAAAGCATTATTACTGCGCCTGTGTTGTACACGGAATTGGCGGCCATATCCTCAGGCATAAAGTGCCGCAATACTTAGTGCAACACCCCGATGTTATTGCTATGCATCAAGCACCGCTCGAATATGGCGGTAAAGGTGCGGTACTGATATTAATTAATTTACCGCAAAGTGATGAGTTTAGACGCTAATCAACAAGAGCCTTTTAGTGCATATATTTTCGATTATATTCCCGCTGATATTTATTGTGCTATGTGGCTACATTGCTAGCCGCAGTGGCTTTTTAGAGCGTATCCATATAGCTGGATTAAGTAAGTTTACTTTTTATATTAGTGTGCCGAGCTTTTTATTTTTAAATATGGCCAAAGCAGACTTACAAACCAGTGTCAGCTTAAATGGCTTTTTAAGTTTTTACATTCCGGTTATTTTAATTTACCTTTTTGCCCTAATTATTGACCGCTACATTCTCTCTAAAAAACTTCAATACGAACGCCATAGCGTGTTTGCTCTTGGCAGTAGCTATTCCAATACTGTATTGGTGGGGTTACCTATTATTATTGCCGCATTAGGCGAGCAAATGATGGGCATTATTTTTATGATCATTACCTTTCATAGCGCATTATTGTTCACCCTTACTTTTTTAATTAGTGCAAACAGCGCTAGTCATGTGTTTTCTTGGTCAGCATTTTCCAAAAATATGCTACTCAATCCAGTGGTGTTAAGTATTAGCACTGGTTTATTGGTTAATTTGGCAGGGATTACTTTATTTGCTGACTTAACTAAGGGCTTAGCGCTTTTAGCCGAACCAGCTATTGCTTGTGCGTTATTTGTATTGGGCGCTAACTTAGCTTTTTATAAAATTAGCGATAACTGGCAAGCAGCGGCCATTGCCAGTCTATTAAAATTAGTCATATTACCTGCCTTGGTATTATTGCTAGGCACACACGTATTTACACTTAATGAGTCACTGCTAAAAGTACTGGTGCTATTAAGTGCATCACCATTAGGCGTTAATGCCTATTTAATTGCATGCCAAATAAAACAACACCAAGATACCCTTGCCAGTGCAGTGGTTTTATCTACAGTATTAAGTGTGTTGAGTTTTAGTGTGTGGTTAACCATTTTACTTTAGATAAATGCCTAACCACGTTTTATCGTCAGGCTTTAAGCTGGGGAGGTTCGTAGTTTATACGGTTACATTAGCTGGCGCATTTATGGTGATGTAATCACTTTTATGGCTCGCTTCATCATAACTAATTTGGGCAACTGCACCGGTGTTAAAAATTGGCATGTTACCCGCGCATAGTTGGTCAACCAAATAGCTCACCATAGGCATATGGGCAACAACCAGCCAGGTATCGCATTCTGGGTGGAGGGCAATTAACGTTTCTAAATAATCTGCTGCAACCTGAGGGTTCCCTTCAGGAATAATATCGTGACAGGTTTCTTCAAATAAAAAACGATTACTTTTTTTAACAGCCTCAGCGGTTTGCTGCGCTCTAACATAAGGACTAACTAACAAGCCACTGGGAGCGTGCATTTTTTGCAACCATAGCCCCATTTTTTCAGCTTGTTGCTGACCCATAGAAGTCAAACTTCTACTGACATCATCAGCCTGCATAGGTATTGCTTCACCATGACGCATTATCAAGATTGTTTTCATAAAAAATCAACCAATTAAAGAATATAAAACAGTAGCCAATTTGCTCGAATTTCCGCTATATTAATAACTCAAACCTATTTATTTTCTTAAAATAGTTCTTTCATGATGTTCAGGTAAATAGCGTCGCATTCCTGAAGTTATCATCTGTTGTTAACAATTATACGTTTAGTTTCAGGAGCATCATTTGAAAATCAGCACCAATGATAACAGAGCTTACCGCACACTAACACTGGACAATGGTCTAAAAGTGCTTTTAGTGCGCGATCAGGACTCAGCAAAAGCGGCAGCCTCTATGGCCGTTAACACTGGTCACTTTGACGATCCTCTTGATAGGCAGGGCTTAGCGCATTTTTTAGAGCATATGTTGTTTTTAGGCACTGATCTGTATCCTGAATCCGGTAGTTTTAATAATTTTGTCTCTCAATCTGGTGGTAACACCAATGCTTGGACTGGCACGGAGCATACCTGCTACTTTTTTGATATTAATAACAATCATATTGAATCGGCATTAGCGCAATTTAGCCGTTTTTTTATAGCGCCCAGCTTGGATCCCGCAGAAACCGAAAAAGAACGAAATGCCATTGAGGCTGAGTTTAAATTAAAGATTAAAGACGATGGCCGACGTATATATCAAGTGCATAAAGAAACTGTTAACCCTGCACATCCATTTGCTAAGTTCTCTGTAGGCAACCTACAAACATTAGCCGATAGACAACGCTGTATTAGTGATGAATTACGTGACTTTTTTAATCAGCATTACCAAGCTCAATGGATGACTCTAGTGATTTGTGCCAATGAATCATTAGATACACTAGAAGCATGGGCAACTCAGCATTTTTGCCAAATTAAAGGCAAACAAGGTAAATTAAAACCACCTATAGAAGCGCCGCTTTATCGCAGCCAAGACTTAGGTAAGTTGCTTCATATAGAGCCACATAAACACGTACAAAAGCTGATTATTAGCTTTGCCATGCCAAACATAGACGATTTTTACCGTCATAAAACAGTTAGTTTTATTGCCCATTTACTAGGGTACGAAGGGCAAGGCTCGTTGTATTCTGTGCTTAAAGAACAAGGTTGGATCAATGCTCTTTCTGCCGGAGGTGGCATCAACGGTAGTAACTTTAAAGATTTTAATATTAGCATGGCGCTGACCGATGAAGGCATTGAATACTACGAAGACATTATTGAAATGGTATTTGAATACATTTGCCTAATAAATAACAACATCAACAAACTGCCTCGCTTGTATCAAGATAAACAAAAACTGCTACAGATCGCATTTGATAACCAAGAAAAATCTCGACTGATTGACTGGGTCAGTAACTTAAGTATTAACATGCAACATTACGATGAAGTTAATTACTTACAGGGCGACTATTTAATGGAAGGCTTTAAAGCCACCACTCATGAAATGGCAATGCAATGGTTAACCCCTCACAATATGCGTTTAGTGCTGATTCATCCGGGTGTAGAGCCTGAACACACAGCTGCTTGGTATAACACACCGTATAAAATTGAAAAATTGTCACTGCATTGGCTCGAAGCGTTGGCACAAATTAGTCAGCCACAGGGTGAAATGTTATTACCTAACGCAAATCCTTATTTAGCTAAAGATGTTGTTTTATATCCAATAGAGTCGCAGCAAGCTCATCCAACGTTGCTGGTAAAAGAAGCTGGCTTTGACTTTTGGTTTAAACAAGATGCCACCTTCAGAGTGGCCAAAGGGCATTTTTATTTAGCCATGGACTCTGACTTTGCAGTTAAAGATGTAAAGCATATGGCATTGACTCGATTGTTTTCTGATTTGTTTATGGATAGTGTTGGCGAACAGTTTTATCCAGCTGAGCTCGCGGGCTTAAGTTATCACTTAACCTCTCACCAAGGTGGCTTAACCTTGCATACTGCGGGGCTATCTTCAAGCCAACTTGAGCTGGTTGATCAACTAATTGATGCACTATTTAACGTAAAAATTTGTGCTAAACGCTTTGCTGAATATAAAAAGCAACTGGTAAGGCATTGGCGCAATAGTAACCAAAATAAACCTGTTAGTGAGCTCTTTAGTATATTAGGCGCTAAGATAATGCCGTGGAACCCACAGCCTGACGAGTTAGCAAATGCACTTAAAGATACCTGTTTTCATCAGTTTAATGAGTTTAGACAGGCGTTTTTTAATGCACTTCATGTTGAGTCTTTTTTACATGGCAATTGGCAGCAAAGTGAAGCCCTTGAGTTTCAGAAAAAGGTGGCACTACACCTTAAAAAGTCAGCAGTTATAGAAGATTTAAAGCGCCCACTCTTTGAAATTACTAAAGTGACTCGTTACGAATTAGAACTCGCTTGTAGCGATAATGCCATGGTGATTTACTACCAAGCATTAAGCGATGATGTTGATGAAAAAGTAAAAATGATGGCGCTTAATCACTTAATTAATCAAGATTATTTCAATGAACTACGCACCACACAACAATTGGGTTATTTGGTCGGTGCCGGTTATGCGCCCTTTAATACTCGTGCCGGAATTGCTTTTTATATTCAGTCACCTAAATTTGAACCAAGCATGTTACTACACAGGCATAATGTGTTCATCAGTCAGTATTTATCAACCATTGATGAACTAACAGAGCAAGCCTGGCTGCAACAAAAATATGGGCTAACAACGCATATTGCCGAAAAAGACAAAAACTTGCGTTTACGTTCACAACGTTTATGGCTTGCTATTGGCAATGGCGATCACCAGTTTAATATGCAGCAACGCCTGCTGGATTCTTTAAACGCATTAACGCTTGAGGATGTAAAAGCCTATGCAGCTGAAATTTTTAATGCAGATCGCCCAAGATATGAGCTTTTAAGCGCTAAATCTGTGAATCAACCGAAGAATCTACCACTTTATTCTCATTCTCTTTGACTCTTGCGCGCGCTTGATTTAGATTGTCTTTTGTAAATAAGAAGTAAGACAATGAAAAAAATAAAAATAATAAAATACATTCTATTGTTGGCCACTTTGGCCACAGCCCATTCTGCTAGTGCATTTGAGTCATCGTTTAGCTTGAACTTAAATGCGCTTGTCGTTAGCGTGTGCGCAATAATGACGTTATTGTTAATTTATTTGTTTACGGTTATTCACTCTCTAAAACGCTCACATTCTCAATTACAGCAATCTGAAAAGCGTTTAAAAAGCACCGTAGAAGGCAGTGGTGACACACTATGGGACTGGAATATAAAAACCGGCAAGGTTATTCGTATTAACGACAAGTACGTACTGAATAACAACAATCTAGTAGAATTCCCACCGAATAAAAGCCTAATACACCCTCGCGATTTAACCCATGTAGATTATCTACTAAAAAAACATTTTGCTGAAGAGAGTACTTTTTTCGAAGCCACTTATCGTATTAAAGATAGCTTTGGTAAATGGCATTGGGTACTCGACCGTGGAAAAATAATCGAAAAAGACGCGAACCTTAGTCCATTGCGAATGACTGGCACGGTAAGAGATATTTCTCAGCTCAAATCAACCGAAGAGCGACTAAACCTATTTGCAAAATGCGTTGAGTCGTTTACCGATGCACTGGCTATTTATGATAAAGATTTTAAGCTTGTTGACATTAATCCCAGCTTTTTAACTTTGTTCGGTGGTGTACGTGAGCAATACCTTAAAAAAGAATTTCATTTAGCCGGTTACGACAGAGGCTATATAGAGTCCATAAAAGACACCGTTCGAAAGCATGAACATATTCAAGAAGAAGTAAAGCTGCGTAATAGCGACCATGCTCTACTACCATTTGAAATCTCGATAGATGAAATTAAAAACGCGCAAAATCAAATTACCAATTACGTGGTGGTGTATTCTGATTTAACCGAGCGTAAAAAAACGGAGTCTGAGCTCAATAATTTATCCAATCGAGATCGCACCACCAGCTTACCAAACCGTAATTTATTTTTTTCTGACTTAAAAAAATTAGCAAAGGAGCATTCACACCATGCCTTGCTAGTATTTGACTTAGATAACTTTAAAAAGATAAATGACTCATTGGGTCATCAGTTAGGTGACAGCTTACTGGCAAAGCTTGCTATGCGCTTAAATAAGCTTACCCGTGAAAATGATGTGTTTTATCGCCTAGGCGGCGACGAATTTGCGCTGGTTATGTCAAACACCAACGATATTCTCACCATCACCCGCATGGCGAAACAGTTTTTAGCAGCAATAGCCACACCATTTAAAATGGCAGGACATGAACTTGCTATCACATCCAGTGTTGGCATAGTGTTATTCCCCGAAGATGGTAACACCCCTGAAATACTATTAAAGAACGCCGATACCGCTATGTATCATGCGAAAAAGAAAGGTAACAGCTACCTGTTCTTTAATGACAACATGAATCGCCAAGCAGTAAAGCGACTACAAATAGAAAACCTAATGCGCTTTGGCTTAAAAGAAGATCACTTTGAGGTGTATTATCAGCCTAAAATGAATATTCGTACTGGTAAGCTTGCTGGAATGGAAGCGTTAGTGCGTTTTATTACGCCGAAAAAAGGGGTTATTAGCCCGGGGGTATTTATTCCAATCGCCGAAGAAACAGGGCAAATTATTGAAATTGGTGAAGTGGTTTTAAACAAAGCTTGTCGTGACGTAAAACAATGGTTAGACGCTGGATTATTTAACGCTCGTGTTGCGGTAAATTTATCAGCAAAACAGTTTAGCTTACCCGATTTAACTTCGCGCATTGATGTGATTTTACAAAAAAATGAACTGCCCTCTTACTTTTTAGAGCTTGAGATCACTGAAGGCACGGTAATGGACGACCCACAAGAAGCCATTGCTATTATGCGCTCTCTAAGTGCCCGTGGCATTCATTTAGCTATGGATGATTTTGGTACTGGGTATTCGTCGCTGGCGTATTTGAAACAGTTTCCACTGAATACGCTTAAGATAGATAAAGCCTTTGTTGATGATATGAAAACCGAACGCGGCCGCAATATGGTGGACTCTATTGTCACTATTGCACATAACCTTGATTTACATGTAGTTGCTGAAGGTGTAGAACAAGCTTCACAAATAAGTATACTGGAAGAGCTTAACTGTGAAACACTACAAGGCTATTACTATTCTAAACCACTCTCAAAAGATGAATTCACTGCATTTTTAAAACAACAGCAAAGCCAATCAAAACTCAGCTTAGTTAGAGCGACTAGCTAAGCACGCCATAGACACGTTTTTGCACCAATATTACGTATTAATGCACGTCGATAATGTAGATTAAATAAACACCAGGCTGCAGGCCCTAATAATCCACCCAAAAATAACCAACGCTTAACAGGCATACCCTTTTTAATGGTTTCAATATACATAAGTGCGATAAACACACCACTGAGTAAAATAAATAATACCATGCTCATCTGACTGCTGAAAAATTAAGGCGCATATAATAGCGTTAAACTGGCGAAAATTAAAGCAACGTATTCTTTAGTGGCGGTGCTTATAAATCAGACACAAAAAAGCCGAGCAACTTAAAAGCTCGGCTCTCAATTATCAATTCATTACAGCTTACTTGTCAGCACGACCCATAAACTTATGCTCAGCAGTATTTATGCGGATACGATCACCGGTTGAAATATGCTCTGGCACTTGAATTGTTAAGCCAGTTGATAAGCGTGCAGGCTTTGAGCGAGCGCTAGCTGAAGCCCCTTTAATTGAAGGATCAGTTTCTTCAACAACAAGCTCAACACTTGAAGGAAGATCAAGACCTACAGCAGTACCGTCAATTACAATAACGTGCACACCTTGGGTCTCTTCATTAACAAATTGAATTTCTTCCGCTATGGCGTCTTTATTTAAATTGTAAGGCGTGTAATCTTCATTATCCATGAAGACATACTCATCGCCATCAATGTACGACAGCATGGCTTCACGACGAGTTAAATCAGCAAGGTTAAGCATATCGCTGTCTTTAAATGTTTCGTCAACTTTACTACCCGTTACTACATCGTATAAACGCATACGGTATAAACTACCACCAGCACGACCTTGTGGTACTGAGCGTACAATATCTTTTACTACTAATACACGGCCATTAAAGTCAATAGCCGTCCCTTTTTTAACATCACTCGCCTTTGGCATGGGTGAATTCCTATTGTTTTTTTGATTGCGAGAAACATACCACGAACTGAAGAATCTTCAATAGAAACAAAACAACTTAGTCATACTTTTTAAAAATATGTGGTTCAGCGCCGCTAATAGCGGCGCTGATCACACTACGCATCAACTTAAAAGCGTACTTTTATTCCTGCTGATAACTCACTTACATCATTTTTTGAAACTTTATAATAAGTATACTTTAGTAATAATTCAGTCTGTTTATAAACCGAATAACCTAAAGCGGCACCTATATAAGGTTTGGTAGCGTGTTCTTTATACTCTAAGGGAGCTCCATCCGTGATGCTACTTTGTATTTTATACTGATGACGATAAGCGCCTAAAAATACCTTTGTACTTAAAGATTCAGCAAGCATATGTCGGTAACCTACTTCAGCTGCCACCCCTTTTGGTAACACCGGTACAAAGCGTGAATAATCTTGATGTAATTTATCTGCATCAGCTTTCACTGTTTGGGCAGTTAAATCGGCTCGACCTTCACCTAAATCAATATATCTTATAGCGACTTCCCAATTGGGTGACAGGTCATAATAAGCGCCAATTGACCAGCTAGTATCAGTATCATCAATAGAATCTAAATTAGCCTTGTTGTCCTTAGTTGCTAAAGAATGCTTTGCTTTAGACTCACCTAGCGTGGCCTCAAACGACCATGTATCAGCCATTGCACTGGTACTAATTAAACAACTAGTCGTTACTATTGCAAAGCTTGGAAGTATTGATCTTCTTCGACTAATAACAAGTACTGAAATCAGTAATAAACCCAAACCTCCCATACTTCCTCCTGATGACTTATTACTGATGGCCACTGATTTAACAGCGCTAACCGTCACTTTTACTTGTGCTGTAGACTTTGCACCTTTGCTATCTTTTATTGTGTAATCAATAATATCAACACCGTCAAAGCCACTTTTAGGTATGTATTGTAAAGTGCCGTTAATGTTAATTGTTACTGTGCCTTGAGCTGCAACTGCATTAACGACAAATAATTCATCACCATCAATATCTGAATCATTACGAAGTACATCTATTTCTATCGATGTGTTATCTGTGGTTGTTGCCGAATCAAAAACAGCTGTTGGTGCATTATTTATAACTAAGTTAACTTTAACTTGGCTGTTTGATGTGCCCCCTTTGCCATCACTAATACTATATTCAATAATCGCAACACCAACAAATCCAGCTGGTGGGGTATACAGTAACTGCTCATCAACAATACTTACATCACCAAAATCAGCCGTCGCGCCGCTTAAAGTAAGTGTATCGCCGTCCAGATCTGTATCATTTTTCAATACATCAATAGTCGCCGATTCTCCTGCACCAATTGTTATCTCATCCTGATTAGCCTTAGGAAGCTGGTTCGATGTACGAATAATTGCAACACCGCCTGGATCGACTATCGTTCGGTTCGCTTTGCCATCGTCATCATTAGGGCCACCATCAACAATTTGTAATTGTACACACCATGCACCTTCAGTTAGCCCTTGCGTCCACTCACTACCTCTTGGTGGAGGGCAATAACCAGGCTCACCTGCTGTAGAAAGTAATTGGTTGTCACCAGATGTATCAAAATCAATCCACTGTCCCTCTTTTAATTTTCTGTAAACAGAGTTTTGTGAGATTGGTTTTCTTTGCGGTATTACTATGCTGTAAGTATCTCCAGCATTAGGTAAACCTGTTGCGATAAAATCAAATAGTCCGCCTGTATTTACCGCGCCTTCATCTTCAGGTAATTCACTATCAAGCAACTGAACACCGCCCATTGCATTTTGTGAAACTGTAACCCCTTTTCTAACGCAAACGCCCGGCTCGCCTTCTACTAAGAACTTATCACTGTCTTTAACTTGTTCTTGCATGACATTACATTCACTGATTGCATCTAAATAATCAGGAATGCCATCACCGTCACTATCACCGTAACCTTCTTGTGCATCTGGGATAAGGTCACCATCGGAATCTTCCTGCCCTAGCGCCTCAAGTGAGGTTAATACTTCAACGTAAACATCTTTTGTTGTTGAGAGACTTGGCTCGCCAGAGTCTTGCGCTGTTACCGTTACTTTATAAATACCAGGAGTTAGTGATTGTGTTGAAAAAACAAATTCGTTTTCATTTACGCTTGTATTAAGGAGTTTATTATCCTCTGATACCCACTTTAACGTTACGTTATCGTTCGGATTTGCATCCTGAGCAACAGCTTTAATCGTGACAAGATCATTACCTATGGTAACAAGTGATCTTTGTTGAGAACCTTGTGTAATACTGGTACTAATAGTAGGTGCTACATTATTTTCAACAATAGTGATTGTGGCTGAAGACTTCGCACCTAAATTTAGTGTATCTGCCAGTGTAATTACAACGGTTTCATTGCCTTCCGTTTCGGAGTCTGCATACGTTGTAAAATTAACTTGTCCCTGCGTGCCACTGTTAATAACCAACTCTGACGACACTAAATCATGATCAGAGCTATCAGCAGTACCCGATACTTCATAGGCAATCGTCACTGGATAACTGGGTGCTTCACCATTTAAAAACACATTAAAGCTATGTGTTTTATTCTCAGCTATTTCGCTATTTTTACTAAGCGAAATAAGCGGACTCACGTTTACATTTTGCGTTGCGATTGCTTCAAGCCCGCTGCTGTCTACAGCTTTCCAGTAAACTAAATGCTTACCTGGCGCATACAACAAACTTGGGTTAACTAATGAGACTGCTAATTTATTACCTTCGCTATCCATTGCCGAAGGTACACCTAACTTGACCTTTGTAAACAACCCTTTTGCATTTACATCAATATCAGCCGGTGTTTCGATGGTTGGCAAATTTTCGGCTTGATTATTTAACGTTAATGTTGCTGTTGTTCTACTCATTTCTTTATCAGGGTCTTCAATCAAATAATTAATTTGAATGGTCCCTTTGGTGCTTGCCTGGGTCTGATAAACCAGCGTTCCCTCTTCAATTTGCACTGTTCCCACGCTAGCGTTAGCACTAACAATTACCAATTCATCGTCATCAACATCGGTATCATTAACTAACACATCAAGTGAGTAGCGATTATCAGCGTTGCTATTTAATGAATAGCTATCTGGATTAGCAATTGGCGCATCATTAATGGAAGCCACCGTAAAATTCACTTTAGCAATAGCAGATTTTTCCTTTGTATCATCTGCAAGATAATTAAAACTATCAGGGCCAAAATAGTCTGCATTAGGTGTATAAGTGAATGTATTGGCTTGCTTGGTTAATGTACCAAATTGAGGCTGCGACACAGCGCTAATTGTTAGTGTGTCTAAGTCTGCATCTGTAATATCAGGGGAAAAGCTAATATTAGAATCTTCATCAAGCTCTAAACTTAAGTTAGGTGCAATCGGAGCACTATTTGTTGATACCACTTCCAAGTTAAAAGGTGACAGGCTTGCCTGCTCGCTACCATTACTAACAGCGATAGTAATGTTTGGATAAAGCCCTACATTTGCCTTAGTGGGCGTACCCAATAAATTACCTGTTGCAGTATTGAAACTAGCCCAACTAGGCTTGTTAGCAATGCTAAACGTCAGTGCTTTATTTTGTGGGTCTGTTGCCGAAGGGGTAAAGTTATAAAGCTCATCTTGATTTACTTTTGTAGCTGCTGTGCCACTGATCTCAGGGGTAGTCGGTTTAGGCGCTTCAATTACTGTTATAGTAAATGATTTTTTAAAGGTTTCGGCACTGTCATCTGTTTGCACACAAACCGTATAAGCGCCCAGTGGTAATGCCGCTTTGGTTTCTAACGTGTTGCCATTGATTTGGAAAAAACTATTGCCCGCGCTTGTGGTACAACTACCCGTTGCAGCTGATGTAGATGAAACTAGCGAATAAGTATGACTGCTCGAATCAGCATCCGTAGTCGTTAATACTCCAACATCAGCACCTGCCCCCACAACTGATTCACTAATCGTAGAGCTTGAAAGGCTGATATCAGTAGGCGCATTATTTTCACCCACTACGATTACTGTAGAAGAGCCAAAACTACCAATTGCTCTATCTGCGCCACCATTAGATGTACCGCCACTGTCTTTTATTGATGTAAGTGTAACAACTCTATTGTCGGTGGTAGGCGAATCACTGGTATTTTTATACTGTAAGAACGGCACATAACTTTGCCATACTGCAGCTGAATCTGTTGCGGTAACCGTTACTGTTGCCGTTGAGCCACTTAACATAACCGTGTAGCTAAAGTTAACGGCTCCCGAATAAGTACCCGATGCATTGTGCTCTAAGTTGATAAGATCGGTGCCAAATTGAAGAAACTCATGGCCCGTATCTTTTACATTAGTAACTGTTAGTGATATTTGTTCAATATTTTGCCCACTCTCAACCGTGCTAACAGCAGCGGAAGAGAAGATAGCCACTGCTGAGCCATTTTCTGTAAAGGTTGGGTTAGCCCCGATTGCTGATACTGTAGGCGCATCATTAACAGAGGTAATACTGACTGACGCTTGATTAGTACCGGTGCTTTGAACCGCGCCATCATCAAATACATAGTCAAGCACAGTTGCATTTAAAGGCACATCTGAGTTGTTGGCATAGGTAATAGCTTGCGCAACAGAATCTACGATTGCAGAAGTGGCATTACTATTAAATGTTAGCGTTAAAGTGCCTGCCGAGTTTGTGGTAACAGTCCCTATATTATTAGCATTGTAACTAAATGTACTTCCCTCAGTTAATGTACTGAGTAGTCCCGAATGAGCAAATATATCTTCTGTACTTGCGCCATCGCGCCGGCGAATAGTCAAGCTAGCATTGTTGTAATCCCCTGCGTTGCTGTTAAGTGCATCAAGCTCAGCATCTGCAATTGTCATATCGCTATCTATTATCACTGTACTGCCATTTTCGATAAATGTAGCACCGCCATTAAGCGAACTAAATGTGGGTGCTGAGTTCGGTGAAATAAAAGTAATGATAGTATCAGGGCCACTATCAGTAACCGTAAAGGTAAGGTCGTTGCCTGGTGCGTTTGTAAGAGCAAGAGTTAGCTCAGAAATGTTAAAATCAGTGGCGTTGGTATCTACTTCTAATGTACTTGTGCCATTAAAACGTACGTTACTGGCTGAAAGCCCTGTAATACCAGCAATAGTAATACGATCGCCTGCGGCTAAATCGGTAATTGTATCGCCTGATAATTGAGATGAGCTACCTACAAAATTATCATTACCTGCGTTACCTGTTAACGTATCTGTACCAGCGCCTGGGCGTAAAGTATCGGCCCCAGAGCCACCTTTAAGTACATCATCACCACTAAAATCTGATGAGGTCATTGTTAAAATGTCAGCGCTAAATGCACTTGCATCTAGCGTCACTGCAGCTGTAATAGCACTGCCACTAGCATTAGAAAAAGACACAACGCCAGCATCAGTATTAAAATTATCGGTTAAGGTGATAGTCGTGTTACTGTTAGTGCCGATTGCCAGATTTTCAATACCCGATACCGTGGTGCTGGAAAAATTAAAAATACCACCATCCATAAGTTTTAGCGTATCAGCGCCAGCAGAGCCTGTAATGGCTGTATTAAAATCATTAATATTATTAACATCAATTGCTACTGTTGCAGCAGAGGCTAAGCTTAATGTACCAATATTAAAGAAGCCCCCTCCTGTGACATCCGCGCCATCAGATACGTTAACAATATCACTTGCTGTTGCGTCGCCTGTAAGGGTACCAGTGTATGCACTAGTGCCTATTGCAAACGTAACAACATCAGTAGCTGAAGTAGCATCCACATTGGTGTTACTGCTTGAAACTGTAATGATTCTAGTATTAGTGCTGTCATCACCCACGCTATAGCTTTCAACACCTGCTAAAGTAGTAAAATCGCCATCTCCGCTAATGGTAATAGACTCTGAGCCTGGAGCCGTGATTGTGCCTGAAAATCCTTGGTGCTGGCTGGTCGTCATGTTAACTGAAGCACCAGATGCCAAGGTTAGGTTATTTATATTATTTATGGTCCCAGCTGATATATTTGCACCATTACTTAAACTCAGTGTATCTGCAACAGTATTGTCACCGGTAATGATTCCAGTAAATGTAAGTGAACCTAAATCAAACGTAATTGCATCAGTCGCAGAGGTTGCAGTTACAGAGTGGCTAGCATTAGTGACAGTAACCGAGCGCGTATTCGTACTATCGTCATTTAAGGTATAACTTTCTATTGCCGAAACAGTACTTACATTACCATCTCCTGAAACAGAAATTGTCTCAGTGCCACTGCCTGATACTGTGCCAGAAAAACTCGCAAGCTGAGATGCGCCTAGGGTGACTGTGCCACCAGCAGCAACCGATAAATCTTCAAACCCGCTGACTGTCGCACCTGATATATTACCACCGTTGGTAACAACCAAGGTATCGGTACCAATTCCGCCCGCTAAAATACCCGTCGCACTCAGTGCATTCACATTAACCGTGTCGTCACCACCACTACCGGTTAGATTCTGTGATGCATTGCCTAACGTAAATGTATTCGCTGCACTCAACACATACGTTTCAACCGAACTATTACCAGTTAGGCCATCGGTCGCGGTGCTTATGGTAATTGAATCAGTGCCACTTGCTGTTATCGAAGGAAAGCTGTCGTGCTGCGCCTCAGTCATCGTCACTGAAGCACCACTATTTAATGCTAAAGACTCAAATGCACTTACCGTGGCATTACTAATATCAGCACCGGTGCTCATTTGCAGTACATCGGTATCGCCGCCGCCAGCAAGCGTACCTGTCACGCTCAATCCAGCAATATTAATAGTATCAGCATTGCTACTACCGGTAACATTTTGCGCGGTCCCAGCTAAAGTAATATTAAAAGCAGCATTTAAAACATACGTTTCTATGTCTGCATCTGCAATTACGCTGCTATCACCATCTGCACTTGCCAAAGTAAATGTATTTGTTCCAGCGCCATTTATCGTTGTAAACGCATCGTGTTGCAACTCGCTGAGCGTTAATGAGCCGTCATTATAAGTAGAGAGCGTTTCAAAGGAGGTTAAACTGGTAAATTGTGTGAGATCACTACCATCTATAACAATAATCTCATCTGTACCATCGCCACCCTGGGCTGTAGACCCTATAATATGGCTTGCTGAAGATACAGTTAAAACCTCATCATCACTACTAAACGTTATTGCCGGATTTAAATTTGTACCATCTAAGGTGCTAAAACCCGCTGCTGTAGAGCTAGCTGCTGTAAGATTAGCCACTGAAATTGTCGCTGTACGGCTAGTACTGTTTTCAGTGCCATCATTGATAACAACTGACACTGTCCGCGAAGTTGTGTTGGGCGACGAACTGGTATTGTTATACGTGATTGCTTTAAGGAAAGTGGTAACTTCAGCCGTTGTTGCAGTTGCACCTGTAATAGAAATTGTGTCTTGTAAACTAATATCTGATGCACCACTAATTCCACTCAGTGCATTTTGCGCACTGGCAGATACATTAAGGCCTTCTGAGGCGCCATCTTGATCATTTGTTAATGCAACGGTTATTGTTGTTATTGAGTCGCCATCACTATCACCGGCTTCAGCATCGGGTGCAATCACGGTAGCAGGGCTGCCTTCAGTAAACGCCGAAAAACTCCCTGTACCTGGAATCCCACCATTTAAATCAACAACTGGGGCGAAATTTGCTGGCGCAGCAGTAAATTGAATATTATCAACGCCCACACGAGACGAATTAGAAGGGTAATCATAACTCATTGTTACAGAATTAACCGATGTCCAGTCACCTGGTGTTAAGGTGGCAATAGAGCCAACAATAGCCGGATCATCCGCATCAATACTGACCGCCGTACCACTATCTGGTGTAAAAATATAAATACCATCTGGTAGATCAAAAATTTCACCCATTTGAAACTGGCTTATATTTATCGGTGAGCTAAAGGTAATGGTCCAAGTATCACTATTGTTAGAGGTGCCAGGATCTAAAAAGCCTGTAGTAAGGGTTATATTATTACTGTTTGACTGAGTTGCTGTTAATGTAATACCGTCTACCGTGGTCGTTAGCGTTGGTGTTCCAGAGCCAGATACTGAACTAAAATCATATGTCCCTGCAACAGCATGTGTGCTATAAATTGCGGACATAAACAAGGCTAGTTTTGTCATTTTATTATAGTTAACACACATGCTCTGTGGGTTAACATACTTGGGAAGTGCGAAATCAAAATGCATTGTTTAAATCCTTTATATATGCTCACTCATAGTAACTCGCTTTACTCTAACTTTCGCTAAAACTGGCGCTTACTTTTAACGAAAGTTCAAACTGTTGAACGTATATCATCGTCACTAAGCTCGATGATATACGTTTTCAAAACAACCAATTATAGTTTAAATAGCAGCTACAAGCACTATTAATTACACCTTAGCTAACAACATAACCAGAGTATGGCTAGCTCCTTGATGGGTAAATCCCCTGCAGAGCTACTAACCAGTTAAGTGGTAACAAGGGGTTAATTATTCCAATCGGTTCGGAACCCCCCGTTGCCCCTACAGTCACGGTTCCACCCTCACTGCCACCACCAGTTACTGTAAGACCCGGTATGTCTACTAAGTCAACCCCACCTAATCCAGGTGCCACATAGTTATCACTAGTACTACCTGCTGCTAAGTAAGTGCTTGTACTTGGCGTTGTAGATGTGCCTCCATTAGTAGCAACTTCAAGTTTTGCTGCAATAGGGCTACCACCACCCCAGGGCGTAAAAATAGCGGTATGAGAATGCGCTGGCATCTGGCTTGTAGCCAAACTTATGCGCTCAGTCCCCATCATTATGCCTTGTCGATAATCATGCCCTCCTCGCATCTGCCCTTGACCAACTGGGCTACGACCTCGTAAATCTGGCAAAGCAAAGGTGGTACGAGCATCGCCACCATACATCGCCCCAAACAATGAAAACAAAGCCGTATTCTCGCTAATTGCCTGCATCTGCCCCCAACACATACCCCAATTCTCAATGGTAAAAGTACCGCCGAACGCAGTAAGTGTGCCAATAAATGGTTCAGTCGCCATATTTAATTCCTCATAATTTATTTTATACTCTTGTTGCAAAACAACACAAACAGAGTGTGTGATATTTTCATTTTTGGGTAATAACCCGGTTGTGAGCTAATCGCTATGTGTATTTACATTGAACGTAAACTTAATCATCGGTGTTTATTCATTGTTTACTTGTTGAACTGTAACACCATCAGGTAAAAACACGGGAGGTATAAAAAACTCAGGTAATGAGATACGTCGGGCTTCTCCTGATAACACCTTATCAAGGCATACTGTACCAATATCATTAACACTCAATTCAAGCTGTGCAGCATCATCACTGCTTGCAAAACGCCAGTACAACTCCGTTGTTTTATAACGCAATAGCGCCATCTGTTCATATTTATCAAACTCACTTGGTGTTTCACAATGCTTGTCATGGAGGTTTTCTAGTTTTTGCACACCCAAAAATTGCACCAACAAAGCACCTATTCCGGGCACATCAATAATCACGCTTTCACCACTGGCTACAACAACCTCTCCTTTGCCTTCAAGCGGTGCTATTCTTTCTCCGCTTTGAGGATAAGCACCACCATTAAAAGGATACGCAATAAGCTCATACCCATAACGGTTGGTTAAACCTATTTTTATATTCATATCTGTCTCGCTTTTGAGATTAATGTCGCGCATAGTCAGAATGCAGGAGTGATAAATACAACAGCCAAACTACTATCGTTTCCATCTTAACTAAGCCTGTTAAAATATTTACTGCTTATCTTTTTACTTACCCAGTACCATGCCTGGGTCTATTGCAAACAGTAGTGCAAAACGGTAGCCATCAAGGTAGCCTTGCTGTGCGCCAATAATGTCTAACTTAAGCGCACTATCATGGGTTTTAATGACCAAACCTGTTTGTTTATCCAACTCAATAACAGTGCCTGGTTGAATGCCATGTAGCACGCACTCAACCTCAGTGGCTTGCAATAATTGAAATGCACTTTGCCCAACATAAAACACAGCACACCCCATATCAGCATTGCCTGCCCTTGCAATATTGACAACATCAGTACTGCTATGTTGATGCCAATTAATGACCAACTCCGAGTGCTGCAAAGTAGGAGCGAGCTTATTGCTGTTAGGTCTTTGCTTTTGCCAACGAAGCTCGCCAGTTTGGTCTAGTTGAATAAATTGAGAGACTAAATAAGGTAAATATTGTGCTACTTTTTGATGAAGACATTTGATGGTATCAAAGGGATGAATGTCTATTTCAACATCACATCCTATATCGCCACCATCTAACTCCTCTGTTACCTTGTGAATCGTGAGCCTAGTAAGTGGTTCGCCGTTACGGATTTGCCAATAAAGCGGCTGAGGCCCTTTGTAATCAGGCAAAGAGCTTGGGTGAACATTTGCCAGTGCGCCATTAAAATATTGAATTAAAGGCGTTTTGATTTGGTGTCTAAATAAGTAAATTAAGCCGCGATTAACTCTTAACTCATCTAGCTTAGCAAGGAATGGTTGGTCGTCTAATTTATTGTAATGCAGTATGGTTATTTGCTGCTGTTGCAGCCACTGTTGCAATTGCTGTAAGTCAGGATTTATCGCCGCATCTGGCAAAATAACACACGCTAATTGATCGCTTTTAATTAAATAATTAATTGCCGGTAAGCTCAAACAACTGCCTGTAAAAAAAGCATATTTATACATAAAATGTCCCTTCCTTATACCCTTACAGGCACAAACCCCGGTAAACCACTCAGCTGATAATAAAACTGCACCGTATCTCCACTATTGGCGACAAAATGAGTATGCTCAACGTCTTTGGGTTTGGTATCAATATAAAAGGTCATATCTGGCTTTGGATGTGTGATCCCTGAGTCATATTGCTCAATACCTTCTTGCGCGAATGTCTCTATATCAGCATATATAGCCAAAATTCGTTGGCTCATATCTTCCACATTAGTCGGCAACGTAATTTGGTTTGCTGGGATCACTTTTATGTTGTTTTGCAGTTCTAGTTCTTGCATGTTCAACAAGGTTGTTTTGTTGAGCTTAAGTATTTCTCCTAACTCAACTCTATCTTGCAGTGCCTGAGAGTCTCGGTTAAGTGAATGGCTATACTCAGCCCCTTTCCACTGCTGATTAAACTCTGTTTCGCCTATCACCAACATTCCTTTGATAGATACATTTTGCGGTATCACCCAACCATCGATATTCAAAAATTTAACTAAATGCTTAGCTATACTGAGTTGTCCTTCTTTTGTAAAACCATGCTGCATGGCTTCAACTATTAGCAAATCAAAATCGCTATCGGGTTCAAATTGTGTTGCATCTACCTCTAATGTTTGGTCAACATAACCTTGCAGGCCTAAATCTTTAACTAACTGATGTAGCGACAGCAAAGCACCTGGCTGTATGTCAACTAAAGTTACTTTGATTTGTTCCTCGGTATAAATTTTTTTCTCTTTGTAATAACTAAGCAGAGGGATTAGTAGTGGTGCAAAAGGCCCACAAGCAGGATATAAAATGGTGATTGATGGCAGATGCTCAAGCTTACCTTTTATTGCTTTATCAACCCCTCGTGCGTAACCTTGAATACGATACACATCTTTTATGGTATGTTTGCAGTTATGGGGAGACATTATTAAACCGGATATTGAGACATATTGCCGAGTTAACTGTTTTTGGCTAAGCTGAGCCAATGCCATTGATTGCACAGCATGATCATACATAGACTCAAAAGCGTTCACTAATAGAATATGCTCGATTTGCGTTTTGCTCAATACCAAAGTCATCGCATCTACAAAGCTTTTCTGCAAAGCTTGCTGGCGTTGATCCGTCGTTAATTTGGATTTTAGAAGAGATTCAAGCTGAGTTCGTATTGTATGCCTTAATAACTCATCAACTTGGGGATCTACGTATTGCAAACCTTCTATAGGTTTTGAACTTTGTTCTTCCATTGTGAACTGTTCCTTTGATGTCCAATTATTGTAATAAATTCCATTAGTGAACTAATACTATGTTCAGATCTAAGCTTAGTTGAAAAGTTTTAAGGTACAACTTTAACTTTCTTTATTTATATAGCTTTCAATTTATTTTACTTATATCAAACATCATAAAAATAAAAGGCTTAGTAAAACTAGCTTGATTTTGCTTAGCTTTATAATGAGCTCATATTTATATATTGTACAATTCGAGGTGTACTCCCCTTATTTGAACAACTACCGTGCGGTAATGTATGTCGCCATACAATTAAGCTACCTGCTTTTGCAGCTAATGGAGTACTGTGCCATTGTTGGCAATTAAAATGATGTGGATTGGTATTTTTAGGTAAACTAGCAAGCCAGTTGTCTATTTTTTTATGAAAGCCAGGTACACAACTGAATGCACCTTGTTCAGCGGCAACGTCAGTAAGGTATAGTAATCCTTGCGTTGCAAATCTGAGCGGTTTATTAAAGTTTATATCCCAGTGAAGATTTGGCCCAGGAAATCGCCAACTTTCTGTCTGAGGTGGATTAAAACTAAGCCTATCAGTGCTTACAGTTAAATTGTTTTCACCCCACAATTGCTCAAATACATCTCGCACCTGAGGCTGATGCCGAATAACCTGCATGGTTATATCATTAAAGATTTGTACCATAATTCCCTGTTTAAGTTCATGATTTCGATACCATGAAACAGGATTATGTTTATCCATATTCAAACGTTCATATACCATGTTACAAACGTCTTCACATAGCGTTTTTTCCACTAGCTCAGGAATAATAACGTAACCATTATCATCCCAGCTTTGCCACTGCTGCGATGTTAGAACGTAATGACGAGGCTGATTTAGCAATATTTTTTGTTGTTTAAGGCCCTTTTGCTGGAAAAATGCAGCTATCTTTTCATTTAACTCACTTTTAGCCGTCTTTGAAATAGCCATACCATAATGCTGCTCTACCCAGTTTTCGAATGTTAAAAAACTATCACTCGCAAAAATAGACTCTATTGTCGGTGTGAGCCCTAAGCCTAAAATATCCATGATCATCACATCGAGTGACCATTCATCTTCTATTATTTTTTTATCTGCACAGCCTTGCTTTTGAAACTGTACTTTGTGCCACATTCGCTTTAATTGAAATAAACCTAAACGCCCAGTTTCGTTATAACAGGGCAATATGCTCTGCATTGTTGTTTTCAGAGGAGGTACTTTTACTCTCAATTCATTTTGCATAATAACTCCTTTTCGCGCCTGATTTTAGACAAGCAAAACACCTTAAATTGATTTATTAACGCTGACTAAACTTAGTTAGAATAGAGTGCTATATTATTGTAAGCAACAATTGTAATTGCTAAATACAGGGAGTGGCATGGACACTGAGATTGAAAAAATTCTCGCCTTTCTTACTCATATCGGAATAAAGCACCGGTATCAAACCTTAGACGAAAGAACTTTTTTGCCCGGCCTTAAGCTAGAAAAAGGCGTTTTATTGCTTGATTTTGTCAATGGGTTCTATCCTGGTGATATCCTTCATGAGGCTGGGCATATTGCTGTCTGTGAGCCAATTTTTAGGCCCCTATTAGATGCTGACTTTTATAAGAATGGCTTGCTTGCGGGCAGAGAGAAACAAGCTATGCACGCAGAAGAAATGGCTGCGACAGCTTGGGCTGTTGCAGCAGCTATTCATTTGTCATTATCACTAGATATTATCTTTCATAAAGATGCTTATAAAGGTGCGAGTAAGACTTTAAAGCATGCTTTTGAAAATGGGAATGGTTTTGGGTTTCCATTATTACAAGCATGGCAAATGACTTGCCCAAACAAAGGTTACCCTGTAATGGTCAAGTGGATCAGAGACTGTCGCTGGATAGAAACGCTTCCAAATATATAGTTTGCAAAAAATGGATGAACTTTGTTTAAAATAAAAAGGACAATTTAATTTATGAAAATATCCTCAAATAAACATGACTTTTTCCTAAAAAACGGTTTTGTTCACTTTGAAAATGCACTTTCGATAACATTACTTAAAAAATTACAACGTTTTTCAGATAAATTAGAAGCATTAGCACTAGAGAATTTTCACAATGGGCAACTCAATAATCAATGTTGTATCTCAACAGACTCAGGTGTGCCTCGTCTTTTTCGTTATAACGACTTACTATTCGAGTCACCTGAATTAATAATTGAACTATTAGCTAGCCCACCACTCATCGAAGTTTATAAAGAATTGGTAGGAGATGGCGCAGTCCCCTTGCAATTAGATGTAGCTTATAAATACCCGTACCCACACCCTCATATTACCTGGCATCAGGATGCTCCTCATTCTAGGCAATATCCTTATTTAAATATTGGTATATACCTTGATGACGCTCTTTTAGAAGATGGCTGTTTACGCTACGTACCAAATACCCAGCATAAAGTTTTAGATATTTACAAACTTTCCAATCAATATGGGTGGGATATTCCTAATGTAGTACAACAACCCGCTAAAGCAGGTGACATCATAGTTCATGACATAATGGTTTTACATAGTTCAGGAGTAAAGCGCAGCCAAGGTGCAAGAAGAACACTGTATGTTGAATTAAGGCCAATTTTAGGGATTACCGAAAGTGGAAAACAAACTAAGGAGTGGGCCGAACTGAGAAAGCAATGGATGGCACATGTAATTAAAGCGGCAGATCCAAACAGTATTCCGCAAGCTTGGCATGAATTTTACGGCGAACCTAAATACGATTTAAGTACCTTGGTTAAGCTCATTAAAGCCAAGCCTGAAGCACCCATCCCTTCGATTCATGCCCATAAAAATGTAGTTCATCCAAATTACCCTACTCCCAAGGATTTACGCTAAAATCACATATAATTTGAAAGTATTCATTTTCCATTAGGGTCTGATGACCTTTCAGGACTAGAATTAAACAATCACTCAAAGGAATATACGTGCTTAATGAACACTTTACACCAAAACAACGTGCATTGATATGCGCTGATCTAGCTCATTTACGCTTATTAGCTGATTTAAAACTTGCACCATCAATTCCTTACTTTGCAGAAAAACCTTACCCTATTGGCCGCTGTAGAGAAATACGCGATGAGGTATTTGCACTACTGCAAACGGAATTACCTACCACTAAAAAATCTGGGCTCAGTTTATTAAAAAATCTAATTGTACAAGGTAACTCTTTACAAAAAGCATGGGGCTCACTGCAAGATCAGTACTTTCAAAACGCATTGATACTTGGTCCTTGGTATATTGATGTTGCTAACGACACCGTAAATGCCAATAAACCTAGAATAGAGATTTTATCCTTAGCTACCTCAAACTTTACATCAATAAAGGATTTTGATCAGTTTGTAAAAATAGCTCGTCGCTATTGGAAGGTTGACGTGTATAGAAATGATGTATGCCCAGCGCTTGCGCCTTATATGCCACTTTTATGTGTGGGCACCAGTGGTACAAGTTGGCTAGGGGCCGCAAACGACGATATGCTCAATGTCGCTATTAATAGCAACTTTGAGGAGTCTAAACGTATTTTGGACTCTTTGCCCTGCGCGCCAGTTAAAGTCAAAGAGCGCTGGAAAAAAGTATTGAGCAATTTCGACCATAATGATTTTTTATTAAGTGTCGGAGAGCCTGTCTCGTATTGCACTACGTATAGTAAACACTCGTACCAAACAGACCTGACAAAACGTGATGCTGCTGTTACTGCATACTTGTCTTTGCCTAAATCTGTTTAGCCAGTGCTTAACAAAAAAACTTTATTTACATTTCCAGTTCCAACATAGTTACTGGTTTAACTAACTTCCAATATATCAGTCTATAAATTAAGAAATAATAAGCTCAAATAATATTTCATGCCACAAAGCTAATGAAAAAATGCTATGGTTAAGATATCGATTATGACCTCAAGGAATGGCTCATGAACCAACAAACTGTACATACTTATTTAATGAACAAACCGTTAGTTAAACTAACGCAACCTTTTGCTAAAGATGTTGATGTATATAAAGTAAACCATAAGATGTTCGCCACCCTTGCACTGAGCAATGAGGGTGAAACCGATGAAAACGGCGAACCTATTTGGTGGCTAAACTTAAAGTGCGACCCTGATGAAGCACAGTCATTACGAGATATTTTTCCTTCGGTGATTCCAGGTTATCATATGAATAAACGCCTTTGGAATACAGTGATTTTAGACGGCTCAATACCACAAGGTGAAATTGAGCGTATGATTGATAATTCATTTAATTTGGTGGTCGACAACATGCCAGATAAAGACAAACAGGCTATTGAAGCCTTACTGTAAATAAGCGTATATATCTCTATATTTTCTGATTATCAAACATAAAAAAAGCCGCATAATTTGCGGCTTTTTTACGTTAACTTAAAACATTAATCTTTGTGCTCAGTCATCTCATTTTGAGTATCAGTCGATTTATCATCTGACTGATCTGACTCAACTTCAGCTGTTTTAGTGACTGTAGTGTAAAACTTATCGCCTTTATCAGCCATTGCAACCAGTGATTCACAGGGTGCAAAAATGGCATTGCTGTTAGCCAGTGTAGACATATCAGAGCTTATTTTACTCGCACCTAATTTGTCCATGTAGCTAAACGGGCCACCTAAGAACGGTGGGAAACCAATACCAAAAATAGCACCAATATCACCATCACGCGGGCCTGCGATAATACCATCATCTAAACAACGAGCCGCTTCATTAAGCATTTGTGAAACACAGCGCTTAGCAATCTCGTTTTTATTTAAACGTGGGGCTGGGGTTACACCTAGTAGCTCATAGACTGACTCATCGACCTTTTTGCCTTTCTTGTCGTATTCATAAAAACCGCGCCCTGTTTTACGACCAAGACGTTTTGAATCAATCATGCGCGAGAAAGCATCAGGCCCTTTAAAGCGCTCACCCAATTCTTTTTCAAGAATTGGCGCAATTTTAGATCCAATATCAATACCCACTTCGTCCAGCAGTGCCAACGGTCCAACCGGAAAACCAAACTCGACTAAGGCCGCGTCTATTTTTTCAATCGGCTCACCAGCAAGCATTAAGTTCGCCGCTTCATTAAGGTATGGCGCTAAAATGCGGTTTACATAAAAACCAGCCATATCTTTTACCACAATTGGTGTTTTACCTTGCTTACGTGCAAAGTTAACTACACGAGCAATGGTTTCTTGTGACGTGCCTTCGTGAGGAATGATCTCAACCAGTGGCATTTTCTCTACTGGCGAGAAATAATGTAAACCAATTACATTTTCAGGGCGTTCTGCTTTTGCTGCAATTTGCGAAATAGGTAATGACGAGGTATTACTTGCAAAAATAGTATTAGCTTGGCATTGCTGCTCAACATCAGCAACCATACCTTGCTTAAGCTCTAAATCTTCAAATACTGCTTCTATCACTAAATCTATGTGCTTAAAGCCGCTGTAATCCGTAGTGCCAGTAATGCGGTTCATGGTTAACTGCATATCAGCTTTTGACATAATGCGGCGCTTAAGGCGTTTATCTAAGATTTTGTAAGTGTAGTTCATGGCATTACTTATGCCCTGCTCTGCCACATCTTTAATGCGTACCGGTAATTTAGCCTTAACCGCGCTCACGTGGGCAATACCTGCGCCCATTAATCCGCCACCTAACACAGCAGTTTTGCTAATCGCAGGAGCGTCATCGTTGCGCCATTCTTTTTTCATTTCAGTGGTTGCAAAGAAAATACCGCGAAGTGCTTTAGACTCATCACTCATTACTAACGTAGCAAAGCCTTCGGCTTCGGTTTTATACGCTTTCATTTCATCAAGCTCTACGCTTGCACGAACCGCTTTAATAATCGCAAGCGGCGCTGGGTAATGACCACCGGTTTTTTTAAGTACGTTTTCTTTAGCTTTTTTAAAGATAAAGTTACGACCAAACGGGTTTGATTCTAATAGCTTACTGATCTTATCAAGTTTAGGCTCTTTAGCTTGTGGCTTTTTCTTCGCCGCAAACTCTTTAGCCACTTTTAACAGTACGCTTTGTGGTACACAATCATCCAATACACCGGCTTTTTTTGCTTGTTTAGGACGAATTTGTTTTCCGGTTAGCATCCACTCAAGGGCTTTTTGAATGCCCACGATTTTAGTTAAGCGTTGTGTACCACCACCGCCAGGTAATAAACCAAGTTGCACTTCTGGTAAGCCAATTTTTGTTAAATCACTATCGGTACCAACACGATAATCACAGGCTAAAGCAAACTCTAAACCACCACCTAAAGCAGGGCCATGTATAGCACTAACCGTGGTATACGGTAGTTTTTTCATATCAAAAAATGCTTGATGACATAACTCACTAATAGCTAATGCATCTTCGCGTTTTTCAACACCGTCTAACATTTTTACATCGGCACCGGCAATGAAGTTATCACTTTTGCCACTAATAAATACCATCCCCTTAACAGCATGCTCTTTAGCCTGTGCTAATAATGCTTTTAAATCGTCAGCAAAGCTGTCACGCAGGGTATTCATTTTTTCACCCGGCACATCAATGGTTACCACGGCTATTTTGTTATCATCAACCGTTAAATTAAATACTGAATCTGTCATTACGCACTCTCCAATACAAAGGCTGCACCTAAACCACCCGCAGCACAGGCAGTCGTTAACGCTAAACCACCGCCACGACGCTTAAGCTCGTATAAGCTTTGTGTAATTAAACGCGCGCCGGTTGCCGCAAATGGGTGACCATAAGCGAGTGAACCGCCGTTAACGTTAAACTTATCCATGTTAATTTCACCTATGGCTTTATTACGCCCTAAGTGCTCTTGTGCAAATTTATCTGAAGCAAACATTTTCATATTCGCTAAGGTTTGCGATGCAAACGCTTCATGCATTTCAATAAGATCTAAATCAGCTAGCGTAATACCTGCTCTATCAAGCGCGATTGGCGTTGAGTGAGCAGGCCCCATTAGCATGTCTTTTTCTACGCCTATGGCTGAAAACGCAAAACTGCGTACGTAGCCTAATATTTCGTAACCCAATGCTTTTGCTTTGCTTTCACTCATCATTAACACTGCAGCTGCGCCATCGGTTAATGGGGTTGCATTAGCGGCAGTCACAGAGCCGTGCTGACGGTCAAATACGGGTTTAAGCTTGGCATAACCCTCAACCGTTGAGTTTTTACGAATATTGTTATCTTCTTCAATAAAGCTTTTATAAGGCGGTAAGTGCGCCGTCATTACTTCATCTTTTAACTTGCCATCGGCCCAAGCTTGAGTTGCTAATGAGTGAGAACGATGTGCTAAAGCATCTTGATCTTCACGGCTAATATTATGGGTTTTAGCCATTTGCTCAGCTGTTTGTCCCATTGATAAACCCGTTGAGTACTCAGCAACCGCTGGCGGCACTGGTAATAAATCTTTTAAACGTAGTTTTGAGAATATTTTTAAACGCTGACCAAGCGTACGGGCTTTGTTTAAATCGACTAAACTGCCGGCTAATTTTTTACTTACACCAATTGGCAATACAGACGATGAATCGGCACCACCAGCAATACCCACGTTTACAGAGCCTGCCATAATAGATTCGGCAACATTTGCAATTGCTTGAAAGCTAGTTGCACACGCACGTGACACTGAATATGCATCAACGCCCACTGGCATACCTGTACCTAATACAATTTCACGTGCAATATTTGGCGCTTCTGGCATTTGTACTACTTGACCAAAAACCAGTTGATCGATTTCTGACTTGTCGAAATTTAATCGCTCAAGCATTTCATTAACTACTAGCTTACCCATATCCAATGCTGGTACATGGTGAAACGCAGTTGCTTGCTTAGCAAAAGGAGTACGTAGGCCGCTTACAATGGCAATACGGTCGCCTTTTGGTGTTTTAAGTATGTTTTGCTCAGACATTTATTATTCTCTCCCGCTGACAGGTCAGACCTGTATGTTTTCCTCGATTCTAAACAACCCGTGTGATAAAGCCAATAGATAAACGTAAATTAATCATAAAGCGCCATTGTAAATCACTACATACATTGTGTAAGGGTAATACAATAGGCTTTTTTAGCAGGTTTTACAAAGTTTTGTGTTAGGCTAAAAAGCGTTAAAAAATAACGAACTATTTTCAAAAAATCAGTCTAACTCTTGAGTTATCCACTTATAAACCTTATAACTAGCTCAGTATTTGTTACCTAACCACTTTAGGTATTATTTAAGCTGACGAGGACAGTCCACTTATTATGGCAGCTAACGCATTTTCAAACTTAAAAACGTATTTAGACACCCAAATTATTGGCCAGCCAGCGCTCACTCAAGCACTCTTAATTGCTATATTAGCCGATGGTCATTTACTTGTTGAAGGCCCTCCGGGGCTTGCAAAAACGCGAGCGGTTAATGCTTTAGCAAAAGGTATTGAAGGCTCGTTTCAGCGTGTTCAGTTTACCCCAGACTTGTTACCAGCCGATGTAACTGGTACTGATATTTATCGTCAACAAACCAGTGAGTTTGTGTTTGAAAAAGGCCCTTTATTTCATAACCTCATATTAGCGGATGAAATAAACCGAGCACCAGCGAAAGTACAATCGGCTTTATTAGAAGCAATGGCAGAGCGCCAAGTTACTGTGGGCAAAAATACGTACCCACTTAGTGACCTATTTTTAGTGATGGCAACGCAAAACCCGCTTGAGCAAGAAGGAACCTACCCACTGCCTGAAGCGCAATTAGACCGCTTTTTATTACATTTAAGTATTAATTATCCAGGGGCTGAGCACGAACTTGATATTTTACGCCTAACCCGTGGTGAAGCACTTAATGATGAAGTTCCAGTGCTTGAGCAAATTTCGCAAGCAGAGTTGTTTGCCGCTAGAAAAGCGATTTTGGGTCTGTATTTAGCAGAGCCACTAGAGCAATACTTAGTTCAGTTGATTATTGCTACTCGAGAAGGCGCAAACTTAGATGAGCAACTTGGCCGCTGGATTGAGTACGGCGCCAGCCCACGTGCCACCATTGCTTTGGATAAATGTGCCAGAGCTCATGCGTGGTTAAGTGGTCGTGATTTTGTATCGCCTGACGATATTCAAGCTGTGGTACATAATGTATTACGCCATCGTATTATTTTAAGTTACGAAGCACAGGCCGATGGTATTACAAAAGAGCAGGTTATTAGCCGTATTGTTGAACTAGTTGCTGTACCTTAAGTTATGCAAACACACTTTGATTCTCAGGCATGGCTTAAATTAAGTCATAGCCATGGTGTTAATTTATCGCTTAAAGAGCTGATGTATTATAAAGCAAAAGCGCAACTGCTTGAGCTGGCACCTAAAGTTAGAATAAAAAATACCTTAGCGGGGCAATATCTAGCGCCGCATAAAGGCCGTGGCATGGAGTTTGCCGAAGTGCGCCATTACCAACACGGTGATGACATACGCTCTATTGATTGGCGGGTCACGGCTCGTACCGGTGAAACCCACACCAAACTTTTTCAAGAAGAAAAAGAACGCCCGGTATTTGTATTTACTGACTTTTCAAACTCCATGTTATTTGGCTCTCAATTATTATTAAAGTCGGTGCAAGCTGCACATATTAGTGCCTTGGTTGCGTGGTCTGCTTGCCAACGTGGCGATAGAATTGGCGGTGTTGTGTTTAATCAGCACTCGCATTTAGAGCTTAAACCTAGTGCCCGTGAAAAGGCCGTGTTAAAGCTGTGTCATAATTTATGCGACGCCCATCAGCAGGCACTTGAAAATATTGATAAACCTGCCAGTAATAACTTTAGTGACAACCTTAAGCGTTTAAATCACTTAGCTAAACCCGGTAGTTTGGTTTATATCGTATCCGATTTTAACGCCTTAGATGACGCCAGCTTTAAACAACTCGAATTACTTGCTCGGCACTGTGAATTGATAGGCTGCCATATTAGCGACCCCTTCGAGCATAAGTTACCTGCTTTCCAACAAGCGGTTACGGTAAGTGCTAATAATCAGCAGTTTGCCCTCCCTTTGATGGATAACAGTTTTAGAGAACGATTTGCCAAAAATGCCGAGCAAGCATTTAGCGCGCGTATTAATCGTTTAACAAAATCTGGGCTTAACCTATTATCATTCGATGCAGCCACTGCGCTGGAACTGCAATTAGTGAGAAGATAAATCATGCAAACCTCTCCACTTGATGGCCTTCACGATATTATTGCTCCCTCTCACGTTGACTGGTGGCCGTTAGCCCCTGCTTGGTGGGTAGTTATTAGCATTGCACTGTGCTTAGTGTGTGGCTTAATTATAATTATGTACAAAAACTATCAATTTAAAAAACCAAAACGTAATGCGATTAAATTAGCTAATCAACAACAATCAGCGCAGCAATTGCATATTATTTTAAAGCGTTTAGTGATCACCTATTACGATCCACGCTTAGCAGCGCAATCCACAGCTAACTGGTGTAAAACCCTAAGTCAACTTGCTGCAATTGGTTTTAATGAAGATGAAATTTCAAGCCTATATAGCACAGCACAAACACCACCGGCACTCAGTGATAAGTTTCGCCAAGCTATTAAACAATTTAAGCTAAAGGAGCCACTGCATGTTTGAATTTAGCTGGCCATGGCTGTTTTTATTACTGCCGCTTCCTTTAACGTTACTGCTATTAAAACCCGCAGCAAGTAATGCAACGACACGTTTACGCATCCCAAGTTTTGCATCGCATAATTTAAATAATCAACATGTAGAGCCCAGTGCACGTAAGTTAAACACTCTTGAATGGTTGCTATGGGCATTATTAGTAACAGCATCGGCTAACCCTACTTGGTTAGATGAGCCTATATCGCTGCCTAATGAAGGTCGCGACATTATGCTCGCTGTGGATTTATCGGGCTCAATGACAGAACAAGACATGGCTTATAATGGCCAATATGTTGACCGTTTAACTATGGTTAAAGCAGTGCTTAGCGATTTTATAGAGCAGCGTCAAGGCGACAGACTTGGGCTAATATTGTTTGGTGATACCGCGTTTTTGCAAACACCTCTCACCCGTGATGTAAAAACCGTCAGCAAAATGCTTACTGAAGCACAAATAGGTTTAGTAGGACGTGCCACGGCTATTGGTGACGCTTTAGGTTTATCGGTTAAACGCTTTGCTAGTAAAAAAGAAAGTAATCGCATTGTGGTGTTACTAACAGATGGACAAAACACCGCAGGAAACCTTGACCCCGAAGATGCCCTATTACTGGCTCGTGAAGAAGGCATAAAAGTGTACACCATCGGAGTCGGCTCTGATAACCCACGTGGTTTTAGTTTATTTAATATGGGCTCTGGAGGAAGTAATTTAGATGAGAGCTTACTGAAAAATATTGCCGAGCAAACCGGAGGTCTGTACTTTAGAGCCAAAGATGTCGCTGGGCTGCAACAAATCTATGCAGAGCTTGATAAACTCGAGCCAATTAGTGCCGATGAGCAAACCTTTCGCCCGCAAACAGCCTTGTTTTATTATCCGTTATTACTGGCCATTCTATTAATAAGTGCAATGGCATTTTTAAAAACAGTACGTGCATTGAAGGAGCCAAGCTAATGGATTTTGAATTTATTCGCCCCGCTATTTTATGGCTGCTACTCCCTGCGCTAGGGCTGTTTTTTATTGCCATGCTTAAAGAGAAAAAAGCCCAATCGGCGCCACTTATTGCGCCACATTTAGCACAATTTGTTATGAGTGAATCAAATAATCAGGCTCGTCAGCCGCTGTGGCTAGTTGCGTTATTTTGCAGTTTAGCCATTATATTTAGTGCAGGCCCAAGTTTTGAGGAAAAACAAGTCCCTGTATTTCAAAGCAAAAGTGCCCGCGTTATTGTAATGGATATGTCGTACTCTATGTATAGCACCGACATTGCTCCTAATAGATTAATGCAATCTCGCTTTAAAGCCCTCGATATGATTGAGTTATTTAAAGAAGGTGATACTGCATTAGTAGCCTACGCAGGCACTGCCTATACCATTTCTCCACTGACCAATGATGCAACCACCCTCGCCAACCTTATTCCTAGCTTAAGCCCTGAAATTATGCCTGATAAAGGCTCAAACGTGCTGGCAGGTTTAGACATGGCACAAGAGCTGCTCACTCAAGCAGGCTACCTAGATGGTGATATTATTTTGATCACCGATGGTATTGAACAACAACAGCAAAGTGATATAAGTGGTTTTACTAACAGTAGCCAGTATCGACTAAATATTTACGGTATTGGCACTGAGCAAGGTGCACCAATAAAGTTACCTGAAGGCGGATTTTTAAAAGATAGTTACGGCCAAATTGTAGTGCCCACACTCAATGGTTCTTTACTTAAAGGACTAGCAAAAAATAGTGGCGGCCAGTACGCTAATTATCAACCAAGCAATAGTGATATTGCCATTTTTTCACCGCAAGCAAACAGTGAAATACTAAAAAGTGAAAAACCCAATTTAGCCTTGTGGCGAATCGATGCTGGCATTTATGGCTTGCTTATTTTACTGCCCTTAGCTCTATACTTATTTAGACGCTCTGCGTTTATTGGTGCGGTGCTATTGCTAAGCTTTATACCTCAGCAAAATGCTCATGCAGTAGAGTTACCAACACTATTTAAAAATACCGATCAGCGTGCATTAGAAGCTTACAACAACCAAGAGTATCAACAAGCAGCGCAAGCGAAGTCCAGCGCTCTCAAAGGCGCTGCATTGTATCAGCAAGGTCAGTTTGAAAGCGCTCTGAACGAATTTAGTCAAGATAAATCAGCCACTGGTTATTACAATTACGGTAATACACTGGCTAAAGCCGGACAATTAGATGCTGCTATAAACGCTTACAAACAAGCGCAATCACTACAGTCTGATTTTACCCAAGCAGCCGATAACCAAGCGTTAGTTGAGCAGTTACTTAAGCAACAGCAAGACCAGGAAAACCAACAAGGAAATGATTCGCAAAATCAAGATGAGCAAAGTCAAGATGGTGCAGATAAATCAAAACAAGATCAGCAAAAAAATGGCGATAAAAATAACGCAGATAAAAGCGAAGATGACAGCCAAAACAGTGAAGAGCAGCAATCGAGTGAACCCTCGGAGCAATCAAAAGATCAACAAAGCCAATCTGGCGAGCAGTCAGATGAGCAAAATCAGCCTGACATGCAAGCTCAATCACAAAACCAGCAAGACGAGAACAAAGACGACGATAGTAAGCCTCAGCAAGACGAGCAACAGAGTCAACCCAATCAAATGAATGAGCAACCGCCATCTGATGAGCAAAAGCAGCAAGCACAACAACAAGCTATGCAGGCACAGGCGGCTGAACTTACTAATGAAGAAAAAGAGAAAGCACAGCAACTAAATCAGTTACTAAGAAAAGTGCCCGACGATCCCGCTATTTTATTAAGAAACAAAATGCAATTAGAAGCCCAAAAAAGACAATATCAACGCCGTCCAACAGGAGTAGAAAAATCATGGTAATGCGATTATTTTGCTGTTTATTGCTATTAACTGCCATGCCATTAATGGCCGCCACTTCATTAGAGGCAAGCGTTGATAAAAACCCGGTACTGGCGGGTGAGTTTTTTATGCTCAATATTAGCGTTGATGATTCAATCAAAGGGCAACAACCCGATACTTCAGCGCTGTTAAAGGATTTCGTAGTCGGCCCTATGAGCTTAAGTAGCCGCACCAACATTATTAACGGCAGCATTAAAAAACAAACATCGTGGTCTGTTAAGTTAATGACTCGCAAAGCTGGCGAATACACAATTCCTTCTTTTAGTGTTGCAGGGCTCAGCTCTCAACCGATAAACTTGTCGGTTAAAGAGCGAAGCAGCGATGCGGGCAAAAATGATGATATATTTTTAAAAAGCTCGCTTACAAATAACAGCTTATTTGTGCAAGAGGCTGGCGTTTACACCATTAAACTTTACTTAGCTAAAGAGCTACTTGATGGCAGCTTAAGCACACCAAGCATGGAAGATGCTCAACTCACCCAGCTAGGTAAGCAAAGTGAAGATTATGAACTGGTTAACGGTAAACGTTATTTAGTGATCACTCGTAATTATTTAATTCAGCCGCAAAAAAGTGGTGCATACATCATTGAAGCACCTGTTTTTCAAGGGCGTGTTCAACAAAACTATCGCCAACTAGAGGTGTCGGCACTTGGCGATGAACAACAGATCGAAATCAAACCCATCCCTGAGAATTATCAAGGTGATTGGTTACCCAGTGAATTAGTAAGTCTAACCGAGCAATGGCAACCAGACGATAATACCGTTGAAGCCGGCACGCCAATAACACGCACTATTATGCTTACCGCCTTAGGGGTGACTAAAGAGCAACTACCCGAAATTGATATGCCTACTATTGATGGTATTCGCAGCTACCCGGATGAAAAAGAAACTAATAATGCAGTGCGCGATGGTCGAGTGGTATCACAGCAAAGCGCCTCATTTGCGCTACTTCCACAAACCCCAGGCACCTATACATTGCCTGAAATTACCCTGCCTTGGTATAACACCAAAATGAACCGAATTAGTTACGCAACTTTACCAGAGCGCACAATTACGGTAACACCAAGCACCACAGCACCAGCAAACTCGCTGAGCCCTCCCGTTGAAAGTAATTTAAACAACACGGATGCAGAGCCAACGCAGCAAGCGCTCAGCGTGCAACGCCATACTAGTACGCCTCTATGGCTTATTATTGTAGCCGTATTAGGTTACGTATTATGGATTGTGACCCTGGTTCTTTACTTTATAAAACGCTCAGCTAAAGAAGCGCAACAAACGGCGCAAGCAAATCATAGAGGCAATCAGCAAGCAGAATTAAAAACACTGCAAATACTTGCTAAAAGCCGTGATAATAAAGCATTTTACGATGCACTTAATCTATACGCGCTAACTCGAACAGATAAAAAGGTAGGAGCTCTCACCCATTTATGCGCTATGATAAACAACTCGCAGTTCACTGCGCAGGTAAATAATTTACAAGCACAGTTGTACGGTAACCAATCGGCCAGCACTGATTTAGAAGCGATTGTTAGTTTATTAAAAAAACATCAATCGCACACAGCTAAGTCATCATCTGCGTTAAAAGAGCTATATTCTTAATAAGAATCTTAGTTACTTTTTTGGCCTATAATAATTTTAATTAAAAAGTACTTATGTTTGGAAATAAAAAATCGAATGATCGGGTCTTAATAAATATGGCTGAAAAACAACAACGCTACGAAGCCTTGGTTCATGTTTATCACAAGGAACTCTATCGCTTTGCTTACTGGTTATGTAACGACCCGACTATTGCGGATGACTTAGTGCAAGAAACCTTTTTACGTGCATGGCGCTCGCTTGATTCGTTACTCGACCAAAAAGCAGCTAAGCCATGGTTGCTGACCATTTTAAGGCGTGAGAATGCCAGACGCTTTGAGCGCAAGCAATTTGATTACAGTGATGTAGATAACGACACACTAGTGGATCAAACCAGCCATAGCTTAGATACAGCAATGGAACAAACCGTTATCCAGCGACAAATTTCTTTATTGGCTGATGAATACAAAGAGCCGCTGTTGCTACAGGTGGTAATGGGCTGCACCGGAGATGAAATTGCAGACATTCTTAACTTAAATAAAAATACGGTCATGACACGTTTATTTCGAGCAAAAAATCAACTTAAAGAGGCATTAAGCCGTGATGATGAACAACTTAAAGGAGCATCAAAATAATGGATGAACTTGAGTTTCGTCGCCGCACAATTGCGCAGCCAAATGAGCTGGACAAAGAGCTACAGGAATTTGCAAACAGCAGTGCCGACAGACAACAATTTTTGAATGAAAGCAAAGCATTCGATAAACAACTCGACAATGCGCTTGAAATCCCTGTGCCTGACAATCTTGCTGAACGAATTATTTTAAATACCTCGTTAAAAGAAAAAGCCAGAACAGATGAACTTGAGCAAAAGGATAACGTGGTTAGTGCACGCTCATGGTTTAAGTTTGACCGAGTACATTTGGCCTTAGCGGCTTCATTTGTGATTGCAGTCAGTGCGTTTATGTTTAGCGAAGAGCAAAGCATTAATCAAACGGCTGGTGAGCATGCACTAGCTCATGTTTACCATGAAATTTATGCATTAAATAAGACTCAACCAATTAGCATACAAGCTGTTAATGAAAAGCTGGCTTTACTTGGCGGTCAAATTAGTGATTTGCCTGGTAAAGTCACTTACGTTACCTTTTGCGATTTTCAAGGTGAGAGAGGCTTACATTTAGTGTTTGAGTCTGACTTTGGGCCTATGACCGTGTTTATTGTGCCAAGCGATAACCAAATTTTTGAAATTGGCTCTGATGATTTTAATGACTCTCGCTATGCTGGCCATATAAATCGTGGCAAACAGGCCGATACCGTGCTAATTGCAAGCCTTGGCTCACCAGTTGATATGTATAATGAACGTATTTCAGGTGCTATTCGCTGGCTTTAAGCCATTATAGAAACAATAAAAAACCGCAACGAGTGTGCGGTTTTTTTATTATTTAAAAGCCAAAGCTTCTTACTGATTACTTACAAACATCAGCAACTGCGTTAGCAAAGTAGTTGATATTTGCTTGGCTAATACCTGCTACGTTAACACGGCTAGAACCGACAATGTAAATACCGTATTCTTTTTGTAGGCGCTCGATTTGCTCTTTATTAATACCTAAGAAAGAGAACATACCGTGTTGGCGGTCAATAAACGAGAAGTCCTGAGCAATATCTTTTGCTGCCAGGCTGTCTTTAATTAAACTACGTAAACCATTAATACGGTTACGCATTTCATCAAGTTCACTGTGCCATAGCTGCGTTAATTCTGTGCTGCTTAAAATAGTGTTTACAATGTCTGCACCGTGCGCTGGCGGCATAGAATAAATGCTACGTACCACACTTAATAACACCGAGTTTGAAATATCAGCTGTTGCACTGTCTTTTGCAATGATTGAACAGGCACCAATACGCTCACGGTATAAGCCGAAGTTTTTAGAACATGATGAACAAATGATCAACTCTTCAACCGCATTGGCTAAAATACGTAAACCATTCGCATCTTCTTCTAAAGAAGAGCCAAAACCTTGATATGCAATATCAATTAATGGCGTAAAACCCACATCTTTTGCAAGTTCAGCAATAGTATTCCATTGTGTTTCGTTTAAATCCATACCACTTGGGTTGTGACAACATGCATGTAATAACACCACATCGCCCTTAGGCACCTGTGTTAGTGTTTCAACCATTTCATCAAACAATAAATCTTTGTTTTCGTAATCGTAGTATGGGTATTCTTTTACCGTTAAGCCTGCAGCTTCAAATAAGCTAATGTGGTTTGCCCACGTTGGATTGGTTACCCATACAGTTGCATCTGGATTACAACGTACAATGAATTCTGCAGCAACACGAAGTGCACCAGTACCGCCAGGAGCTTGTGCTGTGCGTACGCGGTTAGCTAATAATGCAGGGTGTTCACCTAGTAGAAGATTTTCCATTTGTTGACAGTAATCTAAATTACCAGCAAGACCAATGTAAGATTTGCTCATTTCATTTTCTAAACGAAATGCTTCTGCTTTTTTTACTGACTTTAATACTGGGGTATTCCCCTGCTCGTCTTTATATACACCAACCCCTAAGTCAATCTTATTTGGGTTAGTATCTTGCTTGTAGGCCGCCATAAGGCCAAGAATAGGGTCTGTTGGTAATGGTTTTAATACTGAGAACATTGGCTATCTCTTCGTTATTTAGGGGTTAGCTGTTGCGATAAGCTTAACATAAAAACTCACTAGATTGACTAGTGTTATTTACACTAAAAAGTGAGGAATTTTAATGCAGCACGCAATTAATAACGCGAGCGTCGCTTTATCAAAAAAATCAGTGCTGAAGGCTTCACCATCAACAATACCTATACACTGATGTTGTGCATTAAATAGCGGTAAACAGGCTTCTGCTTTTACTTTCGGATCACAGGTGTAATATTCACCGCCTGCCGCTAAATACTGCTCAACATTATTAATAACGCGCCCTTTACCACTAAGCGCTACTTGAACGTTATTGCTGGCAGTCGCAAATTCAGCAGTAAGCGGAAATAAAGGACGACTCGGCGCACCAAAATAAGCCAGCTTTAATAACTGCTCCCCTTCATTGGTGTGGGTATTCTGATAAATGCCGTACCAATCAAGCTTTGTGTTTTCAATGACGTAGTCAACAATCAATTGAAGTTGCGCTAATTTTTCAGTTGTTTGCGTACTTTGGCTGACATAATCGCTTAGTTTAAACGGCTCATCCTGTAGGTAACCAAATAAACTACATGCCCCACCTTCACCTAGCTCAGGAATTTGATATTCCCAACGCACGGCTGGTGCAGCATTTTTATTTAGGTATTGCTCAAGCTTTTCTAGCTCAGCGTGAATTAACTGTGGCTCAACATTAAGTTGAGCATACTCTAAGTAAGAATTAACCATTTGGACGTCCATACATCTATAATGCCGAAATAGTAGCATGGATGTTTTTATAGTGCTAGCCAATTTAAAGTGCTTTTTTAAAATCTTTAAACACTTTTATTCATAGATATAATTGCGGTATTTAAACTGGTTGCTTTATCTTTGGGGGCATTAAAAGGTGTTCAGCTTAGGTGCAAAAATTACGCCTTTGCTTCACAAATTTGTTATTATTTGCCGCATTATTATATTCAATCTTAAGTAGGTTAATTATGAGTGATAGTCACTTAGTGTATTCAACAGCAACAGGGCGAATTGATCAGCCAAAGCCAGAAAAAGAACTGGATGTAAAACTATTTAAAGACGGGTCAATTCGCATAGAACGTCAAACCAAAGGCCGAAAAGGTAAAGGTGTAATGCTGGTTGTTGGTCTTGATCCACAACAGCATGATTTGAAAAAGTTAGCAAAAACAATAAAAAGTAAGATGGGCCAAGGGGGCGCAGTAAAAGAAGGTGTTATTGAAGTACAAGGTGATGATCGCGACAAATTAAAAGCGATTTTAGAAGGATTAAAATTTAAAGTAAAAATTGCGGGTGGTTAACCCGCAATTCTTGCTTATTTAATAATTTTTAGCGCTGCTAATTGATCAAATAATGCGGGAATATCATCCTCAGCCACTGGCTTACTAAAATAATAGCCTTGAACAATAAAACAATTATTGTTTTGTAAAAACTCAACTTGCTCGATTGTTTCGACCCCTTCGGCAACTACATCAAGCTTCAGCTTTTGTGCCATAGCAATAATGGCCGCAGTGATCTCCATGTCGTTATCATCCTCAGGTATATCTTTGACAAACGAGCGATCAATTTTAAGAATATCGACAGGGAAACGCTTAAGGTAACTAAGTGAAGAATAACCCGTACCAAAATCATCAATAGAAATTGAGATACCCAACTTTTTAAGTTGATGTAACTGCTCAATAGCCGCTTCAACATTCCCCATCAGCATGCTTTCGGTTAATTCAAGATGCAGACTTTTAGCATTAATCTGCGTCTCTATAATTATTTTTTTCAGCATAGGCACTAAGCTTGCGTCTTTAAACTGTCTTGCTGACAGATTGATCGACATATTACTTGCTCTACCTTGTTGTTCTAGTCGCTTCGTAAACTCACACGCTTGTTGTAGCACCCATTTACCGAGCTCCACAATTAAACCCGTTGCCTCAGCTATCGGAATAAACTTAGTCGGAGGAATAAACCCTTGCGTAGGATGGAACCAACGAAGTAATGCTTCATACCCCACCACGCTATTATCGCGACAATCAACTTGTGGCTGGTAATGTAACGTGAGTTGCTTTTCTTTAATCGCATGACGCAACTCATTTTCTAGGAATAATCGTTCATTAGCTGCTGCATTTAAATCTTGGCTATAAAAATGGAAGGTATTACGCCCTTTGGCTTTTGCTTCATACATAGCTAAATCGGCATGCTTTAATAACTGATCTTCTTCTAGGCTATCAAAAGGCGCTAAGGTAATACCAATACTTGCACTAACAATCACTTCATTGCTGCCAAGTTTTATCGGCTGATTTAAGGTTTTTTGTATAGTGTCAGCGACTTCAGATGCTTCTTTTTGATGTTCAATACCACTAAGTAGAACAGCAAATTCATCCCCCCCTAAACGGGCTATGGTATCTTCCGCTCGTAAGCGCTGTTTTAAGCGTGTTGCCACTTCAACCAATAGCTGATCGCCCGCATCATGGCCTAAGGTATCGTTAATACGCTTAAACTCATCCAGATCAAAATAAAATAAAGCAAACGAGTAACGCCCTCTTTCAGCAAGCGCCATCGACTTTCTAAGTTGCATTCTAAAGAATGTACGATTAGCCAGCCCAGTTAGTGTGTCAAAATAAGCGAGCTGTTCCATTTTTCGCTGACTTTCTTTCACAAACGAAATATCTTGTGCTGATGCCACGTAACTAGTGATTTTACCACCATCTTCTCGAATAGGTGACACACTGAGCGATACCCATATTGGCGGCTTATTTAGCGCTTCTATAAGCGTATCTCCTCGCCAGTAATTACGATTACGCAAATCAATGTCAATATCCTCTACCAACATGGTCATCTCATTGGCAATAATTGTCAGTAATGGCTGGCGTAAGAAATCATTCTCGACAAAATCAGTCATCTCCAACATTTTTGGATTAACGTATTCAATGACAAAATTTTCATCGGTGATCACCACGCCCGTACCCGAGAACGCAACCGCTTTAGATAAGCGGTTTGCTGCTTTCTCCGCGATTTCTTTCTCTATTATACGCTGATTTAAGCCATCAATGAGTTTACGTATTTCAATGGTCATGTCTTTGAATGAGCCATTAAGCGTGCCAATTTCATCTTTGTTTTCTTTTGGAAACTCAATTTCTAGATGACCTTTACCGAAGTTAGTAACTGCATAAACCAACGAATGTAAGCGTCTTAATACCAATTGGTAAAGTGCTTGGTGTAATAGTAAAGCAACTAAAATGGCATACAGAATAAATAAACCAAAAAACTTAAGTTTTAAATCTTTCAATGCCGATAACGTTGAGGAACGTTTTTGATATACACCCACATACCAGTTTACGCCTTCCACTTTGTGAATATTGATAATATAGTCTTCATCATTTAGTGAAAATGAATCGGCATATTCTGGTAACTGTATTTGTCCAGCGCTATCAATTACGCGCTTTAGTTCTGGGGAAATAAAGTCTTCTGGTAGCAGCTTTTTACCTGTCTCACCGTATTTTGTATAACTATCAGAACCTAAGTTTGGGTGCGCTAATAATTGCCCTTGCTCATCAAATACTACAAGGTGTTTTTCTTTTCCGCCTACGGGTAATTGCGATATTAAGGAGTCGAGTGACATATCGCTGCCTGTAACGCCTAAAAACTCATCATCGTTATAAATAGGGACAATTAAACTCACAACCCATTTGTTCCATACGTTATCGTAGTAAACCCTAGACCACTGCGGATCACGTTGTGGATTGGTTAACGACTTAGCGTAATTAAAGCTTTCACTTTGATTAAACGTATAATCTCCGGGAACATTAAGTGCCCAGTTTGGTGGTGCAACACGAATAAAGTTATCTTCAGTTATAAGGTAAAAATTATAGAAATCTTGAATTAACGTAGGTGAAATAACTTTCCAAAGCGATTCAGAATCAGCAATTAGCTGTTTATAAAAGGGAGAGTATGCAGCTTGGGGAATAAACGCGGCTGATAGTCCATCCGCTGATGCACTGCGCACTGAGCCATCATTGGTGAGCTGCATTGTCTGTGTAGTATTATTTTTAAAAGACAGTTGGCCCTCAAATAGCTGCTCGCTAACAACAATATTAGCTTGCTCTGCTATTTTAACTTTGGTCGCTATCAAGTTGTTAAACTGGTTTATTAATAATTCATTTGATTGCTTTAATACCTCATGCTCTTCAAAAACAAGCTGTTTTTCTTCTGACTTGAGCATTAATGCAGCCGCGCAAATACCTGCCACTAAACAGATGCCAGAGATCAACAATGATAACTTTACACTGAGTGAGTTTATGCCAAATCGAGATGGAGGGCGTCGATACACAAAAAGCCAACCTTATTTATAATTATTATTTTCGTAAGTAATAGAAATATACCAGAACTTAAATCAGAATTATAAATTATTTATAAACTTTTAAAAAACAACGCCTTTTGTACATATATTAGGTAAAAAATCCACATCAGGTAAGTGCTTGTTGACATTGGGAGTGACACTTCATACATTAAGGGTATGAATATAAATTACTCACACACTTTTTTTTCTTTTTTTAGCTTCTTTATATAGAAGAGGCTTCCCTGTTTGTGAGATAAAATCAATCGAATAGTAAAGCCTCCCAACTGGGAGGCTTTTTTATTTTCACTGCAAAATCAGTGATATTTTTGGAATGAGGAAAACCAAATGAGCAACGATGTACTTGATACTCTCAGGCACGATATAAATGAAATCGACTCCGATTTACTTGTTTTACTAGCAAAGCGACGCCGCATTAGTCATGGCGTAGTTGAATATAAAATTGCAAATAATAAACCCATTCGTGATGAGGCCCGTGAACTGGCTTTGCTCGAAAAACTTATTGGCTATGGCAAATCCTTAGGGCTTGACGCTTACTACGTTAACAACGTGTTTCAAACGATATTAGAAGACTCCGTATTGCATCAACAAGCCATGCTTCAAAAGAATTTAAACCCTGACGCACTCAGTGAAACCCATCGCGTAACGTATTTAGGCGGTCAAGGCTCTTATAGTCAGCTTGCATGTCATAAATATTTTAGCCGTCGCCAGGGTAAATTAGTTGAAATTGGTTGCACCTCATTTGAAGAAATCACCGGTAAAGTAGAAAAAGGTCAAGCCGACTTTGGCTTACTGCCAATTGAAAATACCAGTTCGGGTAGTATTAATGAAGTATTTGATTTACTGCAGCATGCACAAGTCTCTATTGTCGGTGAAGTTACTCATAGCGTTGAGCATTGCTTATTAGCAGCCCCAGGAACTGAGTTAAGCCAATTAACTAAGGTATTTGCACACCCACAACCCTTTGCCCAGTGTAGTCGTTTTTTACAGGGTCTTGGTGAACTTCAACATGAAACCTGTGATTCGACCTCAAGTGCATTAAAGTCAGCTCTTGACACACCAAACAGTGCAGCTATCGGCTCAGCGCAAGCTGGTAAAAATGTAGGCCTTGAAGTGATCAAGGCGAATCTTGCCAATCAAAAAGAAAATCATAGCCGCTTCATTGTTGTTGCACGAAAACCACTGCAAGTATCAACTCAAATACCTACTAAAACCAGTTTAATTATGTCAACCAAACAACAAGCCGGATCGCTTGCCGATGCGTTAATGATTTTTAAACAGCATAATATTAATTTAGTGAAACTAGAGTCTCGGCCCACTCCTGGCAATCCGTGGGAAGAAGTGTTTTATGTAGACTTGGAGGCTAACTTAATCGATAACCAAGTGAAGCATGCATTAGAAGAGCTTAAACAGCACACTCAATATGTTCGTGTACTTGGTTGTTATCAAAGTGAGTCTTTACAAGCTGTTAGTGTTGAAAACTAATCGAATATTAAAAGGGCCTAGCGGCCCTTTTCTTTTCACGGAGCTATTCTTTTTAATCGAGTACTTTCGCATCATTCGCTTTATTTAATAAACTACGGCTTTGGGTTAAAAAATGCGCCGTTGAATCTGAGAAGTAAGACTTTGCATCTGCAAAAGCATCAATTAATGCGGGCTTATCTCCTGCTTTTAGCTTTTCAAGCGTCTCTGAAAACAGCGACTGATACTGCGCTAATAAGCTTTCGACATTGTCAAATTGCGCTAACATAATATCGGTGTATAGCTCTGGCGATTGCGCAAATAAACGGCCAACCATCATTAGCTCTAATTGATAAATAGGTGATGAGCAACTTCTTAACTCGGCAAGTGTATGCCCCTGTTTTGCTAAAAACTGACCGTACACAAAGGTGGTTAAATGGCGCATAACCTGAATAATTTGCATTGCTTCATCATGCTTTTTAGCATCTAGCTCAACTAACTGACAACCCCATATTTGTAGCTGCTTTAATAACCCTTGCGCCACCTCATGACTGCGCCCTTCGCATACCACCACAGTTTGTTTCACCCAATGAGAAATATCAGGGCCAAACATGGGATGTAAGCCAACAACAGGCCCGCTATGTACTTTTTTAAGTACCGTTAATGGGGCTTGTTTAACTGATGTAATATCAACCAGCAAACAATCATCATCAAGTTTCGGTAGTGCATTAACAACTGTTTCAAGGGCATTTATTGGTACACTGATCATCACCAGTTTTGCACCTTTTAGAATATCGACTGCCTGCGATTGCTGCGCTTTATCTAAAATTTTGACTTCGTATCCCGAGCGCTGAAATTGTTTTGCAAATAACTGCCCCATGGCCCCTTCACCGCCAACAATAACAATTGGCGATAATCGTGGATCGGCACAGGCTAATTTGGCTTGTTGATTTTGATAAGCTTCACGCATCATGCGTCTGAGAATGTCTTCAACTAAATCAGGATTCACACCTTGATTAATAGCCTCTTGGCGTCGCGCAGCTAATAAATTGGCTTCTCTATCGGGTGCATGTAATGGCGCGCCAGTTTGTTGTTTTATTGCGCCTATTTGTTGAGTAATGCCATTGCGTTTTGCAAGTAAGGCAACCAGTTGCGCATCGCATTCATCTATGTCTGTTCTTAGCTGCGCTAAATCACTTATCTCTGCCACGTTCTCATTCCATCCCAAAAAAGCAAAATCGTAAATTAATAATTACAAAAAAGTAAACTAATCAATACGATAAATACTAACAGGATACGTTGGGGGTTAAAAGGCAAATTATGGAAAAGATCGCCACCTGTCTATCAACTAAGACCAAGGTGGAGTGGAGTGGAGTGGGGTAAGGCAGTAAGTAACCTGAACACGAGATAATAAATCTATCTCAAGCAGCTATTTCAGCGCTAACTACATTGAATTGAGTTGCAATAGGCTAGCTTGAGTTAAGTAGGGGAATATTAAAAGTGGCTAAAAGCCACTTTTAACAAATAATCAGCACGCGATTAAAAGGACTAGTATTCTAATGCCATAGCCGCAAGCGACATAACACTGTCGAATGATTCTGCACCAGCGATAAATAAGCCATTGTGACAAAACATAGCATCATCGATACCGGTTACCGCTTGAAATTCTTCATCTGATAATCCTGCCCATGGTGAAGGTAATGACTTTCTGTCTTCAAAAGAGCCTAATTCTGCAGGCACCGTTTGCACTATCCACTTGCCAGAATGAGATGGGTAGACAACAAATAATGCCTCATCAGATAAACTATGTACGGTTTTTTTCCACGGAGTATAGCGCTCTAACACGATTAATCGAGGATCATCAGCTTGTTTTATTGCTTGAGCAACAATCTTTTTAGCATTTAAACCACCTCGGGCAGAAGCTACAAAACGAATCAGTAAAGTGTGTGCAAATTCAACCGCTTGATCAAAAGCAGTATCAAAATCACTTTCCTCTTCCCATGTTGGGTTAAACATAGAAATTGTTTGGCTTAAGCTAATGCCTGTAGCAACCCCTTCAACATGACCACAATCAATGGCATCAATAGTTGATACAAGCCCTGCATCCACCGCATTCGCCACATCTTGGTTATCATCACATATTGCTAAGCCATATTTTCTCCACACCAAGCCAAATGACGAAAAAGGAATACCATTTTCACGAGCGCCAGCACCGCCACGTTGATGATGATCAAATCGGTCAGTTTGTGGGTCATATTGACCGCCAACATCAATAACCACATCGGCGTCATTAATAATCGCATTATCGCGTGTGCGGATCAGGGTAAAAGAAGGGAAAATAATTTTAAGCGCAGCGATACTAAAAACATCATCTGCGTGAAAATTGCCGTTGTGTGTAACTATCGTTTTATCATTCATTTTTGTACATCATTTTTTGCAAGAAGTAAGAAGATATTGTGATTTGAAGATGTGTATTGGTTTTTAAATATAGCGCTAAAAAATCGCAATAGCATTAAAACCAAAACGGGTTGCAACCCAAAGGTTGCAACCCGTTTTTTTGCGTTGATAAACAGCGCGTATTAGTTAAGTTTTTCTCTAATACGTGCAGATTTACCAGAACGCTCACGTAGATAGTAAAGCTTAGCACGACGAACTGCACCGCGACGCTTAACTGTTACGCTATCGATAAGAGGGCTATGCGTTTGGAATACACGCTCAACACCTTCACCGTTCGAGATTTTACGAACTGTGAATGCTGAGTGAAGACCACGATTACGCTTAGCGATTACAACACCTTCAAAGGCCTGTAGACGCTCTTTAGCACCTTCTTTTACTTTTACCTGTACAACCACTGTATCACCAGGGCCAAATGCAGGTACGTCTGTTTTAAGCTGCTCTTCTTCAAGCGCTTTAATAATATTTTGGTTTACTTTTGCCATTATGTTTCTCACTTTCCTAGGTGTAACTGTCTTCTAGCCACAAGCTTTTTGGTACTCTTGCTGAAATTCTGCGAGTAATACCGCTTGCTCCTCAGTCAGAGCTAGGTTATGCAACAAGTCAGGACGTCGTAACCAAGTTCTACCTAATGACTGCTTAAGCCGCCATTTTGCTATCGCTTGGTGATTACCACTGAGTAATACAGCAGGAACCTGTTTGTCGTCCAATGTTTCTGGTCGTGTATAGTGAGGACAATCTAGCAAGCCATCCGAAAATGAGTCTTGCTCTGCTGATTGATTGTGTCCTAACACGCCTGGCACTAATCGCGCTACTGCATCAATTAGTGTCATGGCTGGTAGTTCACCACCACTCAAAATAAAATCACCAATTGACCATTCTTCGTCAACGTATGACTCTATTATTCTCTCATCTACACCTTCATATCGACCGGCAATCAAAATCAGTTTTTCAGAGTTAGCTAATTCGCTAGCTCCTTGCTGATCAAGTTTGCGCCCTTGTGGGGACATATAAATTACTTTAGCACCATCGCCTGCCGCTTTTTTAGCATCAAGGATGGCTTTTTCTAATGGTTTAACCATCATTAACATACCGGGTCCGCCCCCGTAAGGACGATCATCTACGGTTCTATGCTTGTCTAAAGCGTAGTCTCGTGGGTTCCAGCAGTTAAAATCGATTAATCCATTTTTTACTGCGCGACCAGTAACCCCTTGTTGGGTAATTGCGTCAAACATGTCCGGGAAAAGGCTTATCACCCCAACCCATAATGAACTAGTTTGAGTCATTAAAACCCAGGATCCCAGTCTACGGTAATTTCTTTCACGTCGTATTTAACCTCTTTTATAACTGAGTCAGTTAAAAAAGGAATTAAACGCTCCGATTGACCAAATGCATCTTTACTGTTTGCTTTAACAACCAGTACGTCATTTGAGCCTGTCTCCATCAAGTCATCAACAATGCCAAGATTATAACCTTTATCAGTCATAACCGACATGCCAATGAGATCTCGCCAATAAAACTCACCTTGCGGGAGTTCTGGTAATTGCGTTGCATCCATTGAGATTTCTGCATGGGTATAAGCCATTGCTTCGTCTCTGTCGTTTACTTGCGCAAATTTAGCGATAAAGCCTTTGTTGTGGCGACGCCAGTCGACCACTTCTAAGGACTGCCATTTACCTTGTTGCCCTATCAACCACGGGCTGAAATCGAAGATCCCTGCGGGATCATCAGTAAATGAATGTACCTTAAGCCAGCCCTTTATACCATAAGGGGCGCCGAGCTTTCCTACGACAATTATTGATGAGGTGTTCTCTTGACTCATGGTTACACTTACGCCTATTAAGCCGCTTTACGAGCGTCTTTAACTAATTTAGCTACACGATCTGAAAGACCTGCGCCCTGACCTACCCAGTGATCTACACGAGATAAATCTAAGCGAAGTTTTTCTTCCTGACCCGAAGCGATTGGGTTAAAGAAACCAACTTTCTCGATGAAGCGACCGTCACGCGAGAAACGGCTATCCGCAACCACAATTTGATAGAAAGGGCGTTTTTTAGCGCCACCACGTTGCAAACGAATAGTTACCATACCGTCCTCTAAATAGATTGACTGTTTTCATTAATAAGATTTACTCCCCAGTATGGGGAGCCGGTGAATTGTACGAGTTTTTAGCAACAATGCAAGTAAGAAGTGATGCAAAAAGGCAGTTTAGTAGATTAAACCGTGATCCAAGAAGAAAAAGTATGTGAACAAGCTATTCTGTGCATAGTTTATTCAACAATAAAGAGGCACTTTGCCTCTTTATTGATTACTTTTTGTCTCATATTGGAGATGTTAAAGCTTAAATTCTTAAAATTTCGGGCCACCGCCACCCATCATTCCCGGTGGTAACATCCCTTTCATGCCACGCATCATTTTTTGCATGCCACCTTTACCTTTCATTTTTTTCATCATTTTTTGCATTTGGGTAAACTGCTTAAGCAGCTTATTGATCTCTTGTACTTGAGTACCCGACCCAGCTGCAATGCGCTTTTTACGCGAACCTTTAATGATTTCAGGGCGTGCACGCTCTTTTTTCGTCATAGAGCTAATAATCGCTTCCATTTGAATAAAGGTTTTATCACCCATTTGGCCTTTTACTGCATCTGGGATGTTTTGCATGCCTGGCAGTTTATCAAGCATCGACATCATGCCGCCCATATTTTTCATTTGCTTTAATTGATCAGCAAAATCATCCAGTGTAAAACCATCACCTTTAAATACTTTTTTCGCTACTTTTTCTGCCTGCTCTTTATCTACTTTCATCTCGACTTCTTCGATTAATGAAAGTACATCACCCATGCCTAAAATACGTGAGGCGATACGATCAGGGTGGAAAGGTTCAAGTGCATCAGTACGCTCACCAACACCCATAAACTTAATAGGTTTCCCGGTAATATGACGAATAGATAACGCAGCACCACCACGGGCATCACCGTCTGTTTTAGTTAAAATCACACCGGTAAGCGGTAGAGCTTCATCAAATGCTTTTGCAGTGTTTGCAGCATCTTGACCTGTCATTGCATCAACAACGAATAAAGTCTCGATTGGGTTAATTGCACCATGAAGCGCTTTGATTTCATCCATCATGTCATTATCAACATGCAAGCGACCTGCAGTATCGACTAATACCACATCAATAAATTTCTTTTTCGCGTGAGAAATAGCAGCTTGTGCTATATCAACTGGCTTTTGTGAAATGTCACTTGGGAAAAACTCTACATCTACTTCTGTCGCTAATGTTTCTAACTGCTTAATTGCCGCAGGACGGTAAACATCGGCACTCACTACCAGCACAGATTTTTTCTTGCGCTCTTTTAAAAACTTAGCCAGTTTACCCACACTGGTTGTTTTACCAGCACCTTGAAGACCCGCCATCATCACAACAGCCGGAGGTTGCGCGTTAAGGCTTAGCTCTTCATTAGCTTCACCCATGGCCTTTTCAAGTTCTTCACGCACAATTTTTATAAATACTTGGCCAGGACTTAAGCTTTTAGTAACTTCAATACCCACTGCGCGTTCTTTTACTTGTTTTACAAACTCGCGAACAACAGGCAACGCCACATCGGCTTCTAAAAATGCCATTCGCACTTCACGAAGTGTATCTTTAATGTTGTCTTCAGTTAGGCGGCCACGGCCACTAATATTTTTTAGGGTTTTACCTAATCGTTCTTGGAGGTTCTCAAACATGTAACGGTTCCGAAAAGACGTTGAAATCAACTCTATTAATAAGGTCGATGTTATTAAAATTCAATTAGAAATAGTATACCGTAAATGGTGGCATACAATACAGTGCTGAAATGCTGCTTATTGAGTTTCTTTTTACAGGGTCTATGCATTTGCTTTGCTATAAAATACAATGGCCACATAACGAACACGAATTATTTGACTTCAATTAAGTGGCCAAAGCAAAATGCTGATTATTAGTTTAACTATTATTGCCAGTTTATTTTATGTGTTAGCAACGTCTCACGTGCTTTCGCGGTTGTTTCATCATCAGGGCCCGAGCCAAAAAGTTACTATTATACTCAGTACGGTCGCTATTTTGGCGCACATGCTGCTTTTAGTAAATTCGGTATTTAGAGCTGATGGACAAGATTTAAGCATTGTTAATGTGGCATTGCTGACTTGCTGGATTATCGTGCTGTGTGTTACTACCGTTTCTTTGAAGTTTCCCGCGACCTTGCTACTACCTGTAGTTTATGGTTTTGCTGCGCTATTAACAATTTCTAGCTTATTTATCCCTCATCATGTTCTATTACAAAGTATTAATGTAGAGCTGGCGCTAGTTGCGCATATATCACTGTCATTATTAGCCTACTGCATTTTAATTATTGCAACTTTGTATGGCGTACAGTTTTACTTTATTGATAAACGCTTAAAACGAAAAGACCTAGCGATAGTTCACAGTCACTTACCGCCGCTAATGGTAGTAGAGCGCCAACTTTACCAGTTATTAAACTTAGGCACCGTATTATTAAGTGTGGCGCTTATTACCGGATTTGTATTTCTAGATGGCATGTTTGCCAAAGAGTTTATTCACAAAACAATCCTATCCTTAGTTGCTTGGGCCATTTTCACTACAATTGCGGTTGGCCATGTAAAACGTGGTTGGCGAGGAAAAGTAGTGGTAGTTAGTATAATGATTGCCGCTTTTACACTCACACTCGCTTATTTTGGTAGCCGTTTTATACAAGAAGTGGTCCTGAATAAGTTTTAACTTGACTCTGAAAGCTCACTCTAGCTTAATACGCATTGGTTTATAAAAAAAGGATCCATCGTTGGACGACATATCGACAAGTACCCTGTTTATCATATTAGGTTTATTGGTGCTTTTTTCTGCTTACTTCTCCGGGTCAGAAACCGGAATCATGTCAATCAACCGTATTCGTTTGCGACACCTCGCTAAAGAGAACCATCGTGCTGCGAAACGCGTTAGTAAATTACTGAGTCGACCAGATAGGTTGATAGGTCTGATACTCATTGGTAATAACCTGGTTAATATTGCGGCAGCTCAGGTAGCTACCATTATTGGTATACGCTTGTATGGCGATTTAGGTATTGCGATAGCGACAGGTGCATTAACACTTGTTGTACTAATTTTCGCTGAAGTAACGCCAAAAACACTGGCTGCCCTCTATCCTGAGCGAGTCGCTTTTCCCAGCTCTGTGATACTCAAAGGTTTGTTAAAAATACTCTTCCCGTTTGTGGTTGTTGTTAACTGGATGACCAACGGCATATTACGCTTATTTGGTATTAGTGCTGCACAAATAGATGAGCACAGCATGAGTAAAGAAGAATTAAAAACCGTGCTTAATGAATCAGGGGCTTTGATCCCGGCGCGCCACCAGAGTATGCTGACCTCAATTTTAGATTTAGAACAGGTTACCGTTGAAGATATTATGATACCCCGCAATGAAATTGTGGCGATTGATATCAACGATGACTGGAAAATAATTAGTAAACAGCTGACTCATGCTCAACATACTCGCGTACTCTTATATCGCGACAATATAGATGATGCAGTGGGATTTATTCACTCTCGTGATGCATTGCGTCTTCTTACTAAAGAGCAATTCGATAAACCTTCGCTACTGCGCGCTGTACGTGAAATTTACTTTATTCCTGAGGGAACGTCGCTTAACACCCAACTACTGAAGTTCCAATTATCAAAAGAACGAATTGGTATTGTTGTTGATGAATATGGCGATATCCAAGGCTTAGTTACTCTAGAAGATATTCTTGAAGAGGTTGTGGGCGATTTCACCACTACTCAAACTCGTACACCGAGTGAAGAAGTAACCACACAAAATGATGGCTCTTATATTGTTGATGGTGGTGCTAACGTACGCGACTTAAATAAAGAAATGGGTTGGGAATTCCCATTAGATGGCCCTAAAACGCTAAGTGGCCTCATTGTTGAGTACTTAGAAGACATCCCTGATGCTAACTTAAGCATTCGTATTGCAGGTTATCCGGTTGAGGTACTTGAAGTGAAAGAAAACATGATTAAACAAGTTAAAATTCAGCCCAATAAACGTAAAAAATAAACCAACAAAAAAGGAGCCAAATGGCTCCTTTTTTATTAATCTGGGTTTAGATTAGTTAAAAGAATAAACGCTCTAACCAACCTTTGTCTAAATCATCCTCACAGCGTCTTAGCTGTGCTCCATAACGGCTTGCACGATGTTTTACTTTATTGGCAACGCTCATTAACCACTTTTTCTTACGATAAGTGCCTCGCTTATAACCGCCCCACCCTTCGTGATAATTTAAATACTGTGCGTAAGCATCCCATTTAGAAACGCCATTAACTTTGTGAGTTTTATAAACAAACCACGCCATAAAATCGATCGCATCTTCAAATTCATCTCTATCAGCACCACTATTACCTGTTTCACGAATATAATCAGACCAAGTTGGAGTTTTAGCTTGAGAATAACCATAGGCATCACTTGCGCGGCCGGTTGGAATTATCCATAAAAAGTATTCCATGGGTGGCGCGGCATCATGACGAAAAGAACTTTCTTGGTACATCATACTCATTAATACGTGTTTGGGAGAGCCCCACTTATCTTGCGCGTCTTTAGCATCAAAATACCAGTCAGATTTCTCTTCAAAGATTTTACAAATATCTTCGGGTTGCTTAGGTGGCGCAGTGGCACACCCCGCTAAAGTAAGCATTAGAGATAAAGTAATAATATTTTTTTTCATTTTTTAAGATCTCACTGAACTTTTTAAAAAAGCGTGGGTCTGAATCTATGAATGCAGCAGTACAGCATTGTTTCATCCCTAAAGAATATTTACGCAGCTACTATGAGCTGCGTTTTTTTTGCCTACTACTTACTAAAATATGTATCTAAAAATGCAGTAAATGATTGATTATCGGCTTGCTCAATTGCTTTTTGAGCTTGGTAAGACTCTGTCGCTTGTTGCGCTAACCACGACTTTGAGAATTCAGTATAACTGGCTATATCATGGCTTTGTTTATACTTTTGAGCAAGTGAGAGTGCATAATGACCATTATCTAGCCCTGATGCTTTTAATTGCTCAACATAACGCCCTGAATAAGTTAATGTAGGATTATGCACCCACGTTGCCATGCGCTTAATAGTGTTTGAGTAATAATCAACCCCGTACGCGCTATCCATCCACTTAGCAACATCAACGAGCTGATTAAATATTTCATCACCCCATGATTCAAGACTGCGCTGCTCATTATTAAAATTAAGCATTAGGCCTTTTTCTCGGCCTTGGTTTACTACTGTATCAAGATTTTCAGTGCTTCGCGCTTGCTCTTCCCAGTCCATAGGCGCTGAGTCTTTTAATAAACAATAGGTTAAAAATACATCTAAAAAGTGTATTTGCTCTAAATCAATGCCTACTTCACTAAATGGGTTAACATCCAATGCACGAATTTCAATATATTCTATACCCGCTCTTAGTAAAGCATCGGTGGGTGTTTCACCATTTTTAGCATTACGCTTGGGGCGAATTGGCGAGTAAAACTCGTTCTCTATTTGTAGAATATTTTTATTTAATTGCTTTGGCTCTGCACTGGTGTAGTCGTCAATACTGCCATAAATATCTGAAGGCGTATTTATGGCTTTTTTAAGCCCTGCTACATATTCATCTAATGAGTTATACATCACGCGTAATGATGACTGTGCACTGTTGGTATAACCTAGATTACCTAATCGAAGCGCCGTGCCTACTTCTAAATATAAAGTACCTTTACCTAGCTTTTTAAACGGTAAATCACTTTTACGCCCTTGCAAAAATGAACTACACAATGCCGGTGACGCACCAAACATGTAACTAATTAACCACAACTCGCGTTTAAAATTGCGAATTAATGCTAAGTACCCATCAGATATAAAGTCTTCAAGCTTCGCGCTACTTTGCTTTAGTGAGTGTAGTGACTGCCATAACGTTTCTGGAAAAGAAATATTAAAGTGCACGCCGGCAATCGCTTGCATCATACTGCCGTAACGGTTCTTTAAACCTTCACGATATAAGGTTTTCATTTTACCAACGTTAGAATCGCCAAATTGTGCTAATACAATATCGTCCTGATGATTTATAAAACACGGCATACTAATTGGCCACAGCAGTTCATCGCCCATATGTTCTAGGGTGAACTTTTGTAAATCTTTTAGCTGTTGTAACGTTTGCGTTGATGACTCGCTAACCGGTGTAATAAACTCAAGTAAAGACTCAGAAAAGTCAGTCGTGATATGTCCGTTGGTAAGCGCACAGCCAACCCCTTCAGGGTGAGCTTGCTTAGAAATAGAACCATCAGGTTTAATTCTTAGTGATTCTCTCTCAATACCGCGCATAATACCTTTAATAGCATGCTGATTATCTGCATTAGATAGCGCGTTGAGCGTGTTCTTTAAATTATAAGTTGCCAAAAAAAAGTTTCCTCGAGCCAAGTGGCTTAATCATGAGGTTATGGGGTCTAATTACCTTTACTCAAGATTAAATGAAGAAAAAACTATATGAATTTATTAGATATAGTTTTTAATGAATTTTAAACACGCTTTGTTTCACGCTATAAAAGATAATCTTGCCATTGCCACCAGCAATATACAATTTCTTTTACATATTATTTGCCACAATCCTCTCCTACCAACAACGTATTATTCCCCCCCATGCGAAAGGGTGAATCTCTTGTTAAAAGTTTGTCATAATTAAAAAATTCAATTACCCTTAAAATTGATAAAGATCATAAAAACATCAAAAAAAATGACTTACTACCGCTATTTAAAACTTATCACTAACGTACATTAGTTTTAGTAATTACAATAGCCACCCCAATAAAGGATGATAAAGGATTACTATGCGTCGTAATCAAAGCTTGATAGATGAAGAAGTCACTTTTGAAGAGCAGCAAGAGTTAGTTTCAACAACCGATCTTCGAGGTGTTATTACCTATGCTAATCATGAATTTTGCAGTATTGCTGGCTATGAAATGGATGAACTCATTAATAAAAACCACAATATAGTTCGCCACCCTGACATGCCTAAGGCGGCATTTAAAGAAATGTGGGACACCTTAAAGCAAGGCCATTCGTGGCGAGGAGCTGTAAAGAATTTATGTAAAGACGGCCGTTACTATTGGGTTGATGCATTTGTAACACCTATTTTTGAACATGGCCAATTGATTGGTTATCAGTCTGTGCGTGTAAAACTCTCGCAACGCGCAAAACGCAGAGCACAGAAACTGTATGCCAAAATTAACGCTAATCAGTCACTATTTAGCTGGCGTGAACACACCTCACTCAGACAAGGCTTAAGCATAGCCGGTGTTTTAGTTTGGTTAGCCTGTGTTGCTATTTGGGGATCAATCGCGATTGCAGCGGTTAACTTGATGGTGTGTATTATCATTCTAGTTTTAAATTATGATGAACTAATAGCAACACCTGCGACCCTAAAGCAGCAAAAGAGTCAGGCTGATTCGGTGTCTCGTTATGTATTTAGTGGTTCACACCCTCACAGTATTAGTGATTACCGAGAGCAAATGCTTTGCGCCAAGTTAAAAACGGTACTCGGTCGTGTTAAAGACTCAACCTTGAGTTTTAATACAATTGCTCAAGGCTTAGATCAGCAATCTACGCTGACCGAACAAGGAATTTCCTCTCAGGGAACTCAGCTTGAGCAAATAGCCACTGCAATGTCACAAATGAGCACCACCATTGGTGAAATTTCTAATAATACTAATAATACCGCAGATAAAGTGGGGATCACTTATCAAAGCTGCTCTGATATAAAAAGTCATATTGCCGATAATAGCAAAATGGTATCTGACTTAGCTATGCAAGTTGAGCAAGCGGCAACCACAGCCACAGGACTTGCCTCTGAGGCCGATAAAATTGGTCAGGTAATGAGTGAAATAGAAGGCATTGCAGAGCAAACCAATTTGTTAGCACTTAACGCTGCGATTGAAGCTGCCCGTGCTGGTGAGCATGGTCGGGGTTTTGCGGTGGTCGCTGATGAAGTGCGCGCATTATCTTCACGTACTCAAAACGCCACAGCACAAATTCATAGCTCCATTAAAGAGATTCAAGATACCTTGTTTAGCTGGTCTAAAATCATGCAGAGCACAAAACAACAAGCCGATGACTGTGTGAACACTACAGGTCAAACGCAGCAAGAGCTGGATAGTATTTTTACTCAAATTAGTGAAATTTCACAGCTTGCCACCGATATTTCAGCTGCCGCAGAGCAACAACAAGTGGTAAGTAGAGACATTGGCAGCAATGTTGAAAAAATTAAAGGTTTGGGGGATGACAATTTACAGCTTAGTTATAGCGTAGCGCATGGCGCTGCTGAATTGGTGGAAGGCTCACGAAAAGTAAATGATTTACTGCTTACCTTTAAAGTTTAATCCACTCCTTTGAATCAAAAACAAAAAAGCCGCTATTTTCAGCGGCTCTTTACTGTGCTCAGATTATCGGCTAGTAAACTCTAAGCCCTCACCACTTGCATCAATAACAATGATGCAGCCTGGTTGAAAATCATTATTAAGCAGCTTTTGTGCTAACGGATTTTCAATAGTTTGTTGTATTGCACGCTTAAGTGGGCGAGCGCCATAAACCGGGTCAAAACCACTAGCAGCAATCCGCTCAAGCGCAGCATCTGTCAATTCAAGTAAATAACCCATCTCAGTTAATCGTTCACGCAATTTACTTAACTGTATATCTGCAATTTCTTTAATATGGCTATGTGCAAGCGAGTGGAACACTACTGTTTCATCAATACGGTTAATAAACTCAGGCCTGAATTCATTATGCAGTACACCCATTACCTTAGCTTTAAGCTCGTCATAGTCATTACTCCCCGATTGCTCTTGGATAATGTCTGAACCTAAGTTAGAGGTCATAATGATAACCGTATTTTTAAAATCAACAGTACGGCCTTGACCATCTGTTAAACGACCATCATCAAGAACTTGTAATAAAATATTAAACACATCTGGATGCGCTTTTTCTATTTCATCAAGCAAAATAACCGAATAAGGTTTACGACGAACAGCTTCGGTTAAATAACCGCCCTCTTCGTAACCTACGTACCCTGGAGGCGCACCGACTAAACGTGCGACTGAGTGTTTTTCCATAAACTCAGACATATCTATACGCACCATGGCACTTTCGGTGTCAAACATATAGCCAGCCAACGCTTTTGTTAGCTCTGTTTTACCCACCCCTGTTGGCCCTAAGAATAAAAATGAGCCAATAGGACGATTCGGATCAGCAAGCCCTGCGCGCGAACGACGGATGGCATTGGCCACAGCAACTACCGCTTCATCTTGCCCTATCACTTTATTGTGTAATTGCGCTTCCATTTGCAATAGCTTTTCACGCTCACCTTGAAGCATACGTGCCACCGGAATACCGGTCCAACGTGATAAAATTTCAGCTATTTCATCTTCGCCCACTTGGTTTTTAAGTAAGCTCATTTCTTGCATTTCGGCTTGTGATGCTAAATCAAGCTTACGCTCAAGCTCGGGTATACGGCCATATTGCAGTTCTGACATGCGCTGTAAATCGCTTGCTCTGCGTGCCACTTCTAAATCAAGTCGTGCCTGTTCAAGCTCAGCTTTAATGACTTGCGTACCTTGCAAAGACGCTTTTTCGGCATTCCATACTTCATCGAGTTCACGGTATTGCACCTCAAGCTCAGTGATCAGCTCAACCATTTCTGCACGGCGCTTTTGACTCGCCTCGTCTTTTTCTTTAGCCAAGGCGTTATCTTCAATTTTTAACTGAATGATACGACGCTCTAACTTATCTAAGGCTTCAGGTTTTGAATCAATTTGCAGTCGAATAGAAGAGCCCGCTTCGTCAATTAAATCAATTGCTTTATCAGGTAATTGGCGATCACTAATATAGCGATGTGATAACTGCGCTGCAGCAACAATTGCCGGATCGGTGATTTCCACTGAGTGATGTAATTCGTAACGCTCTTTTAGACCACGTAATATAGCGATAGTATCTTCAACCGATGGTTCTTCAATTAATACTTTTTGGAAACGGCGCTCAAGTGCAGCATCTTTTTCAATGTATTTACGATATTCATCTAAGGTCGTTGCACCTACGCAATGAAGTTCTCCTCGTGCTAATGCAGGTTTTAACATGTTACCCGCATCCATAGCGCCATCACTTTTACCAGCGCCAACAATGGTATGAATTTCATCAATAAACAAAATCACTTGGCCTTCTTCTTTGGCCAATTCATTTAAAACTGATTTTAAACGCTCTTCAAATTCACCTCGGTATTTGGCCCCAGCAACCAACGCGCCTAAATCAAGCGAGAGTACGCGCTTGTTTTTTAAGCCCTCTGGCACTTCCCCATTAATAATACGTTGCGCAAGCCCTTCGGCAATCGCGGTTTTACCCACCCCAGGCTCACCAATTAACACAGGATTGTTTTTGGTGCGGCGTTGTAATACTTGGATGGTGCGACGAATTTCATCATCACGGCCGATTACAGGGTCAAGCTTACCTTGCTCCGCCCGCTCAGTTAAATCAATAGTGTACTTTTCAAGTGCTTGACGAGTTTCTTCAGCATTAGGATCATCAACTTTTTGACCACCGCGAATTGCTTCTATGGCAGTTTCAACTTTGTTAGCGGTGATATTAAGTGCTTTAAATACACTGCCAAGCGGCCCTTTATCTTCACATGCAACTAAAACAAACAGTTCGCTTGAGATATATTTATCTTTGCGTTTTTGGGCATACTTGTCACACAGATTAATAAGTGAAACCATGTTGTTTGACAATTGCACATCGCCACCAACACCTTCTACTTTAAATAATTTTTCTATCTCTTGAGATAGTTTAGTATTGAGCTCATCCACGCTAATGCCCATTTGTGCAAATAAGGCGCGCACACTTGAACCACTTTGCTTTAATAAAGCATACATAAGGTGAACGGGTTCAATAAATTGATGATCGCGACCTAGCGCTAATGATTGCGCATCTGAAAGCGCAGACTGAAATTTACTTGTAAATCTATCTAAACGCATGGGGGTTTACCTATAAAAAAACGAATTACTTTATAAATGGGTATGTTAGCGGATTTGTTCAAGGTATTGAGGGAAAAATAATCACTTAATAGTAATTTACTTGCGCCAGATCAAACTTGCCATACGACCGGTTTGGCCGTCACGTCGATAAGAAAAAAACTGATTTTTTTGAGAGAACGTACAGTATTCACCACCACTAATATTCACAACACCCCGTTGGTTTAGCAAAGTACGCGCAATGTAATAAATATCAGCTAAATATTTATCGTTATTTTGAGGTTTAAACGCATCATGCAAAGCTGGATTATTGGCTGTAAATGTTGCAACGACCTCTTGGCCGACTTCAAATCGGTTAGCTCCTATTGCAGGACCTAACCACGCATGTAAATTCGCTGGCTCATGTTTAAAACAGCTAACTGTATTATTAATAATTCCTTGCACTAATCCTCGCCAACCTGCGTGAATTGCAGCCACTTCTTGGCCATCGCTTGAGGTAAGTAAAATAGGTAAACAGTCAGCGGTCATTATAGCTAAAGGTTGATTGCGTAACTGCGTGTAAAGCGCATCCCCCGTCAGTATGTGATTAGCGTCAAACGCTTCATCCACTAAAATTACATCAGCGCTATGAACCTGATTTAACCAAACAGCAGGATTAGGTATGTAACTATTTACATGCGCTCGATTGGTTAATACATCTTGGCTGTTATCACCTACATGTAACCCTAAATTCAAACTATCAAATGGAGGCTTTGACACACCTCCATCCCGTGTAGTACTCAATGTGCCTACACCCTGAATAGGTTGCCATGTAGCTGATAAGCCAGACATAATTAACTAGCTATATCTGGATTTGCTTTTGTATCTTCGCGCAGTGCTTGTGTCATCTGGACCATATCATCAGGAATAGGTGCTTGCCAGGTCATCATTTCACCAGTAATTGGATGAGCAATGCTTAATTTTACAGCATGCAGCGCTTGACGCTTAAAGCTACGCAGTAACTCAAACAGCTCAGGGGTTGCTCCTTTTGGTGGACGAGGACGGCCGCCATAAGATTGATCGCCAATTAGTGGATGGTTTAAGTAAGCCATATGCACGCGAATTTGGTGTGTACGTCCGGTCTCAAGGCGTAAACGCAAACGAGTATGAGCTCGGAACTTTTCTGCCACACGGTAATGCGTAATCGCTGGTTTACCCATTTCATGAACAGCCATGTGCGTACGTTGAGTTGGATGACGACCAATCGCTTTTTCAACCATACCACCGGCGGTCATAGTACCATTACATAAGGCTTCATATTCACGTGTGAAATTTTCGCGCTTTTGTAAGGCTTTAACCAAATGAGTTTGTGCCTGAATCGTTTTCGCGACAACCATTAAACCCGTTGTGTCTTTATCAAGACGATGAACTATACCCGCTCGTGGTACGTTAATAATTTCTGGGAAGTGATGAAGTAATGCATTTAACACCGTACCGTCAGGGTTACCTGCACCAGGGTGAACCACTAATCCCATTGGTTTATTGATAACTAAAATATCATCGTCTTCATAAACGATGTTTAATTTGATATCTTGTGCTTCGTATTCACGAGGTGCTTCTATTGTTGTTTCAACAGCCACAACTTCACCACCGAGTAATTTTTCACGCGGGGTGTTGAAAATTTCGCCGTCAACGGTGATTTTATCATCTAAAATCCACGTTTTTATCCGTGATCGTGAATAATCAGGGAACAATTGTGCTAATACTTGGTCTAGACGTTTACCACCTAAGTCTGTTGGGACCTCGGCTTGGAGAGATATTTGCTCTGACATTAGTAACTTTACCCAATTTACCAGTGCAAGCTTTGCTTGACTGGGTTAGAATCGCTTTTAATAAAAGCATAACATAATACGCATAGTTTACTCGGTTTTACCCACTTGGCCTAGCCGAAGACATCGAAGGTAACAAATAAAATGATAAATAAAATAGGGAAACGTGCATTCGCCATTGTTTTTTCAGTTTCAGTGCTTAGTTTAGGGGCTTGTTCGTCTGCACCTGACCAAGAAGACATTCAACGAGTACCAAACAGATCAGCACAAGCACTATATGAAGATGCAAAACAAACGCTTGATTCTGGTTTATACGCACGTGCAATTGAACTGTTAGCGGCAATTGATTCTCGCTACCCGTTTGGCCCGTTTTCAAAACAAGTACAAATGGATTTAGTGTACGCACATTACCAATCAGGTAATACAGAGCAGGCACTTGCTACCATTGACCGTTTTATTCGCTTAAACCCAAACCACAAAGATTTAGATTACATGTACTACATGCGTGGCTTGGTTAATATTAAAGCGGATAAAAATGCTTTCCAAGAGTACTTTGGTGTAGATAGAGCCGACAGAGACGCTAAACGTACCCGTGTAGCTTATACCGATCTATCAACCTTAGTTAAACGTTTTCCAGAAAGTGACTATGCGCCAGAAGCAAAACGTCGTTTAGTTTGGCTATTAAACCGCATGGCACGTTACGAGCTAAAAGTTGCGACTTACTACTACGAACGTGAAGCCTATTTAGCAGCTGCGAATCGCGGTAAGTTTGTGGTAGAGCACTACTCACAAAGTAGCTACTTGGATGCGGCACTAGCCATGATGGAAAAAAGCTACGATAAGCTTGGATTGACTGAATTAAGTGAGAATGCAGCGCAAACGCGCAAATTTAACAGTAGAAATAAATAATACGAAAAAGGCGCTACTTTCAAATAAAAGTAGCGCCTTTTTTACTCAAGACTACGATTATATCGCGTCTTCATCTTCTTCTGCAGTACGAATACGAACAACACGCTCTACCTCAGTGACAAATATTTTACCATCACCAATTTTGCCTGTCTGTGCGGTTTTAACAATCACATCAATAGCGCGTTCAACATCTTCATCACCAAGCACAATATCTAACTTTACCTTTGGTAAGAAATCAACCATATACTCTGCGCCACGGTATAGCTCGGTGTGACCTTTTTGACGACCAAACCCTTTGACTTCACTTACTGTCATACCCGTAATGCCAACATCAGATAGTGCTTCGCGCACATCATCGAGCTTAAACGGTTTAATGATTGCTTCTATTTTTTTCATATTAGTTACTTTTGAAAGCCTCAGTTGCCTCGATTTTAGACAATCATGAGGTTCATAGCAAACAAAGTGATTGAATAGCACAGGTGAAAAATAATCATGGTATGATTATTTTAATAAAAATAACTATACTAGGGTCTGTTGACCTTTCAACATCACCGAGTTAATGAGATTTATATGAAAACCAAGCATACAGGATTTACTCTATTAGAGTTAATGGTTACCGTTGCTATTGTTGCAATAATAGCAAGTATTGCAATATGGAATAGTAGCGATATGCTGGAAGAAAATCGAGGCGAAAACTTTTTATTGGAGCTTAAGCGTAATATTAGTTTTGCGCGCTCACAAGCGGCTAGTACTGATGAGATTGTGGTTATTTGTGCAGCTCAGCATTCGGAGGTTAAAAACAATGATGATAGTATGCAATGCCGAGCAAGGTGGGATCGTAATAAAGTTATTATAACCTTTATTGATGCAAATAATGATGGTCAATATAATTCTTCCTCTGACAGCTTAATTCGCGTCATGGAAAAAATTAGCCTTAATGATAAGGTAACATTCACAGCTGGAGATAGACGGATACGGTTTAACACCAGCGGTCGTATCACCACTAAACCTGGAAATTTTATTTTTTGCCCTAATGGTACTAATGAAAATAATAAAGGGTTAACACTGTCTCAATCAGGAACTGCTTTTTATATAGGTGACACAACTCAAACCTGCAGCTAAAAGCCATTTCATACTTTGTCGTTTTTTGATTATTTACTAAACTAATATAATGGACTGTTCAATGTAAGGCTTCAGGGATGAAGTTAATTATAAGTGTTCACAAAAACGATGGCGTTACGTTAGTAGAATTACTAGTAACCATTTTAGTTATTGCAATACTGAGTCAACTCTCTTTGTCGTTTGCTCCTGACTTCTTGGCGCTCAATCGCGCAGATAATCAGGTTAGTCTATTACACCGAAATATTAATTTAGCACGTCTTTATGCTATAGAGCATGGCAACTACGTAACGCTGTGCGCTTTGAAAGATAAACAATGTTTAGATGGTGAGTGGCACACGGGTGTGTCACTTTTTACTGATCATGACAAGTCAACATCTTTGGATAATGACGAACGTCTTATTAGTACCTTTGAACATACCCATCCCTCTGATAGCTTAGAGTACCCCCGAACTGCAATAACTTTTAGACCCGACGGCTCTTTAAATGGCTTTCAAAATGGTACTTTTATCTATTGCCCTAATAGTGAAAAAGCAAACCTTGAAGGGCTTGCTCTATCTATAAGTCAAACAGGTCGCATAAGGATAAAGTCCACAAATAGATGCAAAAATAACTAACCTGAATTCTAGTTAGGGGGTTTACAGTGTAAAAAGCCAGACTTCACGTCAGTAGCTGGCCTATTGCAAGTAGGTTCAACGCAATTAGCGCTAAAAATAGCTGCTTGAGATAGGTATACAATTCAGAGTAAGGTTAATTAGCATCATCTACCCCAGCAATAGGTTATATCTGATTTACCTTTGCTGCCTTTAGCCCCTTTTAAGCCTAAATCATTAATAGACAATTCAGTACAATCAGCATCCCCTTTAACAGCTCCAGCGATGGGTTTCGCTGTAATTGTAAATTCATTACTATTAACCACATTTATTGCTAACTCAAAATGCCCGTTTTCAGTTTTACTTTGAATACCTAAGTCACTAAACGAAGTTGAATAAACTCGGTTATCTACAAAGTATTGCTCTTGCTTATTTGCCGCATCTAACAGCGCAGATGCAGCTTCTGCGCGTGATGCCCTTTTTACATACTCTGTGTAATTCGGCAATGCAATTGCGGCAATAATGCCAACAATCGCTACTGTGATCATTACCTCAATTAATGTAAATCCTTGTTGTGTCTTATTCATATACAGCCCTTAATTGTTTATCTCATCGTTTTCTTCACGCTTATAAATATATGTTTGCTGCGTTTTAAAGCCAAAGCCACTGTTGCCACTCTCTAGTAACTTTATAGTTCCATCTTCGATTTTTAGACCAGGCCCTGAAATGTTACCGGGTACAAATGGTTTGGAATCACCTTTAATTAAAGGACCAGGGAAATAAAATTTACTTTCGGGTGGCTTCCTTTCAGGACCATCAGGACCATCAGGACCATCGGGACCATCAGGACCATCAGGACCATCATCACACTGTCCATCGGTATTAGCATCCACGCAAGAAGAACCAAAGTATAGCTGTGGTGTATCGGGCACATCGTAACTGGTTACAAATTTGAGCTGTTCATACACCTTTGTACCGTAATGCAAATGAAACGCATAAAGCGCACCACCGCCTCCACTTAAAGAACATTGATTCTCTACAACGGCATCAGATGCTGGCGTGAAAGAAGTAAAATAAGCAACTCCGCCAACAACGGTAGCTGCAGCTAATGACTTTTCACCTTTGGCTAATTCGTAGCGCCACCCTTTCTTTTTTGCCAACTCAGCTTCAACAAGATTAAAACCATCTATGTCATCTAAAGTATTACCAAACGGGTCATCGTTCATAATCATTAAGTCGGAGGGTTTAACTGCCGCAGGCGCATTGATTTTAAATGAGCGTGTCAGCGTATTTTCATCACGAATCATAAACAACTGATCTTGCTCATTTGTATTCGTTGGTTTTGAACGATTGCCGCTGCCGATAACAACAGCATCATAAGGAGTATCTAAACGGGTAATAACTTTATCACCGTTGATGGTCGTCTCTGTTACTTTACTAAACAAAGTACGCGCAATCAGAGGCTTATAAAAGAAGCGCCTGTCTTGGGTATTTTGATTGCTACCAAGCTCAGCAAGTTTAAAGTGACTAAACTCACTGCTATCTTCTCCTGGCATATCAATTCGCCAAATATTACCACCGGTGTCTGAAGCATAAATTCGGTCAATATAGCCGTCATAATCTGAATCAAGCGTAGTTAAATCAGCGGCAATGCTATGTTTACCTTTAAAACCATTGCTATTTGGGGTTAATGCCCACACTAAGCTACCTGTTTTTGCTTCAACAATATAAATGCCTCGACCACGGGAATCCTCAGCTCTTATAGCCGCGTCTTTATTTGTATCGTAACCTGCACCAAATACGAGTAAAGGTTTATTACCAAAAGCTTTAATATAAGCTATTTGCGGTTTTGACCATGTTTGTGCTAATTCCGTAAAATCGCCTTTGCCGCCTTCAATTGGTTTGCTCCAAAGGCGCTTTGGCTGGTTCGGATTTGTAATATCTAAGCCATAGTAATTCTTACCACCACGACGCATACCAGCAAAAGCCCAAACAGCATCTCCTTTGCTAGCATCTATAATACCGTCATTTAAACCTTCGCTATTCAAACTCTTATTACTAAAGTAAACACTGATAGGGCCGTCCATGCCATATACCTTGCTATCTGCTTGTTTATTTCTGAGTGGCTTAATAATGTCAAATAATGCTGAAGGTATAAACGCCCAACTTTCGCTTACAGTCTCGCCAGCATCTTTAAACATATGTAAAAACCCGGCATTTGTTCCTATAAGAATTCGTATATCATCACTGCCATAGTCGATAGCAATAGGCTTGGAATGTAATGGGTCGCCAAAAATATCAGAGCGTTGATCTTGCGAAGAGCCATCTTTATCCTCATCATCAACGTCGACCCCTCTAGCCCAATTAACATCTTGGCTTGTTAAGGTTAGCGGGTTATCAACAATACCACTAAGAATATCGCTGACAACCGAAGTATCAAAGCTAACAATAGAGCCTTGATTTTCAGTGAATAAATTACGAGCTAGTGGATCTATCGTACTTAGATAATGATTTACGCCACCTTGTGCAACCGCATTACCATCAGCGGGTTGGCCCGCAGGTAGCCAAAATGTTTTTGCATCTTTTGAAATTAAACCGTCGCTATTAAGAGCAAGCTTGTTAGTCGCATCAACAATCTGATTGCCTGTAATTTTTAACTTTTTGAGGTTACCACGCCAGCGAGCCCCTGTTTCAGGATAAAACATAGCAAAGTAAAGAGCATCACGGCTGCGAGTTTGGTCTACGTTATTGCTGGCCACTGATGGCGATGAAAAACTATCGTTTACTTCACGAATACGAGAAATCGTATTTTTAAGTGCGTCTGACAGTTGTGCTGCAGTATTGGCATGCAAATATTGCCCACCGCCATAGTCTGCAGTCTCAGTAAGTAAGTTTTTACCTGAGTTACTCATTCCAGTACCAAAGCCAATAGGAAATACACGACCAATATCTAGTACATTATTGGTTTTGCTATACAAATCAACTTTTACATCATCTGTACCATGGATAATTTTTGCCAGCGCTGCCAAATAACTATTGCTGACAACAGGCGCATTTTCAGAAAAATAATCCTCATGAAGGTTAAATATGTCATTATTTCTATTAGAATCGTTGGTAGGATCTCCATCTGTCATTAAAATAATGTTGATACTATTGTCACAACGTAATGGCTCACCCGCTACTGGGGCAAAAGGTGATTTATAAACTCCTGATGACTCAGCGGTAAAATCTCGATTATTAGTGTTATCGCCATAGTAAACATCTTGGCCTGTTATGTATAAATACGCTTCCCATAATGTTTCAGTTAATGGGGTTGACCCACTAGCAGGTAGCTCATCAATTTTATTGAGCAACGTTGACTTTTCAGCACCTACTCTGGCTAGTACATAACCGCCACTACTGCCATTAAAACGCATTAAACCAAATTCAATATCATCATTATCGTTCACTAATTGCGTAATCGCATTTTGTGCAACTCTTAAACGACTATCACTACATGTGGCTTCATAATTGTAGTAGCTAGTTCGTTTGTAACATTGCTCATTACGTTTATAGCTGTCTTTACTTTCAAAACAATCGACCTCGTAATAACGATTACCGCTTCTCATGTAACAGGCATTGCCATCGTTTACATCCCAAGCCATACTGCCTGATGTATCAAAAATCATAATTACGCGTGGCTTTTCATCTGTCTCCACATTATGGTTAACATACAGCTCTATATCTTCAGCATGAGCTGACATGCCAATTAATATTGCAAATATAGGCATGAACATTCTGTTTAGTGTAAGTTTCATATTAAAACCCCTTACTTATGCTAGCCATCTCTTGGGCTACGCCGGTAACAATTGTTAGTTGGTGTTTACTTTTGGAGCCGTACTCTATGGTTGTAGAAACTTGCACCATGTTGCATGAAATGCCAGCAGTAAAATTAAAACGACGAGGGCATTCTAAATCAAGTACACCATTGTTTAAGTTAATCATATTGCTTTTCATATCATCGCGTTCAGCCATAACAACACCGTTATCTGATACTTCTTCAGGGGTTAAAAAGAACTGATTAGCAGCCCCTTTACTAGCTTCATCAGCAATAATGCGCTGTACTTCACCAATTAGTTGATTTTCTGCAACTTCACGCTCTTGAGCTGCATTTGTAATTTTAATATCAATACTGCTGCTACTCATTAAAGTAACCGCAATTCCTGTCACTGCTATCACCATAATAAGTGCTGTAATAAGTACAACACCCTGTTGTTTCTTTTTCATATGAGTTAAATACGCCATAAATTTGCTCCCACATTATTTAAACGAATAGTCGTCGTGAAAACAGTTCGTCTGAAATTATCTGAAAAAGTAAGAGAGCGACTATTAGCATCTTCCCCTAATATGTACGTTTGGTTCTTAATTTTAAGGCCTGGATCTGGCTGCAATGCTCTGATCAGTAAGAAAACTTGTACTGTTAAAATACCTCTACGGTTTTCCCAGTCGCTGGCGTTCATATCACTGATGCTTTTATAGATATCAACGCGACTATCGTTGGTAGTATCTAAACCAAAAACAAAACGCATATTTTCCACGCCTTCCATTATAGTTTCAGTATTTATAGACCCGCCTACTAAACGCTTTCGCATTAGTGCCGGTACAGTAAGGTTCTTATTATTTACCGTATAAGTTTGCTCTGCAATATAATAGCTGTGATGACTATACGGCCATACCGACGCATTGATATTTACGCTAGTAGGGTCAACAATACCTCGCTCAAAGCGTGCATTTTCTTGCTCAGCAATAAAATAATTCTCATCGCTTTGCGTTTCATTAACACCTGAGGCATCAACTTCTAGTTGATTACCTTGTAAAAACTTAACCTGTAAAATATCAGTCCCTTTAATTGGGTTTTTTACACAGTTGAGCTCATTAGAACTTGCCGCCGTTTTAGCGTATAAAGATCTAAAGTTACTACTACTCGTTAAATCTGGAAAACTGCCATTGTTAGCTCCTTCAAAGCAGTCATTAGTAGGATTTGACAATGATGATGTGTTTGCAGCGGTAAATGAATCATCATAAAATGTTCCCCAAAAACCAACTTGCTCAATATCTCGTTGCATAATATTTATAGCTAAACGGCCTGACTCTTGTAACTCGCCTATAGTCATTGTGTCTTTGGTGGTTACTTTCATACCGATATAAGTAAACATTACCCCACCCAAAATTAATCCCCCTATAAATAGAGATATCATCATTTCAATGAGTGTAAATCCTGTTTGCTTCATTTTAGCTCCTAACGTATACATAGCTATTAAGCACGACTAAGCGACGCTTTTTATCTGCGACGCCACAACCAATCTTACCTGTCGCCTCACTTGCTTTAAATTCTTGTCGACCCTGCCAAGAAACAATAACCTCAAGGTTATATGCTTTCCCACCAGAACCCGCTACCACTTCAGGGTTAATACACACAGTTGCACCATCAAGTGATCCGGTATTCTCTCGGGCTCGAATAGCACGTTTCCATTGCTCGATATCTAAACTAGCTATTTGCGCGTTGCTACATGAGCTTGTAAAACATGTTTTAGACGATTTCTTAGTGGTTTCACTAGTAAACTCTACATCGTAAAGGGTCGCGAGCTGCGAAGTATCATTAGCTCGAATACGTTGAATAATATCATTACCAAGCGCAACAGCAGCAGCACGTTGCATTGAATCAAAGCTTGCTTGCTTTGCTTTTGCTTGCAGGGCTACAGCGCCCAATAAACCAAAGCTGAGAATAATAAACGCAATTAGGACTTCAATAAGGGTAAAACCTTTTTGCAATTTAAACGTACTCAAATACATAGTAAAACCAAATAATAATTACCTGATAATAAGTGTATGCAATTACAGATTAGATTCAACTAGAACCATGACTAACGGTTAATTATGTTGATAAGCGGTTAATAGGTAGGCGTATTAAAGTTCACTTTTTACGCTTTTGAGTGCTCGACGACTTACAGCTAACAAAGTAGTACAACCATCAAGTTCAATAACATGTTGATGGTTTTGAAGCGTATGTAGGGCAATAATTTTGTTTTTATTCACCAAAGTATGTCGATGAATTCTTAATAAATGATGCGGGTATTGCATTTCAAGATGCTTTAAACTGTCCTCAATTAAAGCTTCCCCTTGATCAAACACAACCTTGGTATACTTTTCCTCTGCGTTAAAATAAAAAATACTCTCTATTTCAACACTTCTGATAGTGCCAGCCAGTTGATACGTTACTTTTTCTGTTTGTTGCTGTTGCAGATGTACTCTGTTTAAACGTCCTAGCTGTTGTAATGCATGTTGCAAACTTTTTACTGATATAGGTTTTACCAAATACCCTGCTGCATTTAGTTGCAACGCATCAAGTGCATGCTCAGGGTGAGCAGTTATAAAAATAATTGCCGGCGGAACCGCAAAGCTATTGAGTTGATTGGCCACTTCGATGCCATTTAAGCCTGGCATATCAACATCTAAAAACACTAAATCAGGCTGAAGTTTTTTTATTTTTATTAAAGCGTCATTGCCATTACCGGCCTCACCTTGCACTTGAATAGATGTATGGCTCTGACTAAGTAAACGTTTTAAGCGTGCTCTGGCTAAAGGCTCATCATCTACAATCAGTGCATTCATAACATGTGCTCTGTTTGTTTTGGAATAACCACTTTAACTCTAAATTTATTTTCTTTGTTAGTTATTGTCAGTTGCGCCTGATCTTTATAATAAATACTTAAACGAGAACGGATATTATCAATTGCCATACCGTTATGCTCTCTAGTATTAGCGGCTTCAATAGGTACAGGGTTAGTCACAATCAAGGTTAAATAATGTGTTGTAACATGCAGCTCAATACTAATGGTAGCACCACTTTGGCTGGGCTCTACACCATGGCATACTGCGTTCTCTACCAAAGGTTGTAATGTTAGATATGGAATATAGAGCGCAGGGAGATTTTCTGGTAATGACCACTTAACCTGTAAGCGCTCAGCAAAACGCCATGACTCAAGAGCAATATATTGTTTAGTTAATACTATTTCATCACTGAGTAATACACTTTGCCCTGACCGCATTGCAGCCTGCGAAAGCGCCGCTAATGCTAAAATAGCATGCTCTGCAGCCTCAACATCATGATGCGTTAATTCTGCTGCCGTATTCAAACTATTATATAAAAAATGGGGTCTGATCCGCGCCTGCAAAGCATCAAGCTCTGCACGAGAGAGTGCTTTGGCTTGCTGCTCTTTTTCAAAATGAATAAGCAAAAATTGTACAAAAAGTAAGGTAAGCAAAAATACAATAATGCAATTACGTAACACAAAAAACGTAAGTTGTTCTTCGTTTTCTATATCAAAAGCAATATAAGAAAAAGCCAGACTAAATAAAGCAGTACTCAAACTATATACAGCAATAAAAAAACTAAGCTGAATAAACTGAGGCTGTTTTGCAAGAAATCGGCGACAAATATATATAAAAGAGGTGCTTACTAATACGGTTACATGGAGAAATAAACTAATCTCTCCCAAATGCAGCCATATGTCACCGCCAGCATTAGGAGCAAAAGCTAAAATAATAGCCACGACTTGGGTTACTATGAGGGATGCAAGTACACCACGCTCATTAAAAAGGGCCGAAAAAAGTAGTGCATCTGGTGTCAGTTGCTTACTCATTCGACCCTCCTTTTATCTATTAATAGACTAACGCAGCTCTACTGGCACAGCAAAAACAATGTTTTCTTCTTCACCTGGGTTTTCTGTTACTTGTTTGCCACCAAGCTCTTTTAAGCGTGTAATGACTTGCTGAACTAATACTTCAGGAGCTGATGCACCGGCAGTCACACCTACACTGTTGATACCATCAAACCATGATGCTTCAACATTACTAGCATCATCTATTAAGTAGGCTTGTGTACCCATTTTATCGGCAAGTTCCCGTAAACGATTAGAGTTAGAGCTATTTTTAGCACCCACAACTAATAACACATTCACTTTATCAGCTAAATCACGAACCGCATCTTGGCGGTTTTGTGTTGCATAGCAAATATCATCTTTACGTGGACCATCAATTGTGGGAAATTTACTACGTAAAGCATCAATCACATCGGCAGTGTCATCTACTGATAGAGTTGTTTGGCTGCAGTAAAAAAGATTATCCGCATTTTTTACATCAAGCTTTAATACATCATCGACTGTTTCAACAAGATAAATTCCACCTTGCTGGTTATCGTATTGACCCATGGTACCCTCAACTTCAGGGTGTCCGTGGTGACCAATTAAAATGCATTCAATGCCTTTTCTACTAGCACGGGTTACTTCCATATGCACTTTAGTCACTAATGGGCAGGTTGCATCAAATACTTTTAACTCTCTGCGTTTAGCTTCTGCACGAACAGCTTGAGATACACCATGAGCACTGAAAATAACAATACTATCGTCAGGAACCTGATCAAGTTCTTCAACAAATACGGCGCCGCGATTTTTTAAACCATCAACCACATAACGGTTATGCACCACTTCGTGACGCACATAGATTGGCTTTTCAAAAATATCTAAAGCGCGCTCAACAATACTAATTGCGCGGTCAACACCGGCGCAAAAGCCTCGTGGATTAGCTAATAATATTTCCATTAGCCTTGCACCTCAATAATATCAACCTCAAACGTTAAACGCTGACCCGCTAATGGGTGATTAAAATCGATAGTAACTGACTCACCTTGCACTTCACGAACCAAACCCGGAAGTTCAGTACCATCAGGTTGAGTGAACGCAATAATCGCACCTACTTTAGCCGGTGTTTCTGCACCAAACTTACTACGATCTACATAATAAATATTATCTGGATTGGGTTGACCAAAGGCATCCTCAGGCTCAAGCTCAAATGTTTTGCTTTCACCCGCAGTTAGGCCAAGCAAACATTTTTCAAAGTTAGCGGTTAAACTGCCATCACCCATAGTGAGCTTGGCAGGTTTGTTATGCACTTTTGTTGAGTCAGCGGCAGAGCCATCTTCTAGTTTAATAGAAAAATGAAAAATAACGTCTGAGTTTTCACCAATTACAGCTTGGCTCATGCTTTATGCTCCTTTGGTTCTTCGCCTGTAAAGGCGTCAAATAGTAATAACGCAGCGCCTACACAAATAGCACAATCTGCAATATTAAATACGGGGAAATGTGAGTCTTCGTAAAACACATGTAAAAAGTCAATAACGTAACCATAAGCAACACGGTCGTATAAGTTACCAATAGCACCCGCTAACACTAACGAGTATGCACCGCACAATACTTTATTAGACGCAGGAAGGCGCTTTAACCACCATACCAACAAACAACTAATTGCAATTGCTATTACACTTAAAAACCAACGTTGCCAGCCACCCGCTTCGCTTAAAAAGCTGTAAGCTGCACCGTAATTATGTACATAAGTGATACTAAAAACAGGCAGTAGATTAATTGACTCACCATAGGCCATGGTGTTTACAACCAGTGTTTTACTGGCAAAGTCTATTACTAGTAGTAATAGACTCAACCAAAGCCACACTAAACCACTTTTTTGGGCTAGTTTGCTCACTAAAAACAACTCCTAAGCGAATTGACGCTTTTCACCTTCACCGTCAACGTTACTAACACAACGACCACAGATTTCAGGGTGCGCAGGTTCAATACCTACATCTTCACTATAATGCCAACAGCGCTCACACTTTTTAGCATCAGTTGCTGATACGCTAATGTATAAACCTTCAATTTCGGTTGCTTGTGAATCTGCAGGCTGGCTCTCTACTTCAGTAACATTTACAGCTGAAGTGAGTAACACAAAGCGAAGTTCATCACCTAGTGCAACCAGTTTTGCAGCAAGTTCTTTACTTGCAAACAGGTTAACCGTTGCTTGCAACGTAGCGCCAATCACTTCTTCTTTACGTGCAGCTTCTAGCAGACGGTTCACTTCGTCACGCACATTTAAAATAGCTTGCCAATCTTCATTACTAAACTTGGTCGTAGTTGGTGCTTGTAAGCCCTCATACCAAGTTGAAGTAAATACATAGTCACTGCGCTCACCTGGAAGTGCTTCCCAAATTTCTTGTGCTGTAAAGCTCATGATTGGTGCCATCCAACGCGTCATCGCTTCAGCAATGTGGTACAGCGCAGTTTGACAAGAACGACGTGCATGACTGTCACTTTTTGCCGTGTACTGACGATCTTTTATAACGTCTAAGTAGAACGAGCCTAACTCGCCGGTACAGAAGTTCATTAGCTTTTGCGTCACTAATAGCATTTGGTAGCTATCGTACGCCGCTAAAATGTCATCTTGTAACTGTGCAGCACGCCCTACAATCCACTTATCAAGCTCAACCATATCATCAATAGCAACTTGATCTGTTTTTGGATCAAAACCGCTAAGGTTAGCAAGTAAGTAACGGCTAGTGTTACGAATACGACGGTAGCGATCTGCTGAACGTTTGAATATTTCATCTGATACCGTCATTTCTGCCGTGTAATCAGTTGATGCTACCCATAAACGTAAAATATCAGCACCTAGTTTATTCATCACATTTTGTGGTGAAATAACATTGCCTAATGACTTAGACATTTTGCGGCCGTTTTCATCAACCGTAAAGCCATGCGTAAGTACTTGCTTGTAAGGTGCATGACCATTAATTGCCACAGAGGTCATCATTGATGACATAAACCAACCACGGTGTTGATCTGAACCCTCTAGGTATAAATCAGCAGGACCGGTTAAATCTTCACGCGCATCAACAACACAGGCATGAGTTACACCTGAATCAAACCACACATCGAGTGTGTCTTGCACTTTCATGTATTGTTGTGCGTCTTCTTCACCTAGTAAAGTAGCTGGGTCTAAGTCATACCAAGCTTGAATACCTGACTTTTCAACAAGCGCTGCTGCTTGCTCAATCAGCTCTTGAGTATTTGGGTGTAATGCACCCGTGTCTTTATCAACAAACAGCGCAATAGGTACACCCCAAGTACGTTGGCGTGAAATACACCAATCAGGGCGGCCTTCAACCATGTTAGCAATACGGCTTTCGCCCCATTCAGGTAACCACTGAGTATTTTTAATTTCAGCCAGTGAATCTTGGCGCAAGTTAGCCTGATCCATGCTAACAAACCATTGTGGTGTGGCACGGAAAATAATAGGCGTTTTATGGCGCCAACAATGTGGGTAACTGTGCGTTAATGCATGGTGATGCATTAGGGCATTATTTTCTTTTAATACCTCAATTACACTCGCATTGGCTTTAAACACATGTTGACCGGCAAATAATTCAGTATCAGGTAAGTACACACCATTTGCGCCAACAGGGTTAGCTACTTCAAGGTTGTACTCAAGACCAGCCACGAAATCTTCTTGACCATGACCTGGTGCAGTATGCACGATGCCCGTACCAGAATCTGTTGTTACGTGCTCAGCAACAATAACAGGAACATTAAAGTCGTAAAAAGGGTGTGCTACGGTTAAGTTTTCAAGTGCTGCGCCTTTAACATAGCCAAGGATATGGAAATGGTTAAAACCAAAACGATCCATCGCATCTTTAACCAGCTCAGAACCTATAATAAGACGTTGCTGAACGCCTTCATCTTCTACTTGTACTAGCGCGTATTCTAAATCAGCATGTACAGCTACCGCACGGTTTGCAGGCAAAGTCCATGGTGTCGTAGTCCAAATGACGGTTCCTACGCTACCTGTTCCTGTATGGCCAGCCGCTAAATCAAACGCATTAACTACCGCATCTTGATCTGTAAAAGTAAAACGTACATCAATAGCTGGAGATTGTTTATCTTGGTATTCAACTTCGGCCTCAGCTAATGCTGAACCACAATCTGTACACCAATGCACAGGCTTAGCACCTTTATGAAGGTGACCATTTTTTATAATGCGGCCCAGTACACGGATGGCATTAGCTTCAAAGTCGAAGTTCATTGTTAGGTAAGGTTTATCCCAATCACCAAAAACGCCTAAACGTTTAAAGTCTACTTTTTGGCCTTCCACTTGCTTTTTAGCATAGGCACGACATTTCTCACGAAACTCTGCCGCAGTTACCTTAACACCGGGTTTACCAACTTTTTTCTCAACCATTAACTCGATTGGTAAACCATGACAGTCCCAACCTGGTACGTATGGCGCATCAAAGTCTGATAAAGTTTTAGACTTAACAATAATATCTTTTAATATTTTATTTACTGAGTGGCCTAAATGGATATCGCCGTTTGCATACGGAGGGCCGTCATGCAAAATGAAAGTTTTTTTACCTTTCTTCGCGCTGCGAATTTGACCGTATAGGTCGTCTTCATACCATGCTTTAAGCATTTTTGGTTCACGTTGTGCCAAATTGCCACGCATTGGAAACATTGTTTCCGGTAAATTCAAAGTATGTTTGTAGTCGCTCATTAATCCTACTTTCCGTTTCTATCGGCTACCTAATTTAAACCAAAACACTGCTTAGCGGCGGCAACATCGGTTGCTATTTGTGCCGTCAGTTGTGTTAATGTCTCGAATTTTTTCTCATTGCGGAGCTTTTCAATTAACTCCACATGCATAAATTGTCCATAAATATCTTGTGCAAAATCAAAAAGATGAACTTCCAATAAGGCACGAGTTCCATTAAACGTGGGTTTGTTTCCAATGTTAGCCACCCCAAAAACTTGCTTTCCTGCGATCATCACTTGAACCGCAAATACACCATTGACCGGACAAACTTGACGTTTTAGCGCAATATTTGCCGTTCTAAAACCCAGTTCGCGGCCTTTTTTCCAGCCATGAATAACACGTCCAGATATTGCATAATTATGCCCAAGCATAACTTTTGCACTAACTAGGTCACCTTCAGCAAGTGCTTCTCGTATCAAGGTACTGCTTACTCTAGCATTTAATTGCCTAAAGCTGGCAGTGCTTTTAACACTCATTCCCACTTGGGTGCCCATAGTTGCCAATAGACTAAAGTTACCTTGGCGCTGTTTACCAAACCTAAAATCATCACCAACCGTTAATGCTTTAACGCCCAGCTTTTTAATTAAAATATCGCTAACAAACTGCTCAGCATGCATGTTTGCAAAAGCCTGATTAAAGCTAATACAAATAACGCGTTCAATTCCTAAGTTACTCAATAGACGAAGTTTATCACGCAGTCGAGTCAGCCTAGCCGGAGCGTTATTTTTTGCAAAAAACTCCTGTGGCTGAGGCTCAAATAACATTACGGTGCTGGGTAAATTATTTTCTTTTGCATCAGCTAAAAGCCCTTTTAATACGGCAGCATGACCCAAATGAACACCATCAAAATTACCAATGGTCAGCACACAACCAAAGTGTTGTGGGCGTATATTGTGTATACCTCTAATTAGCTCCATGCCACCTAATGCCTTTTTCAGCGAGCGATAAAATGCGACCTCGGGCCGCAGAGTGTCCGATTATAATCTTTTTTTTAATTTGATTCAGTAATTGCTACACTTTTTATCGTATTTAGTCTAACACCCATCAAAAACAACATAAAAAAGTAACTAACAATCGCAATAATTAATAACACAACCAATAACATAACTTGTTCGCTAAAGTGCCAACTAACCCAGTCATATTGCCTACTGGTAAACCAAACCAATGCGCCCATTGTTATACTTGCCAACAAACACTTCAAAGTGAAGTAGCCACTCATGCTGGAAAACTGATAAACATTCTCTTTTTTAAGCTGTCGATACAGTAAGTAGGCATTACAACTTGCCGACATTGAGGTTGCCAGTGCCAAACCTAAATAGCCAATAAATGGGGCCAGCATAATATTAAACACCATATTTAGTACCAAAGTAATAATACCAATGCGTACCGGTGTTTTAGTATCTTGGCGAGAATAAAACCCAGGCGCGAGCACTTTAATTAACATAAAGCTGACTAATCCCACTGAGTAGGCAACCACCCCTAAGCTCACCGCCTTAACATGATCAATACCCGCTTCTTTAAAAGCGCCATGATCAAACAGCACGGTAATAATAAGCGGGCTTATAATCATCAATCCTATCATTGCTGGAAGCCCTAAAAAAATCACAAACCTCACTCCCCAATCTAGGGTATGTTGAAAGTCGCTACTTTTTTTACTGCTGTGTAATTTTGACAACGCAGGTAAAATAACCGTCGCAATACCGATGCCAAATAAACCAAGTGGAAATTCAATCAGTCTATCTGAGTAATATAGCCAAGCGATAGAGCCCGTCATCAATAACGAGGCTATTACTGTATCGAGCAGCAAATTAATTTGACTAATTGATACACCAAATAAGGCTGGAAGCATTAACTTGCGTACTTTTTTCACATTTTCATCTTGCCAACCCCAGCGCGGGCGCGCTAGCATTTTTGCTTTATACAAAAACGGCAGTTGAAATAATAGCTGTACCACGCCTCCTAAAAACACGCCAACGGCTAATGCATAAGCGCCTACAGAAAATTGGTCGTGTAATAAAATGGCACAACTAATGATGGATACATTGAGTAACACCGGGGTAAAAGCCGCAACGGCAAAACGATTATAAACGTTCATCACCGCGCCACTGAGCGCCACAAGGCTTACAAAAAACAAATAAGGAAAAGTAAGTTTTAATAGCGAACTGGCAAGCTCAAACTTTTCTGCGTCAGGCCCCCCTTGCCACCAATCAATAAACCAACCAGTACCAAATAATGCAGCAATAACAGGTGATGCTATTACACCAAAAAGTGTCACTATCAGTAAAATAGTGCCTAACGTGCCGGCGGCTTGGGCAACAAATATTCTGACCTTCTCATCGCCTTGCTGCTGTTTAATTTCACTTAATACCGGTACAAATGCTTGCGCAAAAGCCCCTTCGGCAAATAAACGGCGTAAAAAATTAGGAATACGGTTAGCAAATAAAAATACATCGGCCGCAGCGCCTGCGCCCAACAGATTAGCCACGACGGCATCTCGTACTAGCCCTAAAATACGCGAGATCATTGTCATTGCACTTACAATCATCCCAGAACGAAACAAACCTTTTGACACTATAAATCCATATTAAAAACCAGCAATTAAGTTAATTATGCCATAGTCTTTTTTATAAATCGCTTTAAAGCACTAGGCTGGAACCCCTTGCTTTGTTACAATAGCGCTATTAACTGCTAAAGCGGCAAATTGATGTTCGTTATAAGGAGCAGTTTTTCTTGAATTGTTAAAATTAAATTGACATTCATGATAAAAACAGGCATATTCCACGGCCTTTAATTTAAGCTTTATTTAAGATTGTTAGGAGCAAACCTTGGCTAACATCAAGTCTGCAAAAAAACGCGCTATCACAAGCGAAAAAAACCGTCAGCACAACGCAAGCCGTCGTTCAATGATGCGTACTTACTTCAAAAAAGTAATCGTAGCTATTGAAGCTGGCGATAAAGAAGCTGCACAGCAAGCTTTTTCTGTTGCTACACCTATCCTAGACCGTTACGCAACTAAGGGTCTAATCCACAAAAACAAAGCTGCTCGTCATAAGAGCCGTTTAGCTGCTAAAATTAAAGCGCTATAATTTGTTTTTGCAAGATTAAAAAAACCGGCTTTTGCCGGTTTTTTTTTGCCCAAAATAAATACGCCTCTTAAACGTTATCAAGCTCTGGATAAAACTTTTTCAACATCGCCGCAATTTTCTTTGGTGAAAATGGTTTAACCACAAACCCTTTTGCCCCTCTTTCTATCGCATCCTTCACATTTTCAACGCCTGAATGAGCCGACACCATCACCACGTTTGTCTCTGGTGATAACTCATTAATTTGCGCAATAAGTTCTTTACCATCGCCATCAGGTAGTTCTATGTCTAAAAATATAATATTAAAATTGGCTGCGCGACACTCGCTAATACACTGCGCGGCCGTTGACGCTTCTTTTACATTCTCTATCCCTAAATGCATTAATGTTTGACTTAGAAAGCTACGCACAGTGCTAACATCGTCAACTATTAAAATAGATAGCTGCGTATTCATATACAATCCTTATAGGCTAAAGCCATGTCTGCGAAGTTGGTGATTTGCTTAAAATACAAATATTTACTTTATTATAGAGGGCTAAGCTAAAAAGGCCAGATTTGCTTTATGTCGAAAACCACAAAAAAAAGTCGCCGCAAAAAAAATAAAGCCGCTACTGTTAAACAAAGATCCAGTAATAAGCTTGCAAACACTGGCTCACAATTAAAACTACACTCAAGTAGCGCAAAGTGTGGCATCAAGTTGACCCTGCTTTTTATTTTCGCGATATTATTATTTATACTTGTTTTAATACCAAAGCCGAGTTTACTTACTTATAAAAAATCATCTATGGTAAGCCAAAGTGTGTATTGGCCAGGGTTGTTTTCAAGCGAACCAAAACTACTGGACTCAACCCTACACCCGCGACTGGATAAGGAGCATAGAACCCTTTACCTATGTATTGATTTACAGCAACCGCAGAGCTGCCAAAAATATCGAATTATTGCTGAGAAAGGAATATTTTCAGTATTGCTTACTTACTTTTAACATTAAAAAAACTAATCTGAAAATTTAAAATTACTTGGTTGAAAGCTGTGCAAAAGATCAACATAATGGCGCTCCTTTTTTCAACAACTGAACTATTGAAACGACCATGCTAAACGAGCTAGATTGGCTTTTAAATACATTACTACTTGCACTAGGTTTAGGTGCATTCTTTATTAACCAACTGACACTGCTTCGCGTTGCAGCGATTAGTGCTTGTGGTTTGTTATTCTTATCATTTAGCTTAGATCTTATGTCGTCGAGTATTATTTCAAATATGAGTTTAGTTTTGATCAACACATTTTATTTGTTTAAAGTTTATACTTTTGGACAATTTACTGTATCTCAGCACTAATTACTTCCCCTTAGAATATTTTATAGCCCAGTTTTTCTGGGCTTTTTTTATTCTACAGCTTTAAAAATCTTGGGTCTTAGTTTGAACTAAGTTAAAATTTATCTCGTATTGGGTCTGTTGACCTTTCAAGGTTAAATTTTCAGCAGTCTGTTTGGTATTTAGGCAAGGCAGAGCCTATGTGGTGTGGTTATTCCCCATAAATAGGTGATAACGCAGCATCAATGCCAAACAGGCGCTGCCCTTTGGGTTCTACCTAAGGGCGATTTACTCTTTGTTGCTCGGTTTTTACTTAGCCCACTAGGTTACAAACCTCGCGCCGCGATTAAACCACCCCTAGTTTGAACAAATTTTAATCCGCAAAGGTCAACAGACCCTTGCCTATTTTGAGATAAGCCCATGCCGTTGTCAGATTTCGATTTATTCTTATCCTCCATGGAAGATGTTACCCCTATCAGTCACGATACAGTGACATTGCCACCTAAAAACCATAAAACAGTTATCGCTCAGCAAGAAAAAAACAAAGCGGCACAATTAAATTTAAGCAGTGAACAATTTAATTCGTTAGATGAACCACTAGAATTGCTCGACCCACTCGCCATATTAAGTTTTAAACGGGATGGCGTGCAAAGCCCGGTTTTTAAAAACGTAAGATTAGCTAAATATCAGCTCGATGCGACATTAGATTTACACGGGCAACTTTTGAAAAATGCCCATGCTTCGTTGCTTGCCTTTATTAAAGATTGCCACCAGCGCAATATAAGAATGGTTCTTGTTCGTCATGGAATAGGTATTAAAAATAAAGCCAAACCGGGGATTTTAAAAAGTTACGTAAATCAGTGGCTGCAAACAATTCCTTGTGTTTTAGCATTTCATACTGCACTCAGGCAGCATGGAGGAAGTGGGGCAACATATGTCTTACTAAAGAAGAGTGATGATAAAAAGCATCAAAACAGAGAAATTCACAGCAAGCGCAGTTAAATCTTGCTGTGCTAATAAGGGTTAGTTAAGCATCAACGCTGCTGCATTAGCTTGATTAAACCACGCAGATATTCCTAAAATAATGATAGATACAACCACAATGCTAATTTTTGCGCCCCCTTGATTGGGTTTCATAATTCATCCTATTTATTATTTTTGTTAGAACAGCTTTTAACAATAGTAAAAATTACAAATGTTAACAAGCTGTTTCTGTTAAAAATTAAACAAATTTTAATCCTTGAAGGCCAATAACTCTAAATTAATAACCTTGCTGCTTATTAATACAATTTATTAATGGTTGTCTCGCTTTCAAACGCAAAATGTTTTCTGCTATTTGCTCAATAACACTATCTAGATCTGACAACGCAGCACAGTGCGGCGTTAAAGTAATATTTGGGTGTTGCCAATAAGGGTGTTTGCTTGGTTGTGGCTCACTGGCAAATACATCAAGCGTTGCTGCTAGTAAACGTGCGTTATTGAGCGCATCGAGCAAATCAGCTTCAACGACATGCTCACCTCGGGCCACATTAATTAACACGGCGTGCTCAGGAAGTTGCTTAAGCAACTGTTGATTAATAATACCTTTGGTATTGCTAGTAAGTGGCAATAGACAGATTAAATAATCTGTATTCACTAACATATCATTTAGTCCCTGATCACCATGGTAGAGTGCTGCTATCGTTGATGTTTTAGGGCTTCGGCTCCAAGCATTAACTTTAAAGCCATTATTAGCCAACCTTTGGGCGCATGCTTGGCCTAATTCGCCAAACCCTAAAATACTGACTCGATCGTGCCTATACGCTCTTTTGGGCTTCCATTCACTTTGCTGTTGTTTTAAGAAATATTCTTTTAATCGCAATTTTTGCGCTAATACATGAGTAAGTACATATTCAGCCATGTCGTTGGCTAACTGTTTATCGACAATCCGCACCACTTCAACATGTGCAGGTAGTAAACTTAAATCGATACTATCAACCCCAGCACCAAACGATGACACCGCTTTCAAATTTAATAACTTTGGCCATAAAGACGCGGGCGCATTCCAAGCCAGTACAAATTCCACACCTGCAAAATCTTTGCAGTCATCAAGCTGCTCAATTTGAATGTTGGGTAATTGTGATTGCATTTTTGCAATTAATTTTGTGTTATCTCGACCGGTAATCGCGACTAAAACTGACATGATGATTCCTTAAAAAGTAACCCTAAATAGTAGTACTGGTACGGTTCAATTCAATAGTAGGTAAACGGTTTTAAAAAGTCACACAACTGACCGCGTATTGTCATATCCGCACTCTAAGCTAAACATATTGGCCTTAGCCTAGTATAAAAAAAGAGGTGCGTATGATCAGTGTAGATAAAGTAATAGCAACCAATTTACCACAGTTAACTAACTCATTTAAAATAAAAAAAATGGTAAAGAAAAGTCTTAGCTACTTATTACATGAACAAGAATTTACAAACTTTGCAACTGCCTATCCCCACCTTCAAGGAATAGAATTTGTAGAGCAAGTGCTTGATGAACTTGACTTTGAAACTCGCTACAAAGCTAAGCAAATAGAAAACATTCCCAGTGAAGGGAAAATTGTCATTATTGCAAACCACCCTATCGGATCCTTAGATGCACTTGCATTAATTAATGTGTTATCAACAGTGCGTTCCGATTTAAAAGTGGTGGCTAACCGTATGTTAATGACCGTTGACGCCATGCATTCGTTATTACTACCCGTTGATAACCTATCAGGGCAAAGTAAAAAACAAGAGCTGAGTAATATCCACCAGCACTTAAAAAATGAAGGAGCGTTACTTATTTTCCCTGCCGGTGAAGTTTCTCGACTTCGTCCTACGGGTATAAAAGACTGCAAATGGAACAGTGGCTTTTTACGCATTGCAAAAAAGGCTAACAGCCCTATTTTGCCTATTTATATTAAAGCCAGAAATAGCCCGCTGTTTTACGGCGCATCAATGCTTTATAAACCACTGGCTAGCTTGTTACTGGTAAAAGAAATGTTTAAGCAACGTCAAAAATCACTCGAGTTTGAAATTGGCGCTTCTATTGCCCCTGAGTCTTATTTAATCCCAGACTTAAAAGACAAAGAAGTGGTTGAGCTAATCCGTAAGCAACTATACCGTTTAACCACAAAAAAAACGCTACCATTAAAAACTCATGCTCCGATCGCCTCTCCTGAATGTAAAAAAGAATTAAAAAAAGCCATAGAATGCTGCGAACATTTAGGTAAAACCAGTGATGGCATGGTGATTTATTTGTACCAATACCAAGGAAGCTCTCCCTTATTTCGTGAACTGGGCCGCTTACGAGAAATCGCTTTTCGGGCTGTAGGTGAAGGTAGTGGAAACCGCCGAGACATAGATAAATACGATATGCACTATCAGCACTTAGTATTGTGGGATGAACATGCACTAGAGTTGGTGGGTGCTTACCGATTAGCTTGTGCACAGGATGTGATTGAACAACACTCACAAAGTGGGCTTTATACCGATAGCCTATTTAATTATACCCAAGATATGAATCCTTATTTTAAACAAGGCATAGAGCTAGGCCGAAGCTTTGTACAACCTAAATATTGGGGCAGAAAAAGTCTCGACTACTTATGGTATGGTATTGGCGCTTTTATAAATCGCTACCCTCAATACCGTTACTTATTTGGTGCGGTGAGTGTGTCAAACGCACTACCTGAGCAGGCAAAGTCTTTATTAGTGCATTATTATCAGCACTATTATGGCTGTGAAAAATCACTCGCAACGCCTAACAATGCTTTTCGTCACACACCTGATCAGCAAACTCAGTGCACTAACTTGTTCGAGGGTAATAATATAAAAGAAGATTTTGTAGAGCTTAAACACATACTCGCTAACATGGGCACGCATGTACCCACACTATTTAAACAATATACAGAGCTATGCGAACCAAATGGTGTTAAATTTTTAAGCTTTAGTATTGATCCACAATTCAATAATTGTATTGATGGCCTAGTATTGGTTGATCTTGAAAAAGTAAAACCAAGCAAAGCAAAGCGCTACTTGGGTACTGATAAATCAGCATCAGCAAGTTAAAGCGTTAACCCTTAATCGAATAACTATTAAAGCGGCATTAAGCGGCGCTTTAATAGTTATTAATACTTCAAGGCTGAGTAAAAATACCATCGAGTAATTGCGTATAAATCTTTTCTATTTCTAACAAGTCGCAAATCGGTACATGTTCATTAACCTGATGAATGCTATGGTTTCGTACCCCACACTCTATGACTTGTGTTTTTTGCTGTGCAAAAAATCGTCCGTCCGACGTCCCACCACTGGTGCTTAATAAAGGATAATTCCCCGTCACTTTAAAAATTGCCTGCTCTAACTGAGCGAGTAAGCAACTCTCAATCTTATGGCTTGTATAATAGGGTTCACATGGACGCTCCCACTGTATAACCAAATGCTCGCTGAAATCCTTCAGTGCAGCAAACACACGTTGCTTAACATGTTTACTTTTATACCCATGGCTATAGCGAATATTAAAAGTAATATCACACTGAGCTGGCACGAGGTTATCTAGCACATTATCAATATTAATACCGGTGACTTGCAGCGTTGTTTTTGAACTAAGTTCATCTAAAGGCCAGTCTATTTGTGTGAGTCTATTAACCACTTCAGCACTGATGTGCGCAGCATTAATGGTATTCTCAGGATAGGCTACATGCCCAGCCTTTCCTTGAATAGCTAATCGCGCAGATAAGGCTCCACGTCGACCATTTTTTATAGTGTCACCTACCTGCAGGTGGCTGGTTGGCTCTCCAACAATACAGCCATCAAGCACAACGCCCTGTTGTGCTAATCGCTTGGCAATCAACACAGAGCCATGCTCCGCCTCACCTTCTTCATCTGAGGTGATCAGCCAAAATAATGTTCCCTGCTTTTGCTGCGCGCTGTTTATTAACGTCTGCGTTGCACTAAGCATCGCGGCAATGCCTCCTTTCATATCGGCGGCACCACGCCCATAAATTGCATCGTTAATTATGTGTCCACCAAACGGATCGGCTAACCAGCCACCTTGCGTTGCGGGTACCACATCAATATGGCCAGAAAATGCCACCACGGGGCCTGCCCCAAAGGTTATTTTTGCAATTAAGTTTGTCACATTATTAGAACTAAATTGCTCTGTACTAAAGCCTAACTCAGTAAGGTGGTTCGCAAGCCACTCAATGCCACCAGCTGGATTAGGAGTAATCGATTTAAATCGGATCAGAGTTTGTAAGTGACTCACTGTTTTTAACTGTGCAATAGTTAAGTACGGCGCTTGTGCTTTTGTATTGATAGCTTTTGTCATAATAAACACACCTCGTTTTAGCAGTGTATTTATTACAACGACTTTTTATGACCGCATTATGAATTTACTAGCTAACGTGCGCCCTCTTCTATTAATGTTTCTCGTGTAACCTGCACTATGTGCTTATCTTCTTTAGTTAACTTGGTTTTTTTCCAAGAGCCACGCATAAACCATGCAAATGCTATCAATGCGATGGTTATGTTAGTAATTGCAAAAGAATACCAAATGCCTTGATCGCCAAGCTCAGTATGATTAGAAAGAATATAAGCGGCAGGGAACTGCACTACACATTGTGATAATAACGCGATAACCATTGCATTGAGCATATTACCTGAGGCACGAAAAGCAGCAACAATACAAAGTTGCACCCCTATTCCACCCCAACTTAAGCACATTACTTGAATAAACTGCGCCCCATTAGTAATAACGTCATTATCGTCAGGAATAAAAAATGCAACTAATGAATCTGCATATAAATATGCAATGGCGCCAACACATGAGAGCCCTAACAAGCCCCACACACTAGCAAGTTTAGTGATCTGCTCAGCCCGCTTGATATTACCAGCCCCCATATTTTGCCCAACCAAGGTTGATACCGCCATTGATAAGCCCATAGCGGGGATCATCACCATTTGCAAAATATTAGAGCCAACACCATAAGCAGCAATTGTCGTAGTACCAAAGCTGGCAACTAGAAATGACATGATGATCAAACCAAATGCACGTGTCGATAATTCAATAGAGCCTGGCGCTCCCAAGAAAAAAGCGCGCTTAATATAGTGCCAGTCGGGGTAAAAGCTTTTTAGCTGTAATTGAATACCATGGCGACCACGTAAAAATATAATGATGCCCGCAAGCGCCGCTAAGCTCTGTGTAACCAATGTTGCTAGCGCAGCGCCCATCACACCAAGCCCCTCAAAACGACCATAGCCAAATATGAATAACGGATCGAGTATAAAGTTAAGTAACACGGTTGTGCTGACTATAATTAACGGCACCTTAGTTTGCCCAATACCCCGCATCAGCGATTGAAACATGGCATAAATAAATACAAAAATAACGCCAATAAAAGATACATGCATAAACTTAAGCGCATCACTATATACGGCCGCTTCAACCCCCAGTAAGGTTAAAAAATAAGGTGATAATGCATAGCCTAGTAACCCAAGTAATAGTGCAACTAATGTCACCATTAACACCGTTTGCGCGGCAACATGGTTAACCTTATCTTGTTGTCCTGCCCCCATGTATTGGGCTGATAAAATCGCCCCAGCCATAGCAAATCCTGAACCTATCGCAATAACTAAAAATGTGACAGGCATACTAATAGATACAGCAGCCACTTGCGCAGCCCCTAACCGGCCAACCCAAAAAGCATCTGTAAGCTGATAAGCAGACTGCAAAATATTAATGAGGACAATAGGAATGCCTAATTTTAATAGCGCTTTGGCAATAGAGCCTTGAAGAAATAGTTGACCAGAGGGAGTCATGAGGCCGCTTACTTTTATTAAACCGTGAACATAGACTTAGTTTAACAAAACTAGCTGATTATATTCTGAATACTTCGTTTACGGCCGGTATTTAAGTGATCAGTCAATAATTTTTGAGCACTAAGTAAGTAAAAGTTTAATCTAAATCAATAAATAGAGGCTCTTTACTTATACGCTTTTGAAACTTTGATCTAGAACAGGTTTTTATTTTTAAACTCGAGCGATAATAGCCTCAATCAACAAATAGTCACACAGTAGTTCACGGAGAACAACATGAAAACTAAACTAAGCATTGCAATACTTACTTCTTTACTAGCTCTTTCTCCTGCAGCACACGCTAACTTTAGCGTTAATGTTGGCGCAATTAATGTTAACCCTGATAACGATGGCTCAAAGATTAACGAAGCACCTACTCTTGGTTTAAAAGGTGATTCAAATACTCAGTTAGGTATTACTGTAGATTATGCATTTAACGACCAATGGGTGTTAGAGCTTATTGCAGCAACGCCATTCTCTCATGATGTAGAAGGTACAGGCGGTTTAGCTGGTAATAAAATTGCCGACATTAAACATTTACCACCATCACTGGTTGCACAATACCACTTTTTAGACAGCAGCTACGCACTTCGTCCATTTGTTGGTGTAGGTATTAACTACACGACGTTCTTTGACGAGCAGCCTTCTGCAGCACTTAAAGCAACTTTAAATACTGACGACGTGGAAGTAAAACTAGATGATTCATTTGGTTTTGTTGCTCAAGTAGGTGCTAACTACAAGATTGATGAGAAATGGGGCCTACACGCTATGGTATCTATCATGGATATTGATACTGATGCGACTGTATATGCTAATGGCGCAAAAGCATTAACTTCAACCGTGTCACTTGACCCTGTTGTAGCTATGTTTGGTCTTAAATACTCGTTTTAATAACGATTATGTGTGTGTTAAAAAGGCCGTAAGGCCTTTTTTTTTTGCGTGTAATTAACGAGGTAAGTTATTTACTTTTTTTTGCTCAAGCATTTCTTTCCAATGAATTATTTCTGCCGGTAAAATAGGTGCTACGCCTTCAAAACCAGCAACCTCCAGCATATGCTCAACGCTTACCACCCCTTTTTTACTTTTAAATACGCCACGTACATAGGCAATTGCATGTAAGCCACGCTCTGAATGAAATTTTTGTTCAATATAAAAGTATTTATGATCCCAGCCGACTAAACGGGTACTAATGGTAAAGCGCTGCATAGGCTTAATATCACGGATATAAGTAATGGCGGTTGCATTAACAATAGGAAACCAACGACGCTTCATTATTTGCTTTAGTAAACCAACTCGCTCGGTCATCCATGTGCGCGATAAATCCATCATTGCTAAATAGCGTGAATTAGTTAAGTGCAAATTAATATCACAGTCACTTGGCAGTGCTTTGTAGTCTATATCAACCGTGTCTAACAATGATTGATAATCACGATTACGTTTAATTTTGAAAAATAATAGCAGCAGTCTAAAATATAAGTTCACAGTAGAGGTCTTACCAGTTTGTTTTTTGTGAGTGTATCATAGCAATTGATCCCCTAGGGTATTTTTACACCAAGGGGTCAATCACTAAGAAAGGTTGTTTTAATATCTATCTTTAAACTTTAACCGTTTTACGATTAATACCGTAATCACGTAGTTTATTAGCTACCGCTGTATGACTCAGCCCTAAGCGCTTAGCTAACTGACGTGAACTTGGATAAGCTGGATAAAGCTTACGCAATAAGGTAGCTTCAAAACGCTTAACCGCTTGATCAAGCGAGCCCTCAAAATCAGACTCTAAATAGCCTAAATCATGAGTAAAGGTCGGCAGTTGTAAATGCTCAACTCGCAATTCACTGTCTTCTAACAACGATACCGCACGGTAAATAGCATTTTCTAATTGGCGCACATTACCTGGCCATGGGTAATCTTGTAAAAACGTTAAACATTCTTCAGATAGCTCAGGCACAGTATGGCCATTTTGCTGCGCATATTTTTGAATAAAGTGCTCGGCAAGTGGGCCAACATCGGCTTTACGATCTCTCAGTGGTGCAATTTCTAACGTTAGTACATTAATGCGATAGTATAAGTCTTCTCTAAATACGCCCTCTTGCACCATTGCAGGTAAATCTTTTTGGGTAGCAGCAACTATGCGAACATTTACTTTAACTTCGTTTTCGTCGCCTACTTTTCGAAACGTACCGTCTTGTAAAAAGCGCAGTAATTTAGTTTGGAGCTGAGTCGACATTTCACCCACTTCATCTAAAAATACTGTTCCACCATCCGCTTGTTCAAGTACACCGCGTTTAGGCGCTGCATTTTCTTCATATCCGGCGTAACCAAAAAGTTCTGACTCGGCAACATCATCTGGTAACGAGGCACACGATAAAGCAATAAACGGTTTTACTGAGCGGTTAGATGCATAGTGACAAGCTCGCGCTAATAACTCTTTACCTGTGCCGGTTTCACCGGTGATAAGAATAGGGGCTTCAAGTTGCGCCATTTTACGCGCTTCGCGTACAACACGACGCATCGCCGTACTAAAATTGTGAATTGTCGCAAAGCTTTCTTGGCCATAGCGTCTAAACGCACTCACTTGCTGACCTAGGCGGCTTTGCGATTTTATATTAATTACCGCACCCGCTAATACATCCCCCTCACTGCCTTGTGGTACAGCAATAGGTAAAATATCGGCAATAAAGTCTTCACCTGCCACTTCTACACGGGTAGTTTGCCCAAGTACTTCTTTGCCTTCTAACCAACGGGTAAAATTAAAACCTTTAAGTAAATTATTGATATTGGCGCCAATGACTTCTTTTTCTGTTAGCTGTAAGTCTTTACACGCCGCGTCGTTACACAAACGCACCCAGCCTTTAGCATCAATAGATATAACACCATCTGGCAGTGCTCTTAATAAGGTGTTTAATTCATTGTGCTCACGTTCAGAAGGTAAAAACGCGGTGGTACGTACATCATGTACACCATCGATCAATCGAATTGAAGGCATAATTTTTTGAAATTGTTCAAATTCAATTTCAGGAAAACTCACATACATACGGCAATTAACTGAGTCGACTTCAATTCCTTTCAAGTCAACATTGTAGCTAACTAAAATATTAAGAATCTCTTGAGCAATACCAACTCGGTCTGCACAGTGAATATCTAAACGCATACACCCTCAGGTAAGGAAAAAACTAATTGGCGTGAATAATACGCTAACTATGATTATCAGCATAGTTTATTGTAAAGAAATTTGGACGAAAAATGTTTTTTTACTCCCTAGAGCGCTTTTTCAAGCACTTAAAATATTTAATCTTGGCTGCTCACTAAAAGTCGGGGGTCATTACATGTAAATATAGCCAAACTAACTTTGTATAAATTATATTCTGCAATGGGCTAATCACTGCTGTGCATGCGCTAATATTTGCTCATGTTTAATCTAAACGGTGATTATTAAAATAAAGTAGTAAAGGTTAACGATTGTTGAATAACTTGATGCTTGTAACCCCCCGTAAATAAAGCGGTTTTATATTTTTTCAATAGAACTTAAAACCGGATAAAAGATAGCTTTGCAAAGACAATGTTACCTGTGTTGTTAAATATCTTTTTTGATAAGTTTAGGTGTTTAGTGCAACAACTAGAACTTTAGGTGTTGGTATTTAACAATTACATAACGGATGTGTGATAGCGCGCTCAACGCTTCCCCTCGTACAAAGGTCTATGTATACTTAAGCGCAATTGTAACTAGGATAAGGGTGTGACTCTTACCTAAACGTATAGCTGCGTTTAGCAAACCATTACCTTAGCTGCATAAAAACACTGATGATCGAGCATTTATTATACTTTTTAGAAGTAACAATTTAGCTAAATAAAAAACCACAAGGTCATCAAAACAATAATGAATTAGGAAGTAAATATGAGTTCAAATTCTGACAGTGGCTGGTTTGGTCACCCTAAAGGACTTTCAACCCTGTTTTTCACAGAAATGTGGGAACGAATGAGTTACTACGGTATGCGAGCTATGCTCGTATTATTTATGACAGCAAGTTTACAACAAGAAGGCTTAGGATTTACCGTTGCTTCTGCTGCTGCAATTTATGGCTTATACACAGGTTCAGTATACTTTTTAGGTTTACCTGGTGGCTGGTTAGCAGATAGATTATTTGGTGGTCAAAAAGCAGTATGGTACGGCGGTATCATCATCATGTGTGGCCACATTATTTTAGCCGTTCCGCATGAATATTCTTTTTTCATTGGTTTAATCTTTGTCGCAACGGGTACTGGTTTACTTAAACCTAATATCAGTGCCATGGTTGGTCAGCTTTATACTGACGAAGATGAACGCCGTGACGGTGGTTACGCTATTTACTACATGGGTATTAACTTAGGTTCTTTAATTGGTTACTACGTTTGTGGTTACTTTATGGAAAACGTAGGCTGGCACTGGGCATTTGGTGCAGCTGCTGTAGGTATGGCTATTGGTTTAATACAATACAAACGTACACTTAATAACTTACCAGAACATAGCTCGTTACCTGCGAATCCATTAAGCCCTAAAGGTGCTTCACGCGCATGGGGCGGTATTGCTGCGTTTGTAATTGTTGTTGCCAGTGTGACTGCTGCTGCGATGACAGGCGCTATAGTTATTAACCCGACTATTGTTGCAGGTTACACAGCAGTTGTATTTACTGTTATCTTTTTCATTTACTTTGGCCTTGTTTATTTCAAAGGCAAACTAACCGACGCTGAAAAGCAAAGAATGTGGGCGCTATTTTTAGTCTGTGTCGCTTCTGCGTGTTTTTGGTCTGGCTTTGAACAAGCGGGTTCTTCATTAAACCTATTTGCTCGTGACTACACAGACCGTCTTATTGGCACATTTGAAATTCCAACGACTTGGTTCCAATCTTTAAACTCGCTATTTATTATTGCCCTATCACCATTTTTTGCCGCTCTTTGGATTAATTTATCTAAGAAAATGGTTTCGCCTACTTACAGCGTAAAATGTGCGTTGGGCTTAGTTATTATGGCTTCAGGCTTTTTAGTTATGTTTATGGCAGCGCATTACGCAGCTGAAGGCTTAAAAGTAGCTCCTTACTGGCTGGTTACTACGTATTTCTTACATACAGTGGGTGAGCTTTGTTTAAGCCCAGTTGCATTGAGTGCGGTAAGTAAATTATCTCCTCGTCGCTATACGGGTCAAATGATGGGTGTATTTGTACTGACATACTCAATTGGTAACGTAATTTCAGGCTTACTTGCTGGTAACTTTGATCCTAACAATGTTGCAGAAATTCCTAACCTTTACTTACAAATTGCATTATTTAGTATCGGTGTAGGTATCATCTTAGTGCTGATGAGCTTCAAAGCTAAGGTATGGGAAAAACAAGGTTTAGAACAAACCGCACCAGCACAATAATTTAGGTTTATCACAGTGCGTAATTATGCGCTTTGACTAATGATATTAAATACCCCCTGCAGCTAACTGCAGGGGGTATTTTTATGGCTAACTAACCTAATTGTTACAATGTAATACTACACAGTAAATGAAGTTAGTGAATCAAACCCTCAGTATCTATTGCTTTGTTAATGTTGTGAGCAGCTACGCTCAGGTTGAGTGTAAACAATAGAATACAAAAACCACTCTTTTTTTAGTGTGAAAGAACTAAAAAAACAGATGGGCAATTAAATTTAAAACAAATAAATTCAGTAACATACATAAAAAACACGTACATTATCCGAGCTAGCTAATTTTTACTTACCTAGGCTCGTATGTAAATAAATGTCATGCTTTGCTAACCGTCCCGTAAAATTTACACACGCGCTATTTACTAAATCACAACACCCTCTTCCCCAAAGCAGTAATCTAGTTAATCATGCAGGCAATACGATAACTAATAATCGCAGTGCTTAATTGCGGGAGTAATTATAATGAGTGAAGTAAATAATCCTTTAGGTTTGGTTGGTATTGAGTTTACTGAATACGCAACACCCGATGCCGATTACATGGACAAAGTGTTTACCGATTTTGGTTTTTCAAAATTAAAAAAATTCAAAGGTAAAGACATTGTTTATTACAACCAAAACGATATTCATTTTTTACTAAATAATGAACGCGACGGCTTTTCAGCTGAGTTTGCTAAAAACCACGGCCCAGCAATTTGTTCTATGGGCTGGCGTGTAGAGAACGCTCAAGCAGCGTTTGAAGCAGCGGTTGAGCGCGGCGCTAAGCCAGCTACTGATGCAGCTAATAAAGACTTACCGTACCCTGCTATTTACGGCATTGGCGATAGCTTAATTTACTTTATTGAACAATTTGGAGATAAAGGCTCTATTTACGATAATGATTTCGAAGATCTGAGCGAGCCAAACAAAGTAGAGAGTAAAGGCTTCTTACGTATCGACCACCTAACCAACAACGTATATAAAGGTACTATGGAAACATGGGCTAACTTTTACAAAGACGTGTTTGGTTTTACCGAAGTGCGTTACTTTGATATTAAGGGCCAAAAAACAGCCCTGCTTTCATATGCATTAAAATCACCATGTGGCACCTTCTCTATTCCAATCAATGAAGGTAAAGGCAACGACAATAACCAAATTGATGAATACCTAGGTGAATACAATGGCCCAGGTGTGCAGCATTTAGCGTTCTTAACTGACGACTTAGTAAGCTCACTAGATAAACTTGATAAATCGACTATCGCTACTTTAGATATTATTCCAGAGTACTACGATACTATTTTTGACCGTGTTCCATGGGTTAAAGAAGACAAAGAAAAAATCCGTGAACATCAAATCCTTGTTGATAGCCAAAGCGAAGATTGCTATTTACTGCAAATTTTCTCTAAAAACTTATTTGGTCCTATCTTCATTGAAATGATTCAACGAGTTGATGATGGCGGCTTTGGTGAAGGTAACTTCCAAGCGCTATTCGAATCAATCGAGCGAGATCAAGAACGCCGCGGCGTTTTATAAGCAAATAAAGTAACTTTAAAAAGCAGCGTATTTCGCTGCTTTTTGTCGTTTAATCGTAATTGAGAGGTAAAACTATCTCTCTGTGTGTTTAAATCGCGCTTTTCATCACCATATAGCTAAGTAATAGATGAAATTAACGGGTGCTATATTCTTATTTAATAAATTGATATTTATACTGATAAGCGCGACCAACTAAACCAAAGGAAATGTAATGAGTTTAATTAACGAAACCCATGATATAAATTTAACTAGCTGGGTAGCATCAGCAAATGATGCACAATGTGACTTCCCTATTCAAAACCTACCTTTTGCAGAAGTACGTCGCAAAAATAGCAATGAAGCTTTTCGTGGTGCTGTTGCCATTGGCGATCAGGTTATTGATTTAGCAAAAGTAAATGAACTCGGTATTTTTTCAGGTGACGCCCAAACAGCCGTTGCATCTGCAAGTAACCCGACTTTGAACGAGTTTATGGGATTAGGTGAGCAATATTGGTCAGCGCTTCGTTTAGCACTGTCTAAAGCATTACGTGAAGGCTCTGCTCATCAAGATCAACTAGCACAAGCGCTTATACCACAAACCGAAATTGAATTTGCTCTACCGTGTCGCATTGGCGATTACACTGACTTTTATACATCAATTTATCATGCGACTGCCGTAGGAAGTTTATTCCGTCCCGATAACCCCTTACTACCAAACTACAAATGGGTGCCGATTGGTTATCATGGTCGCTCATCGTCTATTGGCGTGTCTGGACAGCAGTTTCATCGCCCTAAAGGACAAACTAAAGCGCCAGATGCAGAAGTTCCTTCATTTGGCCCATGTAAACGCCTTGACTACGAACTGGAACTAGGTATTTATCTAGGTAAGGGTAATGAGCTTGGCGATGCTATTGCAATTGAAAATGCTGAAAAGCATGTATTCGGCTTTTGTGTTTTCAACGATTGGTCAGCACGTGACTTACAAGCATGGGAATACCAACCACTGGGTCCATTCTTAGCTAAAAACTTCGCATCAACCGTGTCTCCGTGGATTGTAACCACCGAAGCACTTGCACCATACAGAACAAGTTGGACGCGTGATGAAAGCGATCCGCAGCCACTAGAGTACTTAGAATCAACGGCTAACCGTGATCAAGGCGCATTTGATATTCAAATGGATGTTAAAATTCTAACGCAAAAAATGCGTGATGAAGGCTACAACCCAACTCAAGTGTCTAAGTCTAGCTTTAAGCACTCATACTGGACTGTAGCGCAAATGGTAACTCACCATACCGTAAACGGTTGTAACTTTATGCCAGGCGATATGCTGGGCTCTGGCACGCAATCAGGACCTACTCACGAAGAAGCGGGTTCATTACTTGAGCTTTCTCGTGGTGGCAAAGAAAAAATAACTTTAAGCAACGGCGAACAGCGTAGCTTCTTGGAAGACGGCGACAACGTTATAATGCGTGGCTGGTGTGAAAAAGAAGGCTTTGCACGAATTGGCTTTGGCTCAGTGGAGAGCACCATACTACCAGCAAATTAATACATAAAATCAATAAACTAATAAGAAAGGGTTGCTGAATAAGCCGCCCTTTTTTATTAATTAAGCCGAAGTTACAATTTTTTTCTGGCTTTTTTAGTTCAAATTGCTATCTTAAATCCGTTAATAGCCAGTGTATATGTAACATGCCTGTATTTATAAAATCTTTCTTTCATAAGCATTTTCCAGCTCGTCAGCTGCTTATTCGCCAAAATGGTGAAGTAAAGCATGTTGTTTTGGCGCCTTGGTTACAGGTTTCTGTGCTTGCTATTATTTTCATTGCTATTGCATGGATCAGTATTTCGAGTATCCGTGTTTACATGCAAACACACCAAATTTCTCATATCGAGCAAACTCAGCTTGATAAGCAAGTACAATGGCAACAAAAAGTAAAGCAACAGCAACAACGCTACGCATTGCAACAAGAGCAGTTAGCTGAACTAGAACAAAAACAAGCTTTATTACAAGGTATGATTGAATCACTCCCAGCTTCTATAAGTAAAGATGCAATAAAATTAGAGGGTGAGCTTGAATCTTCTCCTATTAATGAGAACGAAAGCGAATTTCATGAGCCGCTCGAAGAAGATAAAACACAAAATAAGCATGCACAAAACAGTTTAACCAGTTTTGAGCAGCGCTATATCATGCTAAATCTGCAGTACGATACTAATTTCACGTTATTGGCTGCGCTGATTAATCAACGGCACAATGCGATTATAGAAATGCTTCAAGGCACGGTTCTTGAGAACGTACTGGCGCAACATCTAACATTAAGCACACAAACAACGGCGCAAGGTGGCCCGCTAGATATACTCGATGAAAGTAAAATACCAAGTACTTTTCTTGCTATTGCCGATAAGCTATTGCTGTTAAACCAGCTTGAGAGCTTTTTAACGGCATTGCCAAACACTCTGCCTTTGCCTGCTGCTAAGTATTACATTTCTAGTAATTTTGGGCTTAGAAAAGACCCAATGAATAAAAGACGCGCTTTTCATAAAGGTATTGATTTAGCTGGGTGGCATAAAACAGAAATTTTTGCCCCTGCCGATGGCATTGTTCTTCGTGCAGGGCGTAATGGCGGTTATGGTAACTTTATCGAATTAGAGCATAAAAACGGTATTGTGACTCGCTTTGGTCACTTAAACAAAATTAAAGTAAAAAAAGGCCAGGTTGTTGCAAAGCACGATATAATTGGTTTAATGGGCAGTACCGGAAGAAGTACAAGTACTCATTTACACTATGAAGTATTAATAGACGACAAGCATGTCAATCCACTAAAAATAACAAAGGCGCTTTCTCGTGTTTGGTAAAAATAAACAAGTAAAAACAGACTCATCCATTAAGCGAGTGAGTCACACTCCCTCAATCATTTCTAACGATGTGCGTATAACGGGCTCTTTAGTAAGCCAAGGCGAAGTGCAGCTCGACGGAAGAATCGACGGTGACATTAAAGCCGAACATTTAGTAATAGGCACCTCAGGTGTTGTTGAAGGCGTTGTTGAGGCAAGTAGTGTTGTTGTTAAAGGTAAAATTATAGGCTCTTTAAATGCAAGTGAAGTAAAAATTGAAAATAATGCTCATGTACTTGGCGATATTTTTCACGACACCCTGAGCATAGAAGCAGGTGCTATTATTGAAGGTAGTTTAAAGCAGCGCTTTGAAAAAGAAGTCATTGAACATACTAAAGATAAGCCAAAACCGGTTCACGATGTAAAAGCCATTGTTGATAATGAAGACAGTGGGCTTTCGTTTGTAAATAAGCAGCCTGCTGCTAAAAGCTAGCTACATTAGTTTATAATGGTTTAGCCTGCCTGTTTGGCTAAACCATTAATCACCTCTTTAAAATCCCGTTAGCGGCTTATACACTTACTTTTTCTGTGTTATATACATGGTTATGTCTGCGGTAAAAACCAGTTCGTTACGCGTATTGTAAAGCTTTACCGGTACGACTAAATCTTCTTTATCAATCCATTGATGAGGCAAGTCAATCTCAGCGATAGCAGTAACGTCTGTGTCTACCTTAGCCAGGTACTGTACTGTCATTCCCTTAGGGATCCAACGATGGGTTTTATAAGGTACCGTTGCATCAACCATCACCCCCGCACACAGCTCAGCCAAATTACATTGTGCGATAGCGTGAATAGTGCCAATGTGATTGTGTACACGGCGTGTGTTTTTAACCACAGCACTACAGTGCCCTGCTTTTAAATCTAAAATAGTAGGTTTCATAGAGCCAAAGTAAGGCGCTTTAAAACATACGGCTTTACTAAACAGCCAGTTACCAAACGGCAGCTTTTTAAATTTATGCCACGTTTTTATTAATGCAGACTCATTACTCATTATTGTTTTTCCATTGTCTTTGCTTAAAAAGCAAATTAACACATCGGATCAGTTTAAAGAAGTGTGATACTTAAACAAAAATAATCATAATAAAGTTAAAAGTAGGTAACATGTCTGATGCATCGGTCATAAGCCCTTTCTTTTTCATCAGTCGCCACTTAAAATACCGACAAAAGGAGACCTGATGCAAACACAGCCCGCTAAACCAAACTTAATTTTATTACTGATCTTAGCGTTACTCGTCATTTTTTGTCCTATGGGCATTGATATTTATTTACCTGCCTTTCCTACTATTGCAGAGCAATTTTCAGTGAGCGAAAAACAAGTACAGCAAACGGTGGCTATTTTTATGCTTACTGTTGGTTTGGGGCAATTAATTGCAGGCCCTCTTGCTGATCGTTTTGGACGTAAGCCGGTAGCCTTAACCGGTGTAACTTTATATGGACTGGCGGCATTAGGTGCATACTATGCTCCTAGCTTTTTAATACTGATGTTTGCTCGTGCAATTCAAGGGTTAGGCGCATGCGCCACCTTTGTTGTTGCTTTTGCAATAGTAAGAGATAAGTTTGGTAGTGAACGCAGTGGCCAAATAATTACCTACCTAAACGGGATCGTGTGCTTTATTCCAGCGTTAGCACCCATTTTAGGTGCGTGGTTAACCGTGCAGTTTGGTTGGCAAATGAACTTTCTATTTCTAACTGGTTTTGCATTATTAGGATTTATTGTCACCTTATTATTGTTTAGAGAAACACGCCCAGTAGACAGCCATTACCAGGGGCATATCTTAGATCTAAGGCGCTTTATCCCAATTATTTCAACTCCGTTATTTTTATTTAATAGCTTGCTATGTATGGTCACTATGTCAGCTATATTAGTATTTGTAACATTGGCTCCTGGTTGGCTTATTACTGAATTAGGGGGCAGCGTAGCCGACTTTACCTTTTGGTTCTCGCTTAATGCAGTGCTTAGTATTCTTGCTAGCTTTATCATGCCTATTTACATTAAACGCCAACCAAAAAGAGCACTAAAAGCAGGTCTTGTGTTGTTAGTGAGTGCAGGCTTACTGATGCTAGTATTAAGCCAATATAAAACCCCATTAGCATTAATGATCCCTATGTTTATTGCTGCCTTTGGTTTTGCTTTAACACTTGGCTCTGCCGCTGGACGAGCTTTAAGTCTGTTCCCTAAGCAAGCTGGCACCGCCTCAGCTCTTTTAGGAGCGATGCAAATGAGTGGGGCAAGTTTATTGGTGTTTATTACTCAATATTTAAACTTATCTACACCCGAGCTTATAGGCACACACTTTTTATTATTAATTCCCTTTTCTTACTTACTGTTTCGTTATACTAAATATGCCTAATAAAATACGTTTGCTGAGCCTGTGAATAGTAATCACCACAGGCAATTAGCACTGTAGTTAAAACTCTTTACCAAGCGGGCAATATGCCCGCTTTTTATTTTTCTATATGCTTGATAACATTAACTACCAACCTCTTTTGAATCAAGTGCAATGATCAATCCTGACTTTTTACTCTCATTTTTACTCGCCAGCTTCTTAATGGCCGTTGCGCCTGGACCATCAAACGCGTTTTTAATGGCACAAACATTTGCTAATGGACGAAAAGCAGGTATGCAAAGTGCTTTTGGCTTTGCCTTAGGTGGCGTAGTACATACATTTTTTGCGGTTGTCGGCTTAAGCGCTATTTTAAAAGCCTCTGAAACAGCGTATGCCAGCGTACAGTATGCAGGTGCAGCCTATTTATGTTATTTAGGGTTTATGATGCTTAAAGGCACCTTTGTGCCCCCCATTTGCGAGCAAGACGATAAGCCTCATGTTACAACTAGTAAAAACAAAAACGTGATGTTTCAAGCGATGATGACCGAAGTACTCAACCCTAAGGTAGCTTTGTTTTTTATTGCTTTTATCCCACAATTTGTAGACCCTAGCTTGTCATCTGCAACTTTTCAGCTGGCTTTTTTTGGCCTGCTTTATCCAATCTTTGCTTTTCCTATCGACTGCACGTATATTTATTTCGGCGATAAAATAGCCCAGTTTTTTAGAAACCACCCAAATAGCCAGCTCTGGATAGATAGGTTCACAGGCATTGTATTTATTGCATTGGCTATCAATTTATTACTCTAACTAATAAGAATCAGCATGGACCAAAAAATACAATCTCTTCCAGCTAAGAAAAACATAGCCCTTGTTGCACATGATGGAAAAAAAGCCGCGTTAAAATTATGGTGTGAAAAACACACTCCAATGCTAAGTAAACATAAGCTATACGGCACTGGTACAACCGGACATTTAATAGAAAAAACCACCGGTTTGAATGTCGTACAATTACTCAGTGGACCTATGGGGGGTGATCAGCAGCTTGGTGCTAAAATAGCGGAACATGAAATTCATGTATTAATCTTTTTTTGGGACCCTCTGGCATCTCAGCCGCACGACCCCGATGTAAAAGCATTGCTTCGTTTAGCCGCGGTGTGGAACATTCCTGTTGCTTGTAATGAAGTAAGCGCTGATATGTTACTAAGTTCTCCCCTTATGGACAGCGAATTTGAGCGTTCTTTGCCAGATTACGAAAAGTACCTCGCAACCCGACAAATCTCTTTATAACAGCTTATTTATAAAGCATACTCGCCCATTTAGTCAGACCAGCGGTGACACTGCCAAAGTGATCACCGTTAACCATTTTAATGTCGCCTAAGTGGGTTTTTAAAGCCGCTTTGATCAGTGGTGATTGCGCACTACCACCCGTTAAATAAATTACATCTGGGGTAGTGTTTGCATCTGCAATGGCCTGTTTTGCTAATGTCACTATTTGGCTAATACTATCGTCAACGGCTAATGCTAATTCATTAATAGAAATATCTTTATCAAGTGATGAATCTAGAAATGTTAAATCACAATTAAAGTTTTCAGACGAGCTCAATGCAATTTTTGCCGCTTCAGCTTGTTGAACTAATTGATGTCCTTGTTTATTTTGCTGTAAATGTATTAGCCGTTTATATAAATCGGGCGCACTCACATCGCGTAGCTGTGCACTCAGTTCACGATAATGCTGAGCACTATAAAACTGACTTTGTAAATTCACATCGTTAATTTTACATGCTTGCCAAAATGCCTGGTTAGGTAATGGTAAACCCGATTTAAAAGTACTGCCTAAGCCAAGTAACGGCATCAAACCATGGTAGCTCAGAGCAATATCTAAATCATTACCGCCTACTCGCTTTCCGCTATGTGCCAAAAAGTCTGCGTCTCGTTGTTGTTTATTCCTAAAACTTGGCCCCATTTGTACAAATGAACAGTCACTTGTACCACCACCAATATCTATTACTAGCACTTTTTGGTCTTGCGTTAAATCACTTTCATAATCGATCCCCGCGGCAAGTGGCTCATATAAAAACTCAACATCTTTAAAGCCGGCTCGGTTTGCTGCGCGTGTTAAAATACCCACGGCTTGTTGGTTTGACTGCTCACCACCAACCGCTTGAAAATTCACTGGGCGACCAATAACAGTTTGGCTCAGCGTATACCCTAACGATAATTCAGCACGTTGTTTTATTTTTAAAATCATTGCTGTGGCAATATCTTCAAAAAAATTAATTTGTCCTTGCTTTAAACCAGTAGCGCCAAAAAATGATTTAGGGGATTTTACAAAATAACCTTCCTCAGGAAATTGCACATATTCACTAATCGCCTCACGGCCGATAAATAGAGTCTCATCGCCGGCTTGTAGATCTAGGTCTGATTTAATTCGCGGGAGTGTATTAAGCAAGGGTTGGCGCGCGGTTTTATAGCCATGCTCATGATCTGAGCCGTTTAAATGCTGCGCTACAAAATCAACGACTAAAGCACTATGATGTGTGTATAGAGTTGATGGAAGATAATGTTTGCCTTGCTCTAAAGGAATGAGCTGAACACGCTCTTCGTTTAAAACACCCATAGCACAATTAGAACTACCATAATCAAAACCAACAAACATAGATCACCAAACATCACTAAAAAGGCCGCGCAATTTAGCATAATTGCTAAAAAATATATACTGAATTGGCCTACACTCTTTATTTTTCGGGTCTTTCCCGTAAGAAGCTGGCAAAACGCGGCAAGCCATTTTTAGTGTACCCGTGGTACCGATAAGTAATTGTTGAGCCTATAGCTGGCGGATACTTTCGCTCTTTATCACTAAAACCCGTGCCAATAGAAAATATCAGCCCCTGTTTTGTCTGTACTTTCAATGCGCCAAGCATTCCTGTGTATTTACCTTTACCCGGTAAATGTTCAATTACTAACGCTTCGGCATCTAAATATGGCTTGAGTTTTAACAATGCACTAGAGCGACCAGTTGTATGCTTAGCCTCTGCTAAATGAAGCATAACGCCCTCGCCGCCTTGTTTAGTAACCTGATTAAAATAATCACTGAGTTGCTGGTTGTCGCTAAATTGATATTGCTTAACCGCTTTAATATGGGGGCTATTTAGCTTAGTAATGAGTGACAGATAATTTTGATAACGACGGTGAAAAGGCGTACCGGCATCTGGCATATCAAATACCTGATAAGTAATACTTTGCCACTGCAAATCGTTGGGTATTTTTGTTCTGACAATACCACCGAGTACAGAAAATTGACCCCGCTTGGTCCATAACTCACCATCTAGCCAAACGTCTGGCAGAGGAGCGGTAAACCACTTAGGCGGGTTTATGGAGTTGCCTTGACGGGTTACAAACTGCTTTCCCGTCCAGATTGCTCTTACTCCGTCATACTTTTCACTCACCAAATATTGACGAATATCTTCATGCTTAGTTTCATCGTAAACATTAGCAAGTTGCACTGGAGGCAATTGCGCCAATAAGCCCGAACTAATGAGGGTTAAAAAAGTAAACAGCGTTGCTTTAATCATTGCTGCATCCTTGCAAATTTAAATATGGCTTAAACTATAGTTGAGATTGAAGCCAGTGCCAAAATTCTTCAAAGCTTTGCATTTGCTGTGTTGCTTTACTAAAGTCGTGCTCCTGTGTATGTTTATTAGCGATAGCTATCACAGCTAAAGCAGCATTATTCGCTGCGGTTACACCGGTGAAAGTATCTTCAACGGCAATCGCATTTTGTGCAGCAACCTGCATATTTTTAAGTGCTAATAAGTAGGGATCACCGGCAGGCTTTGGATTAATTACATCATCTTTAGTAACAACGGTATCGAATAAATTATAAAACCCTAATCCTTTTAGTATTGGCTCAGCTTCATGCCTTGCGCTGCCTGTTACTAACGCCATTTTTAAACCTTGCTCTTTAACCGCTAACAGAACATTTTCAGCATAAGGCATTAAAGGCGGTAAATTGATTTTAACGTACTCACTAAATAAGCGATATTTTTCATCCGCTAAATAGCGGCTACTTACAGACAAGTTATGAACTTGTTTTATTTCCTTTGCAGCGTCAATAGTGGGACGTCCCGAAAAGCGCCTACAAAAATCATCTTCTTTATAACACACACCAAAAGGCGCAAGTAATTGGCTCCAGCAGTTATAGTGCACACTTTCCGAGTCAACCAAAGTGCCATCCATATCAAATAATACCGCTTCAATTGACATTCTTTTCTCCTGGTTATTTAACCTAAACTTTAGGTAATAAAAAAGGTGCCAAGGCACCTTTTAATAATTTGTGTTACTCAGCCAAACCTGCTGGCGGCTCAGCATAAGCGTCTTCGCCGGTATCTACATCAACTAACTCATAACCTCGGGCTTTGCGCATTACTTTAAGTATCGGCTTTTCGAAGGCGGTTTTTAAGCGCTCAGCATCATCTTTTAACGCATCTAATGTGGTTCCAAATGGTGCTGCACCAGTTTCTGACCAGTTAGTTACTTTACCATTTAGGTTATATTCCACTTCGTGTATTTGATATTGCGCAGCTTCATCTTTGGTTGCTTCACAATAAATTACACGGTAATTCCAAAATCCAGCCATTACTTTTTCTCTTTAATAAACATATGGGCGCTACTTTAGCAGCTCTACCAAAATAAAAAAGCCTGCACTAGGCAGGCTTTTATCAATAATTACAATTTAACGTTAAATTTATCGATTAGAAAAAGTTAACTTTAAACTCAGCGCCAATGTAACGCTCTTCATTAACCATGGCTGTATTGTTGTTGAAATCAACACCACCAATCGTCTGCTGCTCGTCAAACATGTTACGCACAAATGCTGATACTTCATATTCGTAATCGCCTTGCGCCCATGCATAGCCTGCACGTAAACCTACTTCTGTCAGTGGCTTACCCTCAAACTCAACTGATTCATATAAGAAAAAGTCAATCTCACTGCGGTACGACACATCAGCGTAAGCAAAGAAATCACCTTCAGCGAGTTCTTTAGTGTAACGAAGTGTGATGTTAGAGATCCACTCTGGTGCATGCGGTAAGCTATTGCCATCTAAAATAGCACGATCTTCAGGACCAAATGCACCTGGTACTTGGAACGTAGGATCAGTAACAGTACACTGTGCACACACTGCAACGGCTAAATCTTTATCTTTAAGCTCAGTTTTGTTGTAGCTTAAGTTGAAGGTTGCATTTAATTCGTCAGTTAACACCCACTCAGAATCAATTTCGAAACCATAGCCGGTTGTTTTATCAGCATTTAATAGACGGTTAAAGTTAGCACCACCACCCACTGCCGTTAGCTGCTGGTCATCCATAGTGTAATAAAATACTGTTGCATTTACACGGCCTTGGCCATCTAACACATCAGATTTAATACCTGTTTCAAACGAGGTAACAGTTTCTGAATCAGCAACGGTTACTTCATCACCAAATAAGATACGACCTTGAAGACTTGGTGCGCGGAAACTGTTAGCAATACGGCCATACCAGTTTACGTCATCGTTGATTTTGTAGTTAGCTGATAAATCCCAGCTTACGTGATCATCGCTAACATTTTTTTCGATATAAGTCGCTGCACCACCAATTGGGCTAAGCGTGCGGTTAGCTGAGAATTCTTTCTCATCATCTGAATAACGAAGACCCGCGGTTACTTTTAAATCATCAGTAATAGTGTAATCAACTGAGCCGAATACAGCCCATGCTTTAGTGTCTTGCTGCTGACTAACAAAACCGTTTAATACGCCATTATTGGCTGTATCATAGCTAAAGTTTTCAATTGTTAATGCTTCGTCGAAGTAAAAAACACCCACTTGGTAATTTACGTCACCAGCAAAGTTGCTTGATAAGCGAAGTTCTTGCGTGTATTGGTCTTGGTCTGGAATACCATCAGCACTTTCTGAAGAGAAAGGAATAAAACCAGGGCCCATTGCAACTGGAACATCATTGATGGAGAACCCACCGTAGCCACCATCGATGTCAGCACGAGAGTAAATTTCTGCACTTTCCCAACCAGAGATTGACGTTACTGTATGGTTAGCTAAGTCCCACTCAAGCTTAAGGCTTGCACCTTGCGATTCCACTTGCTGCGTCGCACGAGATGCGGCATCGTGATACACCACGTCATTTTCAAAACCATCAACTAAATCGTTAGTACCAGGTTTGATAGTGTTAGCACGAAAGGCAATTGGAGAGCCATCTAAATCACGAACATGGTAATTAAATAATCCAGTGAAATCGTCACCTTCATATAAAAATTGAATACGGGCTGCTTGTTCAGTGTAACCACCTAAGGCATCTTTTTGCTCAAAACCTGGTGCACGATTATCAATGTAATCGTCTTTATCTTGCCAAAGTACTGAAACACGTGTTGATAAACGATCTGTTAATGAACCACCAACAGCGCCTTCAAAGTCAACAGCACCACGACTACCGTAAGATACAGAGCCATAGCCTTCAAATTCTTGACTTGGTTTTACGGTATCAAATTTAACTAGGCCAGCCGGTGTATTACGACCAAATAATGTACCTTGAGGACCACGAAGCACTTCAACACGTGCTACGTCAAATACAGGGAAACCTTTTAAGATTGCGTTTTCTTGTACAATTTCATCAACCACAAGCGACACTGGTTGCGAAGCATTCAAATCGAAATCAGTGTTACCAAGGCCACGTACATAAAAGCGTGGGAATGAACGGCCAAATGAAGATTCAATAGATAAACTTGGGATTTTCGCATTCATAAAACGAATATCCATACCAGCTGAGCTGTAAGCATCTAAGCTATCGCCTTGCAAGGCTGAAACAGCAACAGGCACTTCTTGAGCGTTTTCTACTCGTTTACGAGCAGTAACTTGAATAACTTCTAGTTGGTTCTTCTTAGCAGTAGTTTCTTGCTCAGCAGCTACGGCTGAAATTGACGTACCTGCTACGGCAGAGAACAACGTTGCATTGATAAGGGTTGCTAACGTAGATCTTTTCATTGCTTTCATGTCGGGGTTAACCTTTTTAGTGCACTCTTGTTCAACGGTTGATGTGTTGCGCAATTAAATAATTACGGATTCAGTCAATTTTTCGCGACTTGCTCTATGCGGCGCGGACCTTATTACCGAGAGTACAAAAACGGCATAAATAAGGCTGACTGAATGCGCAAGATTATATCATGGTGTAATTTATTTACTGCATACTGAACACTAAAAATTAAACTTATTTTTAACACTTAACCGCACTATCCCGACATTTAGTGTACTTTTAGCAACTAAACAACCAAAAAGCGGACATATGTCCTTACGTTGAGTTGTTAAAAAATATAGCGGAATAACGCGACACTTTTTTAAATACTACTTTTTCACTAATGAGCGTTTAAGAACAATTTCACCATCAATATGAAGATCTCGCTGTGGAAATGCAATCACCACATCATGTTGGTCAAACACTTCATAAATCCTAAAACGAATATCACTGCGGACTTGTCTTAATCGAGTTTCTGATTCAGCGCACACCCAAAAAATAGCATTAAAAACTAGCGAGCTATCTGCAAAATCATCAAACAATACGGTTGATTGAGGCGTTGCCAATATTGCCTCATGCTCATCTAATACTTGCTGAATTAACTTTTTAACTAATAACACATCAGAGCCATAAGCTACGCCTACGCTCACAGATGAGCGCGCATTACCATCAATAAGCGTCCAGTTGGTAACTGTGTTTTCTAATAACTGGCTATTGGGTATCAGCATATGAACACCGTCGTTCCTGCGAATACGAGTAGAGCGAGTATTAATGGTTTCAACCACCCCCTTAGCAGTGCCAACCTCTAAAAAGTCGCCAATACGGATTGGCCGCTCCCACATTAATATCCAGCCACTAATAAAGTTATTAATAATATTTTGTGCACCGAACCCCACACCGATGGCAATGGCACCCGATACAAAGGCAAATGCGGTTAATGGAATGTTGAGCACCTCAAGGGAGGTAAAAAGTAAAATCGCAATACTTAAAATGAAATAAAAACGCGTGAATAAATGCACTGCATCTGGGCTCATTTTTCGTGCAAGTAATGACTTTTTAATTAACTTGCCAATCTGAGTCACCACAACCCACATAGTAAACAAAATTAGCGGCACTTGAATTACTTTTGCCACGGTAATGTGAATGTCGTTGTAGCTAAACAATACGAAGGCGAGAATGTGATTAATTTGTTCTAAGTTCATTGATTTTCCATGTGTAAGGTCGCACACAAACGATTATTTTTATGCGCTAATAATACCCCAAGTTTAGCATGCGGTTAGCTTAAATACGCAGCAACAAACTTAAAGCTAATTGCATAATTGCTGTATTTTTCTACTTTTTTATTTACATACCGAGTTTTTATCACCTAATTTGCGTTTAAATCCCGCTTTAAATCGATAAACTTTGTTGTATATAAGTCAAAATTTGGTAAGTTAACTGGGTTTTCGACTCGAAAAGCCTATTTCGGCTACTATTTTTTATGGAGTTATTATGCGTAAAACACTGATCGCCACTACGATTGCTAGTGCACTTTTATTATCTGCCTGTTCTTCTGAAAGCACCCAAGAAACAAAACAACAAAGCACAGCACAAGTGCAAGATATCAACGCAAGCAATGTATTATTTAAACCAAGCCCATTGCAATACATGGCTCCTGAGTTTGATAAGTTTGGTACCACTGAATACGAAGCTGCATTTGATGCAGGTATTGCACAACATAATGCAGAAATTATGGCAATTGCTAATAATCCAGAACCAGCTACTTTTGAAAATACCTTGGTAGAAATGGAACTTGCAGGTGAGCTATTAAACCGCGCATCAGCTGCTTTCTACAACTTATCAGGTCTTATTTCTAACGATGAGTACCAGCGCATTGATAAAAAAATGGCGCCTGTGTTCTCAGCACACTCTGATGACATTTATCTAAATGGTGCATTGTTCGAACGTGTACAAACAGTATACGACAACAAAGATAAGTTAAGCGCTGAAGATCAACGTCTTGTTGATTTTTACTACAAACAATTTGTTAAAGCGGGTGCTAAACTAAATGATGCTGAAAAAGCAAAAATGCGTGAAATTAACGCTGAGCTTGCAAAACTATCAACGGAGTTTTCTCAAAACGTATTAAAATCGTTTAAAGAAGACGTTATTTTAGTAACAGATAAAAGCAAACTAGCTGGTTTATCTGAAGGTGAAATTGCAGGTCTTGCAGCAGCTGCTAAAAAAGCAGGCAAAGACGGCTACATGATCACCCTAGTGAACACCACACAACAGCCTATTTTATCTAGCCTTGAAAACCGTGAACTGCGTGAGCAGATTTTTAAAGCATCAACCAACCGTGCAGCTAAAACCAACGGCCCTATCATTATTAAAGAAACTAACCTACGTGCACAAAAAGCAGAACTGTTAGGCTTTAAAGATTGGGCTTCGTATGTAATGACTTCACGCATGGCTCAAACCACTGATAACGTGTACGGTATTTTAGATGACCTCGCGCCAAAAGCAGTTGAAAAAGCGCAAGCAGAAGCAAAAGCGATTCAAAAAGTAATTAACGATTCTGGTGAAAGTTTTGAACTAAAACCATGGGATTGGTCTTTCTATGCAGAAAAAGTTCGTGCTGAAAAATACGACCTAGATCCAGCCTTAGTTAAGCCTTACTTTGAAATGCAATCGGTTATTCATAACGGTTTATTCTTTGCAATGGAAAAACTTTACGGCATTACATTTAAAGAGCGTAAAGACCTACCGCTTTATCACGAAGACGTCATGGCGTTTGAAGTATTTAATGCTGATGGCAGCGCAATAGGCTTATTTTACATGGACCCATATGCACGTGAAGGTAAGCGTGGCGGTGCATGGATGAGTGCATACGTAAGCCAAAGCGGCTTAAAAGGCACAAAACCGGTTATTTATAACGCACAAAATATTCCAAAGCCAGCAGAAGGCGAGCCAACGCTAATGACGTTTGACGAAGTGTCGACTATGTTCCATGAGTTTGGTCATGCAGCACACGGTTTATTCTCTGACGTTAAATACCCAAGCCTAGCAGGTACTGCTACAGCGCGTGATTTTGTTGAATTTCCATCACAAGCACATGAAGACTGGATGATTGAGCCAAGTGTATTAGCTAACTACGCTAAGCATTACAAAACAGGTGAGCCAATTCCTCAAGCACTACTTGATAAAGTACTTGAGTCGCAAAAGTTCAACCAAGGTTTTGGTACCACTGAATATTTAGCTGCAGCATTACTGGATATGGAATGGCACTCATTTGGTTCTGATAAAAAAGTAACTGATGTACAACAGTTTGAAAGCGAAGCACTAAAGGCACACGGTATCGATTACTACCCTGTACCACCTCGTTACAAATCAAACTACTTTAGCCATACGTTTGCAGGTGGTTACTCAGCAGGTTACTACGCTTACCTATGGACTGAAGTATTTGCCGCTGATGCCTTTGCTCATATGGAAAACAACGGTGGCTTAACGCGCGAAAATGGCGATAAGTTCCGTAAAGAGATCCTATCAAAAGGTAACAGCCGTGACTTAATGCAAAGCTACATTGAGTTTAGAGGTCAAAAACCAACGACTGATGCATTGCTTAAGCGCCGTGGTTTAGTTGATTAATTAATATTTTTAAGCAACTGATACAAAAGCCCGCTTGCGGGCTTTTATTGTTTATAGAACAATATATAACAGATAAACTGACACCATTACTTAAAACAAGATGAGTGTTATGGGCTATTTATTTGCAGTTACCCTTCTTTGGGCGTTTTCGTTTAGTTTAATTGGTGTGTATTTAGCAGGCCAAGTTGATGCGTGGTTTAGTGTGCTAATTCGTGTGGCTTTAGCAGCGTTAGTATTTTTGCCTTTTTTAAAGAAAATCCCTACCCCACTTGCGTTTAAACTCATGCTGATAGGAGCACTGCAACTGGGGGTTATGTATGGCTTTTATTACCACTCATTTTTGTTTTTAAGTGTGCCAGAAGTGCTGTTATTTACTGTAATGACCCCGCTTTACATTACGCTTTTAAACGATGCGCTAAATAAACAGTTTAATCCGCAGTTTTTTATCGTCGCGTTTATTGCCGTGTTAGGGGCTATTACCATTCGTTATGAAAACTTAGACAGTAACTTTTTAGTCGGATTACTACTGGTTCAAGGCGCTAATATTAGTTTTGCTATCGGCCAAGTAACCTACAAACGATTAATGCTTAATAAACAACTCGATGATAAAACCGTATTTGGTTGGTTTTTTATTGGCGCACTAATTGTTGCAAGCGCCTGTTACGCCTTATTTGGTGATCTTAACAAATTACCAAGTACCTCAACTCAATGGGGCATACTGATTTATTTAGGCATTGTGGCCTCCGGTTTAGGCTACTTTATGTGGAATAAAGGCGCGACGCTTGTTAATGTTGGCGCGCTGGCGGTGATGAACAACTTGCTTATTCCTGCCGGTATAATTGTTAATGTGCTTATTTGGAATAGAGACGCAGACCTACTTAGATTAACTATTGGCGCGGGAGTGATGCTGTTTGCCTTGGTGGTAAACCAAATAATGGTTAAATCAGCAAATTAATCACTCTGTAGTGAAATTGTCATTAATAATTAGTAAGGTAGCGTCCACTTTTATTTTTAAGGACAAATAATGAAGCGCATACCTTTTCTAACAACTTTTTTATTATTAAGCTCACTCGCTGGCTGTGATGACGATGTAAAAATAGTCGAAAAAGAAGTGGTTGTTACCAACACTGACGTTGAAATTGTTGAAGTACCTACCCCGGTTATTGTTGAAGTGGCACAAGGCACCAATACGCAACTAGGTACTCGCCCCGACTACTTAATTGACGATATGGCTGACAGCGCACTAAAAACACAATTAGAATCGTGTAAAGAAGGCCCTTTTTATCGTACTGATTTTTCAATTGGTCACCGTGGTGCCCCCATGCAATACCCAGAGCACACAAAAGAGTCTTACATAGCGGCTGCTCGTATGGGCGCCGGTATTGTCGAATGCGATGTAACCTTTACCAATGATAAAGAGCTAGTATGCCGCCATTCTCAGTGCGACTTGCACACCACCACTAACATTTTAGCTATTCCAGAACTTGCGGCTAAATGCAGTGAGCCATTTACTCCAGCAAACTCTAGCAGTGGCACGCCTGCTTCAGCTAAATGTTGTACCAGTGATATTAGCTTGGCAGAGTTTTTAACCCTTGAGGGTAAAATGGATGGCGCAAACACCAGTGCCACTAATGTTAGCGATTACATGAAAGGTACAGCAAGTTGGCGCACTGACTTATACGCCACCTCAGGTACACTCATGACCCACAAACAAAGTATTGCACTATTTAAACAGCTCGGAGTAAAAATGACCCCAGAGCTTAAATCACCTCAAGTGAGTATGCCCTTTAACGGTATGACCCAAACGCAATACGCACAAAAAATGCTAGATGAATATACGCAAATGGAGGTACCCGCTTCGCGTGTTTTTCCGCAATCATTTAATTTAGCTGACGTACAATATTGGATTAATACTAACCCTGAATTTGCAGCGCAAAGCGTTTATTTAGATGGCCGAGATAGCGATGCAGGGTTTGATCCTAACAACCCCGACACATGGCAACCTAGTATGGCTTCGCTTTTTAATGACGGTGTTAAAATTATTGCTCCACCCATTTGGATGCTATTAACCATAGATAATGAAAGTAATATCGTGCCATCACAGTACGCTATTGATGCTAAAGCCGCAGGCCTTAATATTATTGCATGGAGTCTTGAACGTTCAGGGCCGCTGAATAATGGAGGCGGATACTATTACCAGTCAATTAGTGATGTTATAGATAACGATGGTGACATGATGGCCGTGGTTGATGTACTTGCAAAAGAGGTTGGTGTAATCGGTATATTTTCTGATTGGCCAGCTACGGTTAGCTATTACGCCAGTTGCAATAAAATGCCTGCAAGTATTTAAACTTTAGGGCGTGTTTATTTGACCGCGCTCAGCTATTATATTTATTTTACTGAGCGCTTTTATGATCATTCAACACCATAACGCTGACTTACCAACGCCTACAGGGTTAATGCGAACCACTATTTACCGCCCACAAACATCGGGGCAATACCCTGCCATTATTTTTTATTCTGAAATTTTCCAGCAAACGGCACCTATTGCCCGCAGTGCAGCTATTTTAGCCAGTCATGGTTTTGTGGTACTTGTGCCAGAAGTGTTTCATGAGCTTAACCCTATCGGAACTGTGCTGACTTATGATGACGAAGGTAAAGATAAAGGTAATAACGATAAATGGTCTAAACCTTTAGAGCATCATGATAGCGACACACAAAGCCTTATCGAGTTTGTAAAACGCCAAAGTTATTGTTCAGGAAACGTGGGAGCTATGGGTGTATGTATTGGTGGGCATTTAGCTTACAGAGCCGCTTTAAACCCACTTATAAAAGCCGCGTTTTGTTTATACGCCACCGATATACACAGTAATACACTGCCCGCACAACCCGGTAATAACTCATTTGAACGCATGGCCGACATACTCGGTGAAATTCATTTTATTTGGGGTAAACAAGACCCTCATGTACCACAAGATGGCCGAGACAAAATATACCAGCAAGCTGTTCGTACTGGTATAAATTACCAATGGCAAGAAGTTAACGCGCAACATGCCTTTATGCGTGATGAAGGCGAGCGATACGATGCAGCTCTCGCCATAGTTATGTATCAACAGGCTGTTGCCTTATTTAACCGAGCGCTAGCCCTTACGCATACCTAATGCAGTATGCTGTTTTACAAAGTACGCTTTTAAATAATCAATAAACAAGCGTAACTTTTTAGATCCCGTCGCCCCCGGCGGGAAAACTCCATACAACTCAATGTCTTTGCTTTTGTAGTCGTCCATTATAATTTGCAGTAAACCCGCTTGTACTTTTGGCCATGCATCGTATAGCGGTATACGCCCTATGCCAAGTCCTGCCTCTACAAATGCAGTCCGTGCAGCGGCGTTATTAGTACTGAGCGATCCTTGCATGGTAATGTCGACTTTTTTACCGTCTTTTTGCAAGGTCAAGGTTTTGCTCCCTAGCTGATAAACCACCCACTGGTGCTGTGCTAATTCATCGGGCGTAGTAGGCTTGCCATAATGCGAAAAATAATCAGGCGCGCCACAAATACAGGTACTCATTGTGGTTAACTTCGTTGCCTGTAGGTTTGAATCGCGCAGCGCAACTCCTCTAATTGCAAAATCAAACCCGTGTTTAATAATATCCACCACGTCATCGGTTAACTGTAAATCTATATCAATTTTGGGGTATTGGCGCTTAAAGGTATTAATTGCAGGCACTATTAATTGCATCCCCACATTAACTGGACAACTAATTTTTAATAATCCTTGGGGTTCACTTTTTATATTTTCTATTTGTTGATTGGCAGCATTAGCCTGCTCGGTAATAACTCGGCAACGCTCATAGTAAGCTATACCGGCTTCAGTAAGCGCCATAGTTCGTGTTGAACGATTAAGCAAGGTTACTTCAAGTTGCGTTTCTAGCTTTTTTAAATGATAACTGGCTACTGCCCGCGTTAACCCTAGTTGCTTTGCCGCTGCCGTTAAACTGCCCTGCTCAACTATTTGTGCAAATACCACCATACTTTTTAATTGTTCAAACGAGACTTTCATGGACGCTCCAGTGCGGTTTTAACTTCAACCCTTCAATTGTATCAATTATTAAATCAATAAAGTTAAATTTATCATCGTTGTTTAAGGTTGGGTTAGTGCATATAGTAATTGCTAAGCAAAGATTACAATTTTAAATCATCAGAAGGAAAAAATAATGGCTAAGAAAATACTAATGGTACTTACTTCACACGCTGATTTAGGCAATACCGGTGAAAAAACAGGTTTTTGGGTAGAAGAATTCGCCGCCCCTTATTATGCATTTGTAGATGCTGGCGCAGAAATCACTCTAGCTTCACCAAACGGTGGTCAACCACCAATCGACCCAACCAGTACACTAGCCGACTTCCAGACTGATGCAACCAAGCGATACGACAACGACAGTGCAGCGCAAGCATTAATGGCAAACACAAAAGTACTAAGTGAACTGAATGCTTCAGATTTTGATGCGGTATTTTATCCAGGCGGCCATGGCCCATTATGGGATTTAGTAGATAACACAGATTCAATCTCGCTCATCGAAGATTTTGTAAAATTACAAAAGCCAGTGGCAGCAGTGTGTCATGCGAGCGCCGCATTTTTAAATACAAAAGATGCTGATGGCAATGCATTGGTTGCGGGTAAAAAAGTTACCGGCTTTAGTAACACTGAAGAAGCCGCTGTTCAATTAACAGATGTAGTGCCATTTTTAGTCGAAGACGAGCTGATTAAAAAAGGTGGTGACTATCAAAAAACCGACGACTGGGGCGTTCTTGCGCTTGAAGACGGTTTAGTGATCACCGGTCAAAACCCTGCAAGCTCTGAGCTAGCAGCTAAAAAATTACTTACCAAGCTTGGTTAATTACAATTAATCAGTATAAAAAGCACAGTTTAATCGCTGTGCTTTTTAATTTGCTTTTCATTACTCACCACTATTCCTATACTGGCCACTCTTACTATAAATAAGGGCACCGTATGCAAAATAAACCATCCACCTTGTCGTTACTTAGCAGCACCCGTTTTGCCATTATAAGCATTGTGACTATTTGTTTTGTGTTGCAACTAATTAACAGCCTGCCAGGCATTAGTTTAAATGGTTTAGGTATTTACCCACGCAGCATTCAAGGGCTGATTGGTATTCTTTGCGCTCCCTTTTTACACGGTAGCTGGTGGCATTTTGCTAGTAATATGCTGCCCTTCATTGTTTTAAGCTGGTTAATTTGCCAATACAGCGTAAAGCGTTTTTATAGTGTATTTATATTCACCGCATTAGTCGGTGGATTACTGGTATGGATGTTTGCTCGTGGCAATATTCATGTCGGCTTAAGTGGCGTTATTTATGGGTTATGGGGATTTATTTTATGCTATGGCATTGTAAGACGTTCTTTTAAATCTATTTTTATAGCCGTGGTGGTGGCCTTTTTATACAGTGGCTTTATTTGGGGCGTGTTTCCACAGCGGTTGCATATCTCGTTTGAAAGCCATCTGTTTGGCGCACTTAGTGGATTCTTTTTAGGGTATAAATTAGCAAAAGCAGATAAATTAAAAGCAACAACGGGCAAAGCAAATACGCACGTTTAAACTATTAGAGGCTATTTATGAGTGATAACAACGACTACACCCCAGCAAAAGTATGGACATGGGACAATGAAAGTGGCGGTAAATTTGCAAACATTAACCGCCCAATTGCAGGTGCAACTCACGATAAAACACTGCCTATTGGCAAACATTCATTTCAGCTTTACTCATTAGCGACCCCCAACGGGCAAAAAGTCAGTATTATGTTTGAAGAGCTATTAGAGCTTGGTATTACTGAGGCTGAGTACGATGCTTATTTAATTAATATTGGTGAAGGCGACCAGTTTGGCTCTGATTTTGTTGATATAAACCCAAACTCAAAAATACCTGCGTTGATGGATCACTCTACAACACCAGCAACCCCTGTATTCGAATCAGGCGCTATTTTACAATACCTTGGCGAAAAGTTTGATGCGCTTATTCCTAATAATTTTCAAGCTAAAACACAATGTCGTAATTGGCTGTTTTGGCAAATGGGATCGGCGCCTTATTTAGGTGGCGGCTTTGGTCACTTTTACAGCTATGCGCCAACCAAAATGCAATACCCGATTGACCGTTTCACCATGGAAACTAAGCGTCAGCTAGATGTACTAAACCGCCATTTAAGTGACAACGAATACATGGCAGGCAGCGAATATTCAATTGCCGACATTGCCATATGGCCATGGTATGGCTCACTGGTATTAGGCGACTTATATGATGCCGCTGAATTTTTAGATGTTGCATCTTATACCCATGTGGTTCGTTGGGCTAAGCAAATAGCAGCGCGCCCAGGTGTAAAACGAGGCCGTCGCGTTAACCGTACTTGGGGAGCAGAAGATGAACAACTCGCAGAGCGCCACAGTGCTCGTGATTTTGAATAAGGCTCCAGTTTAGTAAAAATAAAAAATCAGCGCTTAGCTGATTTTTTGTGTTTATTAGGGGCTCCTTCATTCTTAGCAGGTAACATGACTTTTTAACCCTAAAAGTAGAAAAGTTAAGCATACCATCTTAATATATCTAAATATTTACACTGATAGCGTAGTTATTAATTGTGAAAAAACTAACAAAAGAGCAAATTTATAAACGTTTAAACAATGAAGAAGACGCCCGAGCTTGCAAAGCCATCGACGACAATGCCTGTCAGGAAGTACCCGGTAATTTTATTATTTTACTCATTAGCCAGCTGTTTAGTAAGTTTGCTGATGCGCTACTCAACCCCAAAATAACGCTGCCATGGTTAATGCAAAGCTTAAATGTACCAGCGAGTTTTATTACTTGGTTAGTACCAATCAGAGAATCGGGTTCATTACTGCCCCAACTTGCTATTGCTAACGTTATTCGCAAACTCCCCGTTCGTAAATGGGTATGGGTAATAGGTGCAGTGATGCAAGCAGGATGCATTTTAGCCATGGTTGCGGTGGCGTTTACCCTCAAAGGCGCACAAGCAGGCTACGCCATTATTGGCTTATTAATTTTATTTAGCCTTGCTAGAGGGTTTAACTCTGTCGCTGCAAAAGATGTGCTGGGCAAAGTTATTCCTAAACAGCAACGCGGTAATATTAGCGGGCTTGCTGCAAGTATTGCCGGTTTTGCTACCTTAACGTTTGGTCTCATGATGTGGTTTTTTTCACAGCAAAAAGATCAAGATATTGTGATCATCGCTTTACTACTGGGTGCCTTGATGTGGCTGATTGCCGCGTTTTTTTACGCACAAATTAATGAATATAGTGGCGCTACCGAAGGGGCAAATAATGGTCTATTGCATGCGTTTTCAAAGTTAAAAATTTTGTACCAAGATAAGCAATTTGCGCATTTTGTTATTACACGTGCCCTACTGCTTTGTTCAGCATTGAGCGCTCCATTTTATATTATTTTAGCCAGTAAACAGTCGTTTGAATTTTCTTTACTTGCCACCTTTATTGCCGTTTCCGGCTTTGCAAGCTTAGTCTCAGCGCCGATTTGGGGACGCTTAAGCGACTTATCTAGCCAGCGAGTGCTAGTACTCAGTGCCACTTTGGTTACCATTAATGGGCTGGCTGTATTTGTTATTGCAACTTGGTATAACGAGTTGCTACTAAATTGGTGGGCTATGCCTATTTTGTACTTTTTACTCTCAGTTGCGCACCAAGGAGTACGCTTAGGGCGAAAAACGTACCTCGTCGATATGGCAGAGGGTAACAAACGCACCGATTATGTGTCGGTTAGTAATACCGTTATTGGGGTTTTATTACTGATGTTGGGCAGCATAGGCTTATTAGAATCGTTTTTATCAACCGCAGAGCTTATTTTGCTTTACAGCGGATTAGGGTTTTTGGGTGCAATGAGTGCACTGTTTTTACCAAAAACAGAGTAAATAGCGTGCTGTTTAACCTAATGTAATTAAAGCGCTCACCTTTAAAGTTGTGGGCGTTTTAATACAAACTTATCTTTGGTGGTGCTAAAGTAATCGCCGCCCATTTTACCTACTGCATCTAAACGTGTCGGATCTATGTAGCCATTTACCAACGTGGCGTCATCTATAAAAATTCCCACTACATCTAAGAGCATCATTTTGCCACCGCTTGGTTCATCTGAAATAGTGATCACTTCTCGAAGCTTACATTCATAGCGTACTTTTGAAGCTGCAACACTCGGCGGATTAACTAACTGGCTTGTGACTCTCTCTATGCTGGCCTCATCAAACTCACTGACATTATTAGGGTAATTAGCGCAGCTTTGGTTCATTTGCTCTACTAAGGCATGACTAACAATATTAACCACACATTCTTTGGTGGCTAGTAAATTTGTCAGTGTATCTTTATTGGCTTTATCGCTGGGGTTAACTTGAGTAACACTTAACACTGCAGGCTGACAACTTGCTACGGTAAAAAAAGAGTAAGGTGCAATATTGCTTACCCCCTCACTACTTAGCGTGCTTATCCATGCAATCGGTCGTGGACTAATACCGCCAACTAAGTAGCTATAAACAGAGCGGTTGCTGTTTTGCATTAAATCTAAAAACATTATTTCTCACTTTTAAGTTAAAAACTAAACCCTAGTACTAGGCAATACGTACTTATAGATTGGATCTTCATTAATACTACACCGTTAGCAAATAGTTTAATTTCATGCGCCAAAAAATAAACATTGTCTGGTTTAAACGCGATTTACGCTTAAGCGATCATCAACCGCTTAAACATGCGTTTAGCAATGGGCTTCCAACATTATTGCTGTACAACTTTGAGCCGCTGTTACTCGAAGATGCTCATTATAACGAGCGACATTGGCGCTTTGTGTATCAGTCGCTATGTGATTTAAACCAACAACTTGATCGCTTTAATAGCTGCGTGTACATATTTAAACAAAATATGCAGTCGTTGCTTGAAGAGCTACACACCCAGTTTGAAATAATTAATCTCTTTAGTCACCAAGAAATCGGCTTAAATAATACATTTGAACGCGATAAAGCGATTAAAGCATGGTGCCAACATAATCAGATTAACTGGTTAGAGTCACCAACGGGGGCTGTCATTCGGGGTAAAAAAAATCGCAATAATTGGAATGAATGCTGGCAACAAACAATGCAAGCGCCAATTGCCATCCCAGATTGGAAACACATTAAAACAGTGACACTCACACACTACCAATCGCCAGAATTACCAGACAGTTACACAGCTGACGATGACAACTTTCAATATGGAGGGCCGCGACTTGCCCGCGATGTTATGCACAGTTTTTTTGCCGAGCGCGGTAAAGGCTATCAAAAAGGGATCTCTAGCCCGAGCTTGAGCCGCACGCATTGCTCTAGGCTTTCGCCCTATTTAGCCTGGGGCAATATTAGTCTTAGGCAGGTGTATCAAATGGCGATAGACGCATACCATTCAACCCATCCCGATAAAAAAGGCTGGAAGCGTCCGCTTGCTGCGTTTGTATCTCGCCTGCATTGGCATTGCCATTTTATGCAAAAGTTTGAAAGCGAATGCAGCATGGAATTTAAAGCCTTAAATCCGGGTTACCATGCATTTCCGTATCGTGATGACGCTAAGGTTACTAGCGATATTGAACGCTGGGCACAGGGGCAAACCGGTATTCCTATTATTGATGCCTGCATGCGCTGTTTAAAAGCCACCGGTTATATTAACTTTAGAATGCGCGCTATGCTGGTGAGCTTTGTAACCCATCATTTAAACATCAGCTGGCAACAGGCAAGTTTTCCGCTGGCTAATTACTTTTTAGACTTTGAGCCAGGTATTCATTATCCGCAAATACAAATGCAGGCATCGGTTACTGGCATTAATACTATTCGCCATTACAACCCCATTAAACAATCTGAAGATCAAGACCCAACCGGCGCATTTATAAAAAAATGGTGCCCCGAACTTGAAAAGCTCCCCATTGAATATTTACATCAACCCTGGCAACAAACGCCAATGGAAGCGTTATTTAACGACTTTAAACTTGGTGAAGATTACCCAGAGCCGATGCTTGATTTAACTCGAGCATCTAAAGAGGCACGCGAGCGATTGTGGCAATACCGAGAGCGTAGCGATGTTAAACGTGCTATTCATGCCATACTAAAAAAACATGTAGCCATCACTCCCTCGGTACGTAAATCCAAAAAGCAGTCAGACAAATAACTATGGCACATAAAAAACTAACCCTACCTGAAAAAATATGCCCTGTGTGTAATAAACCGTTTGCGTGGCGTAAAAAATGGCAACGAGACTGGGATAACGTTATTTATTGTTCTGAGCGATGTAAACGTAGCAAATAGAGATTGGCGTTTATCTTGCAGCCTCCATGTTACTACGTACATTTTTAAGCAATTATCGGATTATTTTACATACAACTGATATCAATGCTGAAAAACTTACATTAAACAAGGAGAACATGATGACAATTAAAAAAACGGCAAGCTCAAATTGGTCTGGCGATATTAAAAGTGGTAAAGGTACTATATCAACTCAAAGTGGTGCACTCGATAACCAGCCGTATGGGTTTAATACTCGCTTTGAAGATAAGCCCGGTTCTAACCCAGAGGAGCTAGTTGGTGCAGCCCACAGTGCTTGCTTTAGTATGGCGTTATCATTGGCATTAGGAGAAGCAGGCTTTACTGCTGACGATATAAGCACCAAAGCGACAGTAAGCTTAGATGAAGTAGACGATGGCTTTGCGGTGAGTGAAATTGAATTGGTAGTTAATGCAAAAATTACTGATATTTCCAATGAGCAATTTCAAGCCCTGTGTGAAGACACCAAAAAAGGCTGCCCGATTTCAAAACTACTCAATACCAGCATAAAGCTAACGGCAACACTTAACTAATTTTGTAAACCAATTATACTTTTTGCGTAGCAGTAAGATTATGTTTTAGCATAACCTTACTGCTAATTTTTCATGAATTAAATAAAAACTTTATTATGAGTTATATTAATGTTTACTAATATAATTATGTAAAATCTCAATACTTTGTTAGGATTATAAAAAACTTAACCATCTTTTAGTGTTGGTTAAATACAAAGGTGGATGCATGAACGAAAAATCACAAAGTTGCGAAAAAGTATCTTGTAGCAACTGCGCTGATTCTAGCGAACTAGACTTTGACTTTACCATGGCGTTTCAGCCTATTATAAATTGCCAGAGCAACACTATTTATGGCTATGAAGCATTGGTTCGTGGTTTAAACAACGAGTCGGCTTTCTCTATTATTTCCCAAGTAAACGACGACAACCGCTACACCTTTGACCAATTATGTAGAATTAAAGCTATTGCACTTGCCTCTAAGCTAGGCATAAACACCATGCTAAGCATTAACTTTTTACCCAACGCTATTTATAAGCCTGAGCGCTGTATTCGCACTACCCTAGAAGCGGCTAAAAAGTACAACTTCCCTACAACTAATATTATGTTTGAATTTACTGAAGTTGAAAAAATAGAAGACAGCAGCCACGTTGAGCGGGTTGTAAGCTACTACCAAGAATTAGGCTTTAAAACAGCTACCGATGATTTTGGCTCAGGCTATTCTGGATTAAACTTACTAGCTGACTTTCAAACAGATATTATTAAACTCGATATGGCACTTATACGCGATATCGACAAAGACACAAAACGCCAAACTATTGTGCGTAACTGCTTAAATATGTTCAAAGAGCTAAACGTAATGGCACTGGCTGAGGGCATTGAAACAGTTGAAGAATATCACTGGCTAAAAAGTGTCGGCATTGAATTAATGCAAGGCTACTTGTTTGCCAAACCAGGCTTTGAGTGCTTACCAGACGTTAATTTTCAATAACATTTAGTTGTTATAAAAAAACCGCCATCAAGGCGGTTTTTTAGTTTTTGCTATTGGTTAATTACATATTACCCAGCTCTATCATCATTGCGGTGTACATACGTAAATTAAGTGCTAGTTGCTCAAGCGTAATAAATTCATGCTCTGAGTGACCTGTATAGCGTTTACCCGGCATTGATGGGCCAAACGATACGGCATTATCAAATAATTTAGCGTTAGTACCACCTCCAATAGAGACAAAATCTGCGCCTTGATCACCAGTAAAATGTTTAAAAATATCAAGTAACTTTTGTGCATGAGGTGCGTCATCAAGCAGCATAGGTGTGCCAATGGTGGTTTTAACATTAGCTAATGTTACTTTATTATCAGCTTGCCATTGGGTAAGCGCACTATTAATTTGCTGATCTAGTAAGTCAGCCTCTTTACCCATAGGACGACGAGCATTAACCGCTAACGTTAGGTTATTACCGTCTCGTTCAATAACTGTGGGCGCTACCGTCATTGGCCCCATAAAGTCATGCTTATACGCAATATCACCAAATTGTTTACCGTGAATATCTAGGCCAATTAACTGGTTTACAAACTTAATGAGCTGACCGTCGCTGTTGTTTTCAAGCTCAACGGCTTTAAATAGTTCAGCCAAATAAGCAATGGCGTTAACACCTGACTCTGGCTCAGATGAATGTGCCGACATGCCTTTAACACTAATTAAAGTTCCATCTGTTTGATCATCAAAGGTAAACTCTACTCTCTTAAGTGCCTTAGCTGTTTGTTTTAATTGAGCTACTAATTCAGTACTCGCATTATGCAAAGTTAAGCTGGCATCTTCAGGGATTTGGCTAGCAAAGGCACCACCCGTTACATTGCTTACATACACATCGGTTTGTGGTGATGTTGCATCAAATGTTGGCGCAATTAAGCTCCAGCCTTTTTCAGCAACCACCACGGGATATGAGGCGTCAATTGTGACTGCATACTTTGGTTGCTCATAGGTTTTCATAAATTCGGTTAAAGGCCCCCAATCAGATTCCTCGGCCAAATAAACCATCAGCTCAATGCGGTTATCAAGGGTTATGCCTTTATCTTTTATGGCTTTCATCGCATATAAAGCGGTAGCTATAGCGCCTTTATCGTCTTCGGTACCTCGGCCAACTAATTTACCCGCCTCTGAGGTATCAATAATAAATGGGCTTTGTTTCCATTTACTGGCGTTTGCAGGTTGTACATCGCCGTGAGTCACTATGGTTACTTTTTCTTTTTGCTCACCCATGCCTATGAGTACGGTATAGCCTAAATCTTGGTAGTCAAAGCCCAGTTCAGCGGCTTTCATTTTTAATAATGCTTTAAAGCCTATAAAGTCGGGGTTTTGTGGTGCGCTGATCTCACTTTTATTAACCGTAGGAAACGATACTAAATTAGTAAGCGTATGCACCTGTGCATTTTGATAGTTATTAACTGCGTAATCGGCCACGCTTTCACTGTGTTTATTTAATTGTGCATGAGCGCTAAATGCACATAAGGCAATACTTGCTAAAGCTAGCTTGTTCAAAACAGATTCCATTTAATTAACAACAAAGAGCATTAATTATAACCTCCTTGTAAAGTGACAAACAGCGCTTTGCGGCAGACCCACAAGCAAAGCTTATAATTTATCTAACAGCTTTGAACAAGATGCCTGTATAATGCGCAGCTCAAAATTATGGGGTTAATCATGAATCGCAGAAAAAAAATCGTTACTAAGTTTCAAAAGAAAGATAAGCGCGCTAATGCCAAGCTGCATAAAAGCAACAAACCGACTTATGTTTCAAAAGCAGAGCGCGCAAAGCTTGCTGAGCAAGATGCCGAACAAGCAATTGAGCACGGTGCTACCGAGGTAGTGCAAACAAGCGCTTAATCGTTATTGCGATAGGGTGAGAGGCTTAAATTGAGTGTTAAAAAGCTTAAAGTGAGCCAAATAACGAACCGCCACATAGCAAACTACCCCACTTGCCACAATCAATTCAAACGTTGCTAAATACTGTATTTGCTTAACAAACTGCAAATCAATTCCCACTGTATGCATCCATGCGGCGAGTTTAAATAACGCGGTAGCACCAATAACCATAGGGAAAGTAAAGGCAGCGTAACCTGGGCAAAATGGACGGCGCAGTAATTTAAAAAATGCGACGTAAATTATAAAGGTCATCAGTACCGCAATTCCAAATAACAAGCCAATAATAACCGGTGACGGCTCGCTGATAACTGTAAAGTAACCAGCTAACGATAAACTTGCTGGCGCCGCTAAAATAGCCAATGTAGGTTGTGCAGCATCAGGAATGTGCGCAGCAAAAATGATCCGGTAAATCATCATAGGCAACATAACTGCATACATCAGCATGCCAAAATAAAGCGCCCCTTGTGCTAAAAATAGCAGAGCCGGATTCCCTGAAAACGCGACATCGGCAACAATGATCCCAACCGGCGGTACAAACCAGCTTGGCACCATATGCTCAATTTTAAATTCAATCACGCGATGAGCAATAAAGCTTATTAAAAACACCAAATGCAATAAAAATGCACCAACCCAAAGCACATCTCCCGCAAGGGAGTAAAACTGCCCTAAAGAATTAGACACCACTAAAGTAGCCATAGCAAAAGTAGGCACCACACTTCCCACAACCGGATGGGCTAAATCGGCTTTAAGCAGCTGAGGATGTAATAAAAACTTAAGTGTTAACAATAGCAATAATACGCTCGCAATAGCGGCACCGGTATATTGTGCTACGCCATTTAGGTTAGCCATACTCTCCCAAGCCCAACCTAGGCTGGCAATACCTAATGCCAAACCGCCCATTGGTGTTGGTGCACCAGATACTTTTGTTTTTATATGTTTAAACATCTCTATTCCACCCTGTGGTTGTAACTTACAGAGAAGTTTACGCTTGCATTTTGTTAAGTTAAATCTAATTATATAGAACACACGTTCAGGCAAACTAAACATAGCATAATGAATATTTCACTTAAGCAACTTAAAGTATTTGTCGGCATAACCCAGCACAGCACCCTTACAGCAGCGTCTGAATCATTGTTTCTATCTAAAGCGGCGGTGAGTATGGCGCTTAGCGAACTTGAAAAGCAGTTAGGCCATCCATTATTTGATCGTGTAAATAATCGGTTATTATTAAATCAAGAAGGGCAAAAACTACTGCCCCTTGCTGATGAACTATTAAATCGGGCAAACACTATCGACACCTTGTTTTTAGACAACGCCCCTGCCAGCGGAACTTTAAAAATTGGTGCCAGCGACACGATTGGTAATCATGTATTACCTGCTTTACTAAGCAAATTTAGAGCACAGCGACAGCATTATTCACAACAAATACTGATTTCCAATTCGACGCTTATTTGTCAAAAACTTATAGATTACGAGCTCGATATAGCACTTATTGAGGGCCAAGCCCATCAAAGCGATTTAGTCTCTAATGTGTTTAGCCATGACGCCATGTGTATTATTGCCCCAATAAACCACCCATTGGCTGCAAAAAAGCAACTTAGCTTTAACGACTTTAATCGTAGCCAATGGGTATTAAGAGAACCTGGTTCAGGCTCGCGTTCCTTCTTTTTACATAGCCTTGCGCCACAAATTAAAAATTGGACGCAAAGCGTAGAGCTCAATACCACAGAAGCGCTTATAAACTGTGTAGCAAATGGCTTAGGGTTAGGATGTTTATCATCACTTGCTGCGCAATATGCCCTAAAAGATGGCCGTGTTACACAGCTTAATTTAAACCACCCCATGCAAAGGCAGTTTTGGTTAGTAATGCATAAAGACAAGTACAAAAACCCGCTGTTAAAGCAGTTTATAGATTTTTGTCACAAGCAGTAATGTATGTATTTAAAGTATAAATAAGTAACGATTTAATAGGCTTGTTGTTTTAATTAGTTAAATTCGCTTTAATGGAAAAGTAATTCAGAGGACAGCTTAAAGCTACAAACAAGTACTAATTTACGTCAGCAAGGTAGTTAACTGAAATGCTACTGGTACGTAAAAATTACAGCCAAAATCACATTACAATGATTGTAATGCAAACATAGGTTATCAAGACGATGAAAAAAATGGTTTTAGTCCTAACTTTACTCATGACAGGCTGTAATGAGAATAATTCTGAAACAAAATGGCAAGGTAGATGTTTTCCTAATAAGTACCTTTCAGAAGCAAGTTTTATTAACTCAAATAAGGGTGACAACGCACTTGATAAGGAATTATCAAAGGCTCCTATTTTGTTCTTTCCAGCTAATTATGTTGTTCAACATATAAAGAAGTTTCAGCCCGTTGACTATCAAAATGATGAAAGCCCATTGAATAACTTTATATCGGTTAACCTGCTGCCTCATCGAAAGCTTGAGCGTAATGTTAATGCTAGTTTTTTTAATACATTCTCTGATGCTAAAGATCTGTATATTCCTGTTGAACATGAAAAATATAGTTTCACTTTATATACTAAATCGGAAAATACTTTTTTGTATTGGGGTAGCTGCGGATATAGCGCGGTAGATAATTATAGCTGCTTTAGAGATATAGAGTTCGAAAATATCAACATTAGCTATTTAGTTAATCAAGATAATATTTCAATCCATAAAAAGATTGATGACTTTATTATTGAGCATTTAAATAATTGGCAATGTGAATAATAGTTTAAATATCATACAAACCAGCTTCAAACAGCTTGATTATTCAATATACGCTCTTAGAAAAATGGCAATAAACCGTCAGACTCGATTAACCTAAAATCGAATCTGACGGCTTATACTAACTTACTCTATCATCTTAAAACGCGTAACTCATGGCTAAATTTATAGAGCGCCCCTGCCCTGCTAATTGATTAAAGCCCTGCGACATGTCTTGTTTAAACTCAGCAATACTTACGCCACCAAGTGGTAATTGATAATACTCATCAAGCAGATTGGTAATATCAACACTCACGGTAAGTGCATCCCAACTGGCTTTTGAGCTTAAATTAAGTAAATGATACTGCTCAGTTTGGTTTTCTAGGCGGTTACTATCTACGCGAGTTTTACTATCGACCCACTGCCACGTGAGTGCGTTTTCAAAACGGCCAACTTGCTGGTTAATGGCAAATTGGGTTTGCAGCGGCTTAATTTGATAAAGCGGCTGATTAGTATCATCGCGCTTACCACGGGTGTTGCTAATATTCGCTTTTAATGACCAGTTACCATACTGCTTAGACTCATGCAGTGCTAAAACCGCATCTAGCTTTACACCATAAAGCCTGGCATCTACGTTATTAAACATAAGTACATTACGGGTATTGGCAGCAAACGCTGTGCGGTTAAAGCTTCTTACTATGTTGGCATCAATATAATCATTTACATCGCTCACCCACGCGTTAGCACTTATACGCCAGCTGTCATCTTTTGCCATGCGGGTGTACGTGCTGCTTAGCGTGTGTGCGGTTTCTGGTTTAAGGTTTATATTACCAATATAGCCGTTGCCATCGCCGTACCATCCAATCATGGTGGTGGCCATATTACCTACGCCCCAGCTGTAGCGTTCGTATAAATTAGGCGCACGATTTTTACGGGCTAAGCCAATTTGTAGTTCGTCGTTATTGCTTAGTTGATAATTAATCAGCACGTTTGCATCAACTAAATTATCTGTTTGTTTTTTACTTTGGTTATTAAACTTTTTAGCGGCCATTGCATCACTTGGCATCGCCATGGCCATTGCATTCATTGCAGCCATGCCTGCATTATATGCTTGCACATCATCAGTGTTGGTCATTACATTTTCAAATCGAATGCCTGCATTTAACCACCAGCGAGTATTTAGTTGGCTTTCATATTCTCCAAGCAAAGCAATACGCTGACGCCGGCCATTATTAATATTGTTATAGTCATTTGGTCCCATCATCATTGAGCCTTCAACTGCAGGCCACCAGTCATCTAATTTCATGTGGTGATACTCTTGCGCGAGTAGTAACTGGCTGTTGTTATCAAGCGCTAGTCGCCATTTTAACTGGGTGCTTATATCCTCAGCATCAGTTTTCATGGGCATTTTTCCGGTTTTTTCTGCGCTAAAAAACCCCATTTCATGCTTTACGTTATGCCAATTTAACTGCGCTTCAAGCTCACTGCTTGTAAAAGCACGCTGATACTGGGCAACAGCGCCATAGCTGGTGTTATCTGTCATATCCATATATTGATTAGCAAAGCCTTGATAGGGTATTTTTTGATGACTTAGCTTAACCACTAATTGTTGCTTATCATCGCGCATGGCAGCACTTAAACTATGGTTTTGCGCGCGGTATAGGGTATCGAGCACTAAATCGCCGTTACCATCTTCATAACTGTTAGCATCGCTGAACGCACCTTGATAATTAAAACTAAGTACATTGCTGGCAATGCGCATACCTGCGCCGACCTTTTTGGCGTTATCAAGGGTGTTGTACTGGGCTGACACATAACCTGAATGCCATGCAAGTTCGCTGTTTTCACTGTACTGAGGTGAAATAGAATTAACAGCAATCACACCTGCAATATTATCGCCTCCCGCGCTTACTGGAGAAACACCTGCAACCACTTTGTAGCTACTAATTTGATTGGCTGAAATATAAGACAGTGGCGGGTTCATTTGGTTAGCACAGGCGGCGGTGATTTGCGCCCCATCAACCAGTACCGCCACTCGATCGCCCATTAAACCATTTAAAACAGGTAAATTGGCCATGCCACCAGCAGCAGAAAAGTCCACTCCTAAATCGGTTAATAGCGATTCAGATGAGCCTAATGATAGGTGTTTATTTTGTGCTTGGCCGTGCACTTCAATCACTTCAATTGAGGTGTCATCTGCAAAAGCAACTGGCGATAATACGCTACTTATAACAAGCGCTAAAGGGGATAATAAATAAGAGGTTAAAGAATTTTTTTTATCAGTCATTATTGATTTACCACAAAATTTTTGTGGGTAAATTATACTTGCTGTAGCAATCTAAAAAGCGCGACATATTGTCGCACTTTGTTAATTTTTAACCCTGTTCGTCGTCAAAAATATCTTCTATTTTTAACTCAAACAACCTTGCTGCCTTAAAGGCCAGTGGCAAGCTGGGATCAAACTTACCTTTTTCAATCGCATTAATAGTTTGGCGAGAAACATCTAGCAGCTCGGCCAACCTTGCTTGGGTGTAGTTATGCTCGGCTCTTAATACTTTTAATCGATTTTTCATTCATCACCTGCGCAATAGTGTTTATTAAGCACATACACGCTAATTAAATACACTGCCCCCATTAAAAACATTAAATCGGATATTTGTGCTTTAAAATCAATTAAGCCACTCAATTGCAAATTAGTGTACGCAAGCCCACCTACCAATATTGCACCTAGGGTAAACCCCATGGCACTGAGATGTATTTTTTGCATCAGCTCATCCATCCCCTGTAAGTAACGTTTGTTAGCCAAAATCATTACAATGCCGGCTATTACATTTACAACTATAAAAAAGCCGCTAATTATCTCGGCGCGATCCCAAATTAATGTCGGGCCAAAGCTACATAACGCTAAGGTGAGTAACCAAATCAAGGTACATTTAACCAAGTAGCTAGTATTTTTAATTTGGCGTTGTTTTAAATTTAATTCTGTTTTCATTACTAAAAACTAATTAAGCTATACTTTAAATTCAATTTTATCGCCGCTGTTTTTACATAAATTATAGAGTCTCAGACCATTATTTATTAAGAACGAAAAAAAGCCGCTATGCGGCTCTTTTTAAGGTTAATTTATATGATCATTAAACGTCAATCGACGCCATATCAATAACAAAACGGTAGCGCACATCTGAGCGTTCCATGCGCTCATAAGCGGTGTTAATTTCATCTATATTGATCATTTCACACTCAGGTAATACATTGTGCTCACCACAAAAATCGAGCATTTGCTGTGTTTCTGCAATGCCACCAATTAAGGATCCTGCCACTCGACGACGACCCATTAACAATGGCACTGTGTTTAGCTCATCAACAGGGCCTACTTGGCCAACAATCACTAACGTGCCGTCAATATCAAGTAGCGGTGTATACAGTGATAGGTCGTGCTTTACCGGTATAGTATCAATGATCACATCAAACGCTGATTGCGCATCTTTCATTTCATCATCGTTGTTCGACACTAAATAGTGCTGTGCACCTAGCTCAATAGCATCTTCTTTTTTAGATTCAGTGCGGCCAATAACCGTAACCGTTGCACCCATTGCCACGGCATTTTTAACCGCCATATGGCCAAGCCCTCCAAGGCCGACAACTGCAACACGGCTGCCTTTTTTAACACCCCATTTATGCAGCGGTGAGTAAGTAGTAATGCCAGCACACAATAAAGGCGCAACGCGAGATAGCTCTAAATTTTTAGGTACTGAAAGCACAAATTCTTCACGCACCACTACATGCTTAGAGTAGCCACCTTGAGTCATTTCACCATTTATTCTGTCTTTGCCACTGTAAGTGCCAACCATGCCTTCACGACAAAATTGCTCTTCGTGATTATGACATTGGTCGCAGCTTTGACACGAGTCAACCATACAGCCTACAGCAACGGTATCGCCTTGCTGATATTTAGTAACATCGCTACCAACCGAAATTACTTTACCAACAATTTCGTGCCCTGGTACTAATGGGTAGTTACTGCCACCCCAATCGTTTCGCACTGCATGTAAGTCTGAATGACAGACACCACAATATAAAATCTCTATTGCTACATCGTTATTTCGTAAATCGCGGCGCTCAAAAGAAAACTCTGTAAGTTCAGAACCTTGGCTTTTTGCTGCATATCCGACTGTTTTCATAATAACTCCATAGTTTATTAAAATTTATAACTCACACAGTATGCATTATCAGCTCTGAACATGAACTGACGTAGCAACTGCAAAAAACCCAGCATAATGCTGGGCTATTTTTATCAATTACTGCACCACAACGGCGTTTAACTCGTCAATCAAGGTTTTAATACGCTGGGCATTTTTGCCTAAATCGCTTTTACCAATGCGAGATTTACTGCGTATGTCTAACACACGCTTACTGCCTTTGTCGTTAATACGCACGACAACATCATCTTTAAAGCCAAACCAGGTTGTGGTGTCTGTTGCTTCAACAATGCCATTATTAACATCGCTATTAACCAGTTCCCAACCAAGGTTTTCCATGGCTTTTGTTGTAGCTGCCACTAATTCTAGTTGCGTTTGGTTGTACTCGAGCGATTTTAGTTCTGGGTATGCTTTTCGTTGTTGCGCTGCCGTTTCTTCTCCCGCGTATGCAACAGGATTAGGTGCATCAGCACGCAAAGGCACAACCGCAACAAACTCAGGAGGGTTAATTAAATCGGTAGAAATATCATGAATTGGCGGAACACTTTTTGCTGTATTCATCATGTTAAGCGGCATTGCAATAGCAACTGCTGCAAAAATAACAGTGATCACTGAACTGGCTAAGCTCACTGTTTTACGCATAAATAGCACTTGAACTAATAATAAGGCTAATGCTGCTCCACCGACATAAACACCTAATCTAAAACCGGCAAAAGCAGTGCCTAGTTCAACGATATTAAATTTATAAAGGGGTCCCGGTAGTACCACCATTAAAAAAGCGATAAGCCCAACTAAGGTCACTAAATGTTTCATTGCCTACTCCGTTATTGTTATATGGTTATTGTTTTTTAAACAGCTTTATACTGTTAACACTCCAATTTAGATTACTATGACCGATAAGTATCTATAAAGTCATAATTTATTGCCCTTTTAAAGTAGATAACTTGACTCCTTGGTAAAAATCAACAAACTACGGGGGTAAAATTATCAGGGTATTATTATTTATGAAAACAGAGATTAGTTACCGGTTTGAGTCATCACAAGTAGCCAACCGCTTTTTACACGAATTAAAAGATTGGCCAGTCAATGACGTAAAAACACGTCTTTTTAATGGCGGCGACAGCGTTAAAGTAAGCTACGAATATGATGAAAGCGGATTTGATTATACCGTTGCCGAACTTGATGATTTAGCCGAGCAACACGGCGGACAAGAAGTGTCGAGTTAAGATACTTATACCTACGCTCAATAGCCACAACACACATTGTAGCCATGCCTATATTGTAAACTTTAAGCTTACAAAGTTATGTAGTAATAGCTATTACACAACGTATTAAAGACCCCTTACCCACTTCACTTTCAACCTCTATAGTGCCATTGTGCTCTTTGAGTATGTTATAAACCATAGCCATTCCCATACCAGTGCCTTGGCCTACGGGTTTAGTGGTAAAGAAAGGATCGAACATTTGTTTAAGTGTATCAGCGTCCATTCCACAGCCGTTATCTGCCACCTCTATGTAAATATTGTTTTTATCGGCAAACAGCTTAACTATTATTTTCCCTTGCTGATCGCGCAAGTCGTCGCAGGCGTGTTTGGCATTAATTAATAAGTTTACAAAAACTTGTTTCATAGATGATATATTACACTGTGTTAGAGGTAACTTTTCAATGTGTAACTCTATAGCACACGTTCCCAGCTGGTTTTCGAGTAGCTTTAGCGTGCCATTTAATGATTCTGTAATATCTGCCATTGCAGTTACGTTGTCTTTTAGGCTTGCAAAGTCGACAAGGTTACTAACAATATGAGCGATACGCTCTAAACCCTCTTGGGTATCATTAACTAAGTCATCAATATCATCCACAATAAAGCTTAAATCGTTCTCTTGATTGAGCTGAACTAAAATAGACTCTAACTGCGATACTGAAATCGATTTATTTACAAATTGTTGAGCCGCCGTCATTAGCGAAACCAACACGGGCTTTATAAATTTTATACTTTCTACATTACTGGTTATGTAAGCAAGCGGGTTATTTATTTCGTGGGCCATGCCAGCAGAGAGTGTCCCTAGCGTAGCCATTTTTTCACTTTGCATTAAGGTTATTTGTTGGTTTTTGACCGTTTCGAGCTTTTCTTCCAGCTCTTGATTAACAATAAACAATGCCCGTGTTTTGTCTTCTAGTAGGGTTTCTAATTGATCTCTAGCTGATTTTTCGCGCAAATACGCTTTTTTATAATTGTAGTCGTCTTCAGCCATGGGGAGTCTCATATTTTATTTCAATTAAACACGAATCAAACCCATCATGCATACACTGAGCATGGTTAAGTTTAACATCAACTCCATAATGAGACGCAGCACCAAAAATAAGCCCTTCGGCGCACATACAAAGCTGCCGCTTAGAGTTGTAACGCATTAAAATAAGCCCGTCTTCAATAATTTGGGCGTCAATTTCAGGTAAATTAGGCTCATGATAAAGCTTAGCGACTTCAACATGAATTACTTTATCAATACCAATAATGAGATCAGCAAAGCAATTAAAGTTAGCAACAATGCTTGGATGACGTGCCTTTAAGTGAGAAAATAAATACTCTCCAAAGGCCTTTAATACCTCTGGCATAGACATAGAAAGTGCAGTTGCTACATCTTGTGCTAAACCAACTATTTCTTCATCTGGATAACTTTCTGCAGAAATATAAACACGACCCTCCGGTGCATTTTTTTCAAGTAAGTCGTCCCATGCTGCCATGCCACATTTTTCAATAACCAGTGCCTCAAGCCCTCTAAAGATAACGCCTTTCATGCATGTTCCCTCTATTATCACTTTTAGATTGTTAGCTGCATCTTCAATTAGTTACAAACGCTCGCTACCTTACGGCTCATATGTACACTAGGGTAATAAGTCTTACCCAGTAAAATATCAGCATTAAAGTAATAATAGTTTAGTGCTTGTAAAACGCCCAAAAATGTTCGTTATTTGTATGGTCAACGTTTAACATTAAGCGACATTAAGGAAGCGTGATCACATTCTGCTTTTTACTCTATTGGTGGCAACGCTATTGGCAGGGTCGTCTGGCCAAAAGTGCTTGGGGTAGCGCCCTTTCATCTCTTTTTGTACCTCGCGGTAACTACTATCCCAAAAATGTGCTAAGTCTTGGGTTAACTGTAGTGAACGCTTGCCTGGAGACAACAACTCCATTAGCAATGCTAATTTACCGTTAGCTAACATAGGTGTACTGGTTAAACCATATACTTCTTGCATGCGCACACTGAGCTTGGCGGGGCCATCAAGTTGGTATTCAATTTTTATGTTAGAGCCACTTGGTACTGTTAGTCGCAGTGGGAGTAAAGATTTTAGCTCGCTTTGCTGTTGCCAATTAAAACTGTTTTGTAGTGCCTCAAAATAATTAAACTTTTTAAGTTGCTCAAGGGTTTTAATATCTTCAAGGTATACCCCTAACCAATCACCTGCTGTTTCAATGAGCTGCTGCTGATTAATAATAGGAAACTGTTCTGGCATCAATTTGCTGGCTAGGCACATTCTAATAAGTAGTTGCTCACTTTCTTTTTGCTCGTTAAACAGTGAAAAGCCCTGTTTGGCAAACAAACTAAGCCATGCCTTGGCCCGCTCTGTTTTATCAAGCTTATGTTTACTTGGTTGGCTACTAAGGGTAATTTCCCCAAGTTTTACTTCATCTTGATGAATAAACCGAGCGGCTTTTTCATCAAACTCGCAGCGAGTCAACTCAGTGAATAAATGCGGTAAATACTCTTTAAGTGCTAATGGATTTAGCGCCGTGGCTGCAAAAACTCGCCCGCCTTTATGCCCGCCCATACTGGCAATAGCTATATATTCGTCTTTATGCCAATAATCAGGGTTTAGTTCAGCCCCTGCACCATTTGCTAATAAGTAGCCATTGCCGCGTTTTTTAGCAATCCGATCTGGATAGGCAAGCGACACTAATAAGCTTAAATGTTCAGTGTTTAAATCTGTACGACTGTCGGTAAATTTTAAGCGTTTTAACCAATAATTTAATTGCTGCTTAAACACCGGATGTGGTCGTTGTTGTTGACTATGCAGTGCTAGGTTGAGCTCATTGGCAGTGCTAACTCGGCTTTCTAGTAAGGCCACTAAATAAATAGCTAAGCGATAAATCCCACTTAACTGTGGTTCTAACATTTGCGCTTTTAATAACATATGCGCTAAGCGAATATCGGCACCAAAGCCCAACATTTTACTACCCAGCGTGGTGAGCTTACCGTTACTATCTATGGCTTCAAGCATAGATAATAAATTAGTAGCTTGGCTGCATTGTTGCTCACTCGGCGGGTCAAGTAAGGTGAGTTCACTAATACTTGCGCCCCACTGCTTCGCCTCAAGCATCAGTTGGCTAATATCTGAGGTAAGAATATCAGGGTTATCGTGGCTGTTTCGTCTTTCAAAAGTTTGTTTGGAACCTAACCGATACACAACCCCTGGTTCTATTCGTCCTGCACGCCCTGCGCGTTGTACTGCCGATGAACGCGATATACTTTGCGTAGTGAGCTCAGTGACACCGGTTTTTAAATTAAAGCTGGCTGCACGGCGCTTGCCGCTATCAACAACAATTCTAATACCTTCAATGGTTAAACTTGTTTCGGCAACATTGGTCGTTAATACTACTTTTCTCATCCCTTGAGGCGCTGGTGCAATTGCTGCTTGTTGATTGGCTTTATCTTGTTCGCCAAATAATGTGGCAACAATACAATTACTGGGCAAGTCGATCAACGCTTGCTGCACTCGCAGTATTTCACGCTGGCCAGGTAAAAATACCAGCGCACTGCCTGTTTGCTCATTGAGTGCTTGTTTTATTATTGGTGGAATAGCATCAAGCCAGCGGCTTTCATCTTTTATTGGGCAATATATTTCGTCAATGGGGTAACTTCGCCCGTTTGATTGAATTACTGGGCAATTAAAAAACCCAGTGTAGCGTTCGCTATCAAGGGTGGCCGACATCAACATAATGGTTAAATCTTCACGCAGTGCCGCTTGCGATTCTAAAGCAAAAGCCAGTGCGGTATCTGCTGCGATGGAACGCTCATGAAACTCATCAAAAATAAGTAAATCAACATCACTAAGCTCAGGATCATTTTGTAACATGCGCGTAAGCATGCCTTCGGTAACTATTTCAAGGCGAGTTTGTGTGCTGACTTTACTTTCACCTCGCACCCGTAAACCGACACTTTGCCCTAGCGTTTCGTTTTGGCAGTGCGCTAAATAGTTAGCAATATTTCTTGCTGCCAAGCGCCGCGGCTCTAACATGACGATGTGCTTATAATGCCCATCGCGCATAAGCTGTAATGGCAACCATGTTGATTTACCAGCACCAGGCGGCGCTTGCAGTAAGGTGATTGGGTTGGCTTTTAAAGCATCAATGAGTGAAGTATATATTTCTTGAACCGGCAGCACGCTATTTACCCTAAATTACTTTGCCGCCATTGTAGCAAAAATTAGTAGTTATTTATGCAGAGTACGACTATGTGCTTGGCTGATCATTTCGTCTAACGTTTTAGCCTCTTGCTGCTGCGCTTTATTTTGATCAGCACGATGCCTATTACTCACAATCCCTTCTATGCCTTTGGTGAAGCTCATTTGCTTAAAACAAGCTTGCTGCTGACGTAATTCATCTTGCTGTGAATCATCAATACGCGCTTGTTGCTGCGTCGATAAGCCAGACAAAATACGCTTCATCCCTGATAAATTTTGTAAGCTCAGCGCCGAGCTCATTTGCTGGTTTTTATCCATACTGTTTATGTGCTGCTGAAGCTGCGATAAGCGTTGCTGCTCTAGGTTACTTCTTTGTTGCAACTGAGTTTGCTCGGCCAGCATTTTATCTAATTTTTGTTGTTGTAATCCTAAAAATTTATTAAGCATTCAGTTTACCCATCACTGCATTTAATTGAGTTATTGACTGTGAAAAATCCACTTGTTCGTTCAACCCTTGGCATAGAAATGATTCGATTTGTGGGTACAAATTTACCGCACTATCGAGTTCCGGATCTTTACCTGCTTGATACGCCCCTAAAGGAATAAGCTCATGCACTTGCATATAGCGGCTATAAAGCTTTTTCAATTTATAACAAAAGCTTAGCTGCTCATCACTTACTATATTTGGCATTACTCGGCTAATCGATGAACCAATATTAATGGCCGGATAGTGCCCCTTTTCTGCTAAGGTGCGATCCAATACTATATGGCCATCAAGAATTGCTCGGGCGTTATCGGCTATTGGATCTTGTTGATCATCGCCTTCAGCTAATACTGTATAAATGGCGGTCATGCTGCCTTTGCTTTTTTCACTATTACCCGAACTCTCGACCAGTTGAGTCAATTTACTAAATACCGATGGCGGGTATCCTTTGGATGCAGGCAGCTCACCTACCGATAAACCAATTTCTCGCTGTGCTTGCGCATAACGGGTTAATGAGTCCATCAACAGCAATACATTTGAATTTTTATCTCTAAAATAGGCCGCCAATTTATGGCTAAGCTCGGCCGCTTTAATACGCAATAAGGGAGAATCGTCTGCTGGCGATGCTATTACAATGGCTTTTTTTAAGCCTTCTTTACCAAGGCTTTGCTCAATAAAATCTTTTACCTCCCAACCACGCTCACCGACAAGGCTTACAATAACCACATCGGCAGAGGTAAAGCGGGTCATCATGCCAAGCAACTTACTTTTACCTACACCCGAACCTGCAAATAGCCCTAAACGCTGGCCTTTTCCCACACTAAATAAGCTATTAATGGCGCGAATACCCACATCTAACGGCTCGATAACGCCTTTGCGCTCCAGCGGCGTTAAAGAATAATCGTTACCCAATTTACTGGCGTTTTTTGTGCTGTCTTGTTCAAGTGGGCCTAAGTTATCAATCGGCTGCATTTGCGCATCGAGCACACGCCCTAATAACTTTTCAGAAATAGCCACATGAGTGTTTTTTATAACTGGCCTAACGCGTCCACCTGAATATAAATTTTGTATTTTTTTCAGGGGCATTAAATAGGCTTCATCTTGATTAAAGCCTACGACTTCAGCGTCATACCAGTGACCATCAACACTTTCTACTTGGTATTTTTCACCCATAGCAAATTGCCCACCGGTAGCGGTAAGCGTTAAACCATTTACTCGCGTTAAGCGGCCATAACTTTTAACTAATTCAGGCGGGGTTAGCGCTTTCAGCGCAGACTTTAAGCAAGTATGAAGTGGGTTAGTCATGCGGTTGCGCTTTTAAAATTTCAGGTATCACTTCATCCAAAAGGCTTTGTAATCGCTCTGAAAAAGAAAATCGATGTGTTTGTTGCTCTGCCACCAGTTCAACGTCTCCACTGATCAGAGCCTCATCAAAGTAAGTCGGCACCGAAAACTCAGCTAAACGTGCATCATCGAAAAAGTGACGATCAGCCCCTGAGAACATAATTTTTGTTACTACATCGCGATTGCTAAGCAAGTTAATGGCTTTTTCAATAAGCTGCGCGCGTATTTCGGGGCGTACTTTTAGCTCGCAGTCAATAACGTGCTCAGCCAAGGTACTTATCATTAAGGCAAGGTCTTGTTTAAACTCATCATTAAAGTTAAGTAGCTCATTATTAGCTTTATCAAATAAAGTGTTAAAACGTTCAATAAGCTGTGTTTTTTGCGCTTCAAGACGTTCAGCAACCCGTAGCTCTATTTGTTGCTCCATTTGTTGCTCTAACTCACTTTGCTTATCGGTTGCCCCCTGCGCAAGACCTTTTTCAAAGCCCTGCTGTAAACCAACACGCTGAGCAGCATCTAAACGCTCTTGCAGCGTTTGATGTTGCTCATTTTTATTTAAAGTGGGAAACCTAAATGCTTGACTCATAGTTAGCCTGCGGTCTCTTCTTCAAATAAGCGATATTCAATATCACCTTGTTTGCTCATGTCTCTTACTATCGACATAATTTCTTTTCTGGCGGCAATCACTTTGCTCAGTGGTTGCGCGCTTAAACCATCAATTTGTTGTTGGTACACCTGCGCTAAACGTTTAGGTAATGCACCTAAAACACGCGCTAAAAACTCACTGTTTACACCCTTTAACGACATCGTCCATAACTCATCTGGAATGTCATTAAGCAACAAGGTTAGTGTCTCGTCTGTTTGCTTAATTAAGCCATCAAAGTCGTACATTTTCTCTTGTATTTCATCAGCTACGTTAGTGTTATGTTTTTTCATGAGTTCGATAATTTGGCTCTTATTACCGTTGTAACGATTCATAATTTCTACCGCTTTATCGACACCATTCACTTGTGCACCTACTTGGCGGCCAACAAATTCAATACACGATTCAAGCGTTAAACGCACATCATCAATAACGTGTTCGCTCACTTCACGAAGGCTGGCAATACGGTACAGTAAATCATCATGCTTCGATTCTGGAAACAGTACAATAATGGCTGAGGCTTGCTCTGGGGGTAAAAAGGCCAAAAACAGCGCCTGCATTTGCACATGTTCCTGATCTAAAAAGCGTACTATAAGCTCTGGCGGGATCCACTCTAAACGACGTAAATCGTCATTCATTGCACCACCATAAATATCATCAAGCATAGTTTTGGCAAGCTTACGGCCGACGGCTTTATCAAGTGCTCGCTCTAAATACACACGCGACGCGCCATTGACACCACTTTCATTGCGGTAACAATCAAAAAATTCACTCAAGGTGCCTGCAACATCCTGTTGAGTAACATTTGAAATTTTAGCCATGCGCTCAGAAATAGCCTGTACTTCACGGCGGCCTAATTTACGAATAACACTGGCGGCATTTTCTTCGCCCATGCTTAGCAATAAAATAGCGGCGCGATCTAACGCCGGTAATTGTGAGCCTTTATCAAGCTTTTCTTGATTCAATTTCAACTCCTTGTTCTACCCAATATTTTATTACCGACGTGACACGCTCGGTTTCTTTATTAGCAAGTAACTGCATGTGCGCTATTTGTTCTTCAAAGTCATTGCCTATTTGCGGTAACGACATATTTTGATGTTCGCTTTCGCCTTCTTTGGCGGTTAAGTTTTCTATTTGCGATTTAGCATTAATGGCGTCATCAAGCGGACTGCTTTGTCTTTCTGTTGCAGAGGCTGATTTAACTTCATTATCAGCGGTTGCCATGGCGTTGTTTGCTTCGCTACTTTTACCTTTTATCAAGTGATTAACTAAAGGACGCACACCAAATAAAATCAGTAATAAACTAATTAAAGTACCCACAATATAACGAGCATACTCTTTAAGCTCGGGCATTTGCCACCACTCAAGGCCTTCACCCGGTGCTAAAATCTTTTGCTCTACAAAGGCAAAGCTAGTGATGTTAAATTGGTCGCCGCGTGCGTCGTTAAACCCCGTGGCTTTTTTTACCATTTCACCTAATGAAGCGAGCTTTGCTTCGCTCCAGCCATCAGCTGTTCCAGCTACTTGCTCATTAATAAGTACTGATAAGCTCATGTTTTTAATACGGCCTACTTCAAATTGGGTGTGAGTCACTGAGCGACCATTTTCAAACTGTCGCTTACTCTCACTTCGTTGTGAAGTACGCTCGTTGTTTTCATCTTCAGCTTGTTCATTAGGCACAGGTGGCTCATTAGCTAAAGAGCCAGGAATGCCCGCCGCCAGTTGATCTAAGGTGCTATCTGATTTAATAAACTCTTGGGTTAATACATTTTGTGGATCAACCATTTCACGTGTTTCTTCTACCACGCTAAAATCAACATCACTGGAAACCTGAATTCTAAAATTACCTTCACCCAAAATTGGCAACAACATTATAGAGGCGCGTTGCTCTATATTGCGCTCAACTTTTTCAATAAAGGCGAGCTTTTTATCGGTTTCTTTGCCTACTGGGGTGGTATCAAATAAGTCGCCGCTGAGTAATTTACCACGCTGATCCACCACCGACACAGAACGAGAATCAAGCCCAGGCACACTGCCAATAATCAGTGCAATAATGGCTTCCACTTGCTCTGGTTTAAGCTCATGCCCTGGCGCTAAATCAACCATCACAGACGCTGCGGTTTTTTGCTCTGTACGACCAACAAACAAGCTACGCTTGGGGACTGCCAAGTGCACGCGCGCATTACGTATGCCTTGCATGTTAATAATGGTGCGTGCCAACTCACCTTCTAAGGCATGCTGGTATTGCATAGATTCGATAAATTGACTAGTGCCCATAGACACTTTGTCGCTAATATTCTCAATACCCTCAGGCATAGAGGCTTTTATTCCTCTAGCCGCAAGCGTGATTCGCGCATCAGCCAGTTTTTCTTGTGGCACTAAAATATTACCGCTGTCGGTATCAATGCGGAACGTGATTTGTTCTTTATCTAAAATTTCTAAAATATTGGCTTTATCATAGCTTTCTTGATTACCGTAAAGCGGTACGTAGTTTTTAGCCGAGGTCCATAAAATAAGGACTATGGTCGCCGCCACTAAGGTGGCTAACAATGCAATAGTTGCAACACTTCTGTCACCTGAGTTGCCGAAGTTTAATTTGTTTGAGAGATTAACCACTCTTTCTTTTAGGTTACTCTCATTTTGCTCAGGTACTTTTGCTAATTCTCCTTTCATATCAGCCTCTACAGTGACATGCGCATGACATCATCAATGCCATTGAGCACTTTATTGCGCATTTCCATCAGCATAGAAAAACTAAGCCCCGCTTTTTGACTAGCGATCATTGCGCCTACCACATCTTCACTTTCACCAGTATCAACGGCTTTAACCATCTCACCGGCAATATTTTGTTGGGCGTTGATAGAGCGAATAACATGCTTAAAATCTTCACTAATATTTACATTTTGATTACTGATAGCAGCCGGCTCTATACTCTCTGGACCTGCAATTTTTTGCATGTCCATCATTTTGCCCAGCATCATTTGTTGACTTTCAATTGGCGACATTCTTTTTTTCCTTCAAATTATGCAATTGCATCAATATCAATACCGCATTCACGCATAGCGGCAATTTTGTATCTTAATGCTCGGGTAGTTACGCCAAGCGCCTGTGCAGTTTGGGTGCGATGCCCTTTAAATCGACTCAATAAACTGTATATATAATCAAACTCCGCCTGCTTTTTATTCTCTTTTAACTGAGAAGCACAGAAATCGACTGCCACTGGTGAGCATGCTGGTAAATTTAAATCTTCAACCTGAATTTCAACGCCTCTGGCCATCACTAAAGCTCGTTGGATTACGTTTTCAATTTCTCGTACATTGCCCGGCCAGTTGTAACAAAGCATCACATCTTCGGCTTGCTTGCTAATGTGGAATTCAGAGCTGCCGTATTTTTTTATAAAGTGATGTGCCAATGGGATGATGTCATCAATACGATCCCGAAGTGCAGGCCAACTAAGCGGTAATACATCTAATCGATAAAATAAGTCTTCACGAAAAGCGCCTTGCTCAACTTGTTCACGCAATACGCGGTTAGAGGCGGCAATAATGCGAATGTCTAAACTTATTTTTTGATGACTGCCGAGTCTTTCAACTTCTCGCTCTTGTAATACGCGCAGTAATTTAGCTTGAAGTTCCAATGGCAGCTCAGTAATTTCATCAAGTAAAATAGTACCGCCATTGGCCAGCTCAAATTTACCTGGCTGAGCATTCACCGCGCCGGTAAACGCGCCTTTATTAAAACCAAATAACATGGCTTCAAGCATATTTTCAGGAATAGCGGCACAGTTAACCGCAATAAATGGCTTATCTCTACGCTCTGAAGCTTTATGAATAAAGTGCGCTAACTTCTCTTTACCTGTTCCCGATTCGCCGGTGATCAACACCCCTGCGGCGGTTTGAGCTGCGCGATTAGCCAAACGAAGTACTTGCTGTGACTTAGTTGAAGCAGCGATTAAATCTTCAAACCCATGCTTCATTGAATCAGTGTTTCTGATTGTTTTTTTAAGCTGTTCTGCAAAGAAAGGTTTTAATAAATAATCAACTGCGCCACCGGCATTAATTGTTTTTGAAGCAATTTCACTTTGTGAAGAATCGACTAACGTCACAATTTGCGAAGTGGGGCATGTCTTACGCAGTAATTTTACTAATTCAACCAGTTCGAGCTGTTGAGTATCTGCATCAACAAACACAAGCTCTGGCTTACTGGTAAGGCAGTGACTAACCGCATCGCTGATGGAGTTTGTATGCAGAAACTTAAAGTTTTCGGCAAATACAACCTGCTGAATTTCAGACGTTGGCTGTTGTTCACTGATCCATAAAAGGTATCTTTGACTCATATTATTCCTTTGCGGTGCAATTAACTTGAGTGTCGGAAAAGACGAACTAAAACACGGCGATTAGACGATGCGCCCTGCTCTGAATTTTTTATAATGGGATAACGTTGACCATGCGCTCTTACTTCTAACATGTCTTTTGGTAAACCAAATTCAATGAGTCTGGCAGCAACGTCATCTGCTCTTTCTTTTGAAAGCAGCCGATTTGATAGCGGCGAGCCCGTATTATCCGTGTGGCCATCAACCAGTACTTTACTTACACGGCTGTCTAAAGAGATGTAACGCACTAAATCTTTTAAAAATTTAAGATCTTTAGCCGTTGTTACTGTGCGCTGCCCACTAGCAAACTGTAATTGATGGTCGCGTGCTTGCTCCCAAGAAAGCGGAGATAAACTAGCTAAACACTGCTGATAATCTGCAACTATTTTATCGCTATGGGTATTAGTAAAGGTAAGGCGAAGTTGTTCATCACCAAAGTTTATAATGCTGTCTAACCAACCGCCCTGCTTAATAACGCGAAGTAATGGGGTCATATCTGCAGAAAATTGTATTTCATTGTCTTTAATATCTTTAGACATAAAGTTTAACGGCGTGAGAACTGTATTTGCTGGCTGCCAATCGGCTTTACGAGAGAGAACATGCAAACTTTTTATCGGTTTATCTTGTAAAAGCCAAGTAAATACAAGTTGTTGCTGTTGTGCAGGTACTGATTTCACTTCAAGTAGCGCATAATTATCAAAGCGCTGCTTGAGAGAGCAAGCAAACGGGTTGCTACTGACTGACCAGGTGGAGTTTTCGTAGCTTTGCACCAGATTTTGCTCTGATGCGTGCCCCTGCGGCAACACAAACACAACACAGGGCAATGCAAATTTAATAAGCTGAGTTAATCTATTCATGTATATTCCGTATAAAGTTAAATAGAACAATTAAGTTTTTTAAATCAATAGCGAAATACAACAAATACAAACACAGTATTAATGAATATCACTAAGTTAATGTAACCCCACGATCGTAGCGATTGCCTTAGACTGGGAGCTTTGCGTCCTATGCTTTCGCATAGTTTGCCGTTTAATTTACTTATGCATTATTTTAAACCAACATAAAAACTAGTAATTATGTACAATAAAAACAGTAGACTATAGCTAAATATCACTAAATGCAAACATTACTCTATAAAATTCATAGTCAATTCATTTTACACTACATTTACAACTATTTATCCTAACGAACCGAGTATATCTACGCGGATAGTATCTGGAATTTCATTATAAGAAAGAACGACTAAGCTGCCTTTAGTAAAAGTTTTAGCATAACGTGCCAGCAGCGGTCTTAGCTGTGGAACCACAATTAATGTTGGTGTTACACCTCTTGATTTCATGTCTTCGACTATCATCGGCATGGTGCGTTGAAATTGCCCCAGTAAATTAGGATCTACCGCAAAACTATCTAGTACTACTTTGCCCGCCTGCATGGCTTGATCAAGTGAGCTTTGTAAAGTGCTTTCTAGCTTTTCATCTAGGCTGTAAGCACTGAGTTCATCACGATTACCCATCACCTGTTTTACCAATACTTTTTGCAGTGCACAGCGTACGTCTGAAACCAGCAAAATTGGATCTTTAGTTACCTCTACGCTGTCTATTAATGTGCCGGCAATAGTGACTATGTCTTTAATACTTATGTGTTCTTTTAGTAGTAAACGAATCACTTTTAGCTGTAAATTAGTCGGTAATGCTTTTTCGAAGGTTTCGGCTAAGCTAGGTGAGATTTCTTTTAGCCGTTCATTTAGCTTTTGTACGTCTTCATAACTAAATAACTCATCTAAATGTTCTTTGATCACTTTGCCGGTATGAGTAGCAATAATGGTGCCTAAATCAACCACAGAGTAACCCATATTTAATGCTTGGGTTTTGCTGTCATCTTTTATCCAAACGGCCTCAAGCCCATAAGCAGGATCAGTGGTTAATTCACCATCTAAGCTGCCGTATACATCACCGGTATTTAACGCGAGTAACTCTTTGGCGTTTACATTAGCACTTGCAACAGGCACACCGGCTAAGTTTACTTTGTATTCTTGTGGATTTAATTTTAGGTTATCTTTTATTCTGATCTCCGGTAATAAAAATCCAAGTTGCTCAGAAAGATTTTTACGCACACCTCTTAAGGTTTTTACCAGCTCTTCCCCTTTGTCTTTATCGGCCAAATAAACCAAACGAAAGCCAAGCTCAACCGACAACTTATCAACATGAGAAATATCTCCCCATTCTAAGTTAGCCTGTTGCTCACTTAAAATGGTGTCGGTCATTTGTTCGGCTTCAATTAAAGAGTTATCGGGGAGAGAGCGTTGTAATCGCCAAGCAACATAAAATAATGGCGCGGCAAACCCTAAAAAGGCGACAGTGGGCATACCTGGCACAATACCAAGCGTAACCATAATTAATGCAGCAGTAAAAATAACACGCGGAGAGGCAAGTAACTGCTTACCTACTGCTTCACTTACATCGCCTTCATCGTTCATACGCGTAACAATAATTGCCGCAGCAACCGCGAGTAATAACGAAGGAATTTGCGCAACTAAGCCATCACCTATAGTTAACAGCGCAAAACGTTGGAACGCTTCGGCTAAACTTAAACCATGTTGGAAAGCACCTATTGATACACCGCCCAACAGGTTGATCACTAATATAATTAAACCGGCAATGGCATCACCGCGCACAAACTTAGAGGCGCCATCCATAGAGCCATAAAAATCGGCCTCTTGGGCTATAGTACTGCGTCGCTCTTTTGCTTGCTCAGGGCCAATTAATCCGGCATTTAAATCGGCGTCAATTGCCATTTGTTTACCGGGCATGGCATCTAGAGTAAAGCGTGCAGCCACCTCAGAAATACGCTCACCGCCTTTGGTAATAACCACAAAGTTAATCACCATTAAAATAACAAACACCACAATACCAACGACGTAGTTACCGCCTATAACCACTTCACCAAAGGCCTGAATAACGCGACCTGCCACATCTGAGCCTTCATGGCCATGCAGTAACACCACACGTGTTGAGGCAATATTTAGGGTTAAACGCATCAAGGTAGCGACTAACAAAATAGTCGGAAATACAGAAAAATCGAGTGGCTTTTTAGTAGACACAGCGACCAACAATACAATCACCGACAATACAATGTTGAAGGTAAATAATGCATCTAATAACCATCCTGGTAATGGCAAAATAACCATCGACAAAACAGCTAACAGCAAAATAGGAATAGCGGTATAAGGTTGAGTAAAACTGCGCCAGTTCAAATTATAACTCCAACATCTAAGGTTTCTGTAAGTTTTTAGGGATTGTTAATTCAGGCAATGCGGCGGGTGCTTGTCCTCGCCCTTGCTTGTATGCTTTTAATTGCAATACATAGGTCAGTACATAGGCAACCGCACTGTATAAGCCGTTGGGCACTTCTTGGTCGACCCGAGTCGAAAAGTAAATAGCCCGTGCTAATGCGGGGATCTCTATAATTTCTTTGTTATTCATGCGGGCGACTTCGCGTATTCTCAGCGCCATTTCATCTACGCCTTTAGCGACAACATAAGGGGCTTTAGCCGCTTCTTCACTGTACTTTATTGCCACAGCATAATGAGTAGGATTAGTGACAATCACATCAGCAGTGGGAACACGCTCTTCAATTTTTCTATTCGATTGCTGATATTGTATTTGCCGAATTTTATTTTTTATCTCAGGGCTACCATCTGAAGATTTACGCTCTTCTTTTACTTCTTGGTGGGTCATTTTTATTTTATCAGCAATCTGTTTTTGCTGAAAAGGCACATCAATAACTGCAATAAAAAGTAGTAAAGTTACCGTGATCATTAACGATAAAAATAACAACTCAATGCCTTGGCCTATCGCCACTTTTATATCTAAGTTTTGTAATACCATCAGCTGCATCCACAGCTTAGTTAAAAAGGTATATAAGCAAATCGCCAGTAAGGTTATTTTTAGTATTGATTTAAGTAGCTCTACTAACGACTGTTTACCAAACATTTTGCCTAACCCGGTTAGTGGGTTGAGCTTGCTCATTTTTAGCGCCACGAGTTTTTTTGAAAACACAAACCCACCAGGTAAACACCCAGTGATCCACATTGCGCAAAAGCTTAATAATAAAAACGGCGTGAGAGTCGATAGCATATTCATAATGGCGTCACCCAACGCGATGGGCATCATTTTTTTATTATTAATAATAGAGTGATCCAGCACCATAGTACTGTTCATTAAGTTTACAAATAAGCTGTAAAATAAATTGGCAAACCACAATAACCCAGCAATACTAACCATTAATAAAATAGCGGTATTGAGCTCTTTTGAGCGCGCGACTTGGCCGTCTTCTTTGGCTTTTTTTAGCCGTTTCTCTGTGGGTTGTTCTGTTTTTTCTTGCGAGCTATTTTCAGACATACCGCTACCTCATCGCTTGTGCAAAGGTTGTTAGCACATGATACGTTAGCCTTGAAAACGCACTTCCTGTGTACTCTAAGGTCATAAATACGCAGAAAAACCCCATCAATAGCGACATAGGGAAACCCAATACAAAAATATTTAATGACGGCGCCGCCCTACTTGCTACACCAAAAGTTAAGTTAACCAATAACATGGCGACTATCCCTGGTAGCGACAGCAATAATGCAGAGGAAAACATCCACGCAAACAACATAATAATCGCCTGAATATCAAACTCATAAATACTGCGACCAATCGGAAAGCTATGAAAGCTCTCTACCATAACCTGCAAAGTTATTAAGTGACCATCTGCGGCAAAAAACAGTAATGCACACATAATCCAAAATAACTGTCCCAATAATGCCACTTGGTTACCACTGCCGGGGTCCATAACAAGCGCCATTGATAAGCCCATCTGCATGGATAAGATCAGCCCTATCATTGCCATTACTTCAAACAAAATACGCAGCGATAACCCCATCATTACCCCAAAAATAATTTGTTCGAAGGTTAAGATGGCGGCATCTAAAGAAAACAAGTCAATAGCAGGTGCAAGTGGTAACTGCGGAGCAACTAAAAAAGCCAACATCATAGACACTAAAATACGAGAGCGTGGCGTTACCGCCGGATTGTCAAATACCGGCATAGACCATAAAAGTGCAGAAAAACGTACAAATGGCCACCAAAGCGTGCCCATCCAGCTAACTAAATCAGTAGACGTTAAAGAGAGTAATGAGCTCAACCAAATACCCCAGGTAACATAAATTTGAGCTTATCAAACCAATCAATCATAATTTGTAGCATCCAATGTCCCGCAAATACCACCATTAATAAGGTTAATAACATACGCGGTAAGAACGTTAGGGTTTGCTCTTGAATAGAGGTCGCACCTTGAATAATAGCCACCACAATACCAAGTATTAAACCCGGCACAATTAAGACTAAAATCAGTTTTATGATGGTGTAAACTGCGCTTGAAATAAGCTCTACCGACATTTCTGGGGTCATGGTGACATTCCAAATGTTGCTGCCAGCGTACCTGCTATCATTGACCAGCCATCGGCAAGTACAAATACCATGAGCTTAAACGGTAAGCTGATGATCAGCGGTGATAGCATCATCATACCCATAGACATCAGCACACTACTAACAACTAAATCAATGATTAAAAAAGGAATAAATAACATAAAGCCAATTTGAAAGGCCGTTGTGAGCTCACTTAATACAAACGCAGGCATTAACACTTCAAACGGAATCTCTTGCGCGGTGAGAGTGGTTGGCTCATTGGCTATTAATAACACTTGGCGTAATTCACTTTCGCGAGTTTGTCTGAGCATAAAAGCACGCAAAGGCTTTTCTGCGGTGAGTAAAGCTTCCTCTAATCCTATGGTTTGCTGCTGAAAAGGCGTATACGCGTTTTGATAAATGTCTTGCCAAACTGGTCGCATAATCAACATAGTGAGCATCAGTGAGATGCCAATTAAAATTTTATTCGGCGGGCTTTGTTGTAACCCCATAGCTTGGCGCAAAATCGCCAATACAATGATGATTCTGGTAAACGACGTTAAAACCATCAGTAGCGCAGGCAATAAACTCAATACCGTCATTAATAAGAGTATTTGCAGTTTAACGCTGTAGTCTTGTCCGTCGGCCGTATCTTTTAGAGAAAACAGCGTAAGTTCTTCTGCATTTAGCCAGCTTGGTAAAAACAACATGATTAACAGTAGGCTAACTTTAAAAATTACGCGTTTATTCATTTGTTTACTGATCCTTTGCGGTATCTGTTTGAGCAAATTTCAAACCATACTGCCCTTCAACCATTACCACTTCTGCTTTAGCAAAAAATACCCCATTCACTTTTACATCAAGCGCTTCACCAGCTACTTTGTCTAGCTTAAGCACATCGCCTTCTTTGGCTTGACTAAGCTCGCCTAAGGTAATTTCAGTACTTGCTACTTCAAGAGTGACGAGTAAAGGAACATCTTGAAAAAATGACATATTCCCTTCATTAGTTTTATCAGCAGATTTGTCATCAAATCCATCAAAAGCATCAAGCTCTAAGCCCGCTAAGGCGCTATCAAGGTTCTCGTTCATAATTTAGTTACTCGTTGTATTATTTGATAATTGTGTAATTTGAAATGCTAAGCCAGTCTCTTGCTCAACGACTTGGCCTTTAAATATTTGTTTATGGCCTAGGTTAAATAGCGCTGCTTCGTTAAGTTCAATGGGTAATACACCGCCGGCCACACAAGCTTTTAATTGCTTTAAAGTGACTTTTTTCTTTGCCATTTCAATCTGACCTTGCACCGCAAACTGTGCCCACATATCAGTATTGAGTGTGTTACTATTTGCAAAATCTTGCTCGCTATCAGCTGCGCAAAAAAAGCTAATTGGCAGCCATAAAAACCAACTTATTACTTGGTTTTCTAATATAAACCGCACTTTAAAGGCTAAGTATTGTAATGCTTCAGGTAAGGTATGAGATTTTTGTATCTCACCTAATAACGCTGAGCGTTCTCTAAATAATAAGCCTTGAATGCCCTGCACTTGGCGCTGTAGTAAACGACCACAAATACGGCTTTCTGTTGAGCTTAATTCGTTATTCACCTCGTCAGAGACTTGCTCTGTGCTGTTAACATTATTAAATTGCCCACCTAAGCATAAATCCGCTGTTTTATATGCACTTTGATAATCAAGCGCTAAATAGGCCTCACCTTGAGTAGGCGCAAATAAAGGACAGGCAAGAAATATCCTTGGGGATTCTTTAAACCAACTGTTAATAACCGAATGCGAACAAGGCGAAATTTCGACATCAAAACGGCTGTCGTTAAACAATTGGGCTAGCTCTAACTCCAAAGTTTTACGAATATTAACGTTTATGTGCGCTGCTTTTTGTTGTGCTTGTTCATATGCTCTTTGCTCAAGCGTGAGTGCAAATGGAGTAATATGCTCAGAATTTTTCGCTTTAATTAGCTTTGTTTTAGCGTTTAACGTTTTACTCATACCACTGTTTTTCCTGATTCATTTATATTCAGCTTATGCTCGTCTTTTTGGCTTTTTTCAATTGGGCTTGTAACTGTAAACGATTAACAATATCGCTGCGTAAGCGCTCATTTTTGCTTATCCACTCAACCCCTAAAAACATTAATTTTTCACTCACTGCACGACGATACATCACCTTGCCTGCCAATCGATTAGTTTTATCAAACACCACAATAATTTTATTGGGGATCGTCTTTTCAGCAGGCACTAATAAACCCACACCGCCCACGCTAATATCTTTTGCCACACCATGGCATAGTGAAATATCAATAAAACAACGGCGTAATAACTGCACGCCTACTCCGCCAAGCTGAACTGACTCAGGCTCGTAATTATCTTTGAGGTTTAAGTTCCATCTTTTGTAACTTCGTTTAGTGTCTGGTTGGTTACTCATAATTCTCTTCAAGACGTAGCACGGGTTTGTTAGCCGTTGCCGCACCAGCCGCTTTTTTTATCGGATTGTTAATGTTGCTATCATCAAATAATTGGTTAAATTTATCCTGCGCATCTTTAGTTAAGATCAGCAGTTCAACACGTCTGTTTTCGCTGGCTTTCTTATTTTCTTTATTAATTGGCCGATTTGATGAAAACGCATTTACTTGAAGCACCTGACTTGATGGCATTCCGCCCATAGTCATTACTTTTCTTGCTTGCTGCGCTCTATCGCCAGAAATGTCCCAATTACGAGAGCTGCCATCAACAAATAAGCTGGCATCGCTGTGCCCAGAAATAATAATTTTGTTGTTAATGTCTTTAACTAAGCCGCCAAGGTATAGAAACAGATCTTCAAAAAATGGGGTCATTTGCGACTTTGAGCGTTCAAACATTTGATGATGCTTGTCGTCTCTAATGATCACTCTTAGCCCCAGGGGCACTTCTTCAACTAGTAAGTTATTTTTTAGTAACTCTTCTTTACTAAGTTCCTCAATACTTTCCAGTAATAAGCTCAGCTCAGATGAAGCTTCAAATTGGCTATCAATCGCTGAGTTTAACTTCTCGCCTTGCCCAGCTTTAGGCTCAACGGTGCCATCGGGCACTTGTAATACTTCACTCATTCCAGGTTTTGGAGAGTCCGGAGGCGTAATTCCAGACTCTAGGTGTTTAATTACTGAAGGAGAACCCCCTAAATCAACGGGGAATGGGCTATTTTGAGGGTCAAAAATAGCGGGGCCACCATCAAAAATTGAGTGAGTTCGCATGTAGTGTGCTATTTCTTCACGCTCTGATTCATTGGTAATCGCCATAATCCACATCACCATAAAAAACGCCATCATCGCCAAAGTAAAATCGGCAAAGGCAACCTTCCAAGCACCACCATGAGGCTTTTCGGTTGCTCTTCGACGTGAGCGTTTGATGATGATTTCTTGATTTTTGTTTTCCATTATTAAGCCGCCTTGTTAGTGATCCACTCTTCCATGGTGGTAAAGGTCGGTTTAATTTCTTCATTAATTAATTTTCTGCCTGAGTCAGTCGCCACAATAGGCACATGCCCTTTAGCATGCGCCACTAACATGGCACGCACACACTCAAACATCGCCACTTGTTTTTTTACATACTGCTCCATCGCTGAGGCAAGCGGTGCAATTAAACAGTAACAAGCAAAAATACCAATAAAAGTACCCACCAACGCCGCGGCTACATGGTAGCCAATTTCACTTAAAGGTCCATCAAGGTGCTGCATAGTAATAATAATGCCGCCAACCGCTGCTAAAATACCAAAACCAGGCATAGCTTCAGCTATATTAGCCAGTGAATGAGAAGGCTTAAGACGCTGTTCTTCAATGGTGTAAATCTCTTGCTCTAACATGGCATCAAAGTCATGCGAGTTGATTTTTCCCATACTAAATAAACGCAAGTTATCGCAAATAAAAGTTACTAGCTGAGGGAACTCATACACCTTTGGGTAAGCAAGAAAAATAGAACTAGTTTCTGGGTTTTCAACATGCTCATCCAATCCCTTTATACCTTTCACTCTGGCTAAATCTAATAAAGAGTAAATAACCAGTAGTAAGTCATGGTAAAGCTCAGACGTATCGGTTCCTTTACCACTAATAAATTGATACTTTAATTGCGATAACATTTCTGTCAGTACATATTTTGAATTACCCACAATTAGCGCCCCTAAGCCTGCGCCAAAAATAATTAAAAACTCGTATGGCTGCCACATAGTGGCGATGTTGCCGCCCGCAAACGCAAAACCACCTAATACTGTTGCAAGTACTACTATTAAACCTATAACTCTTTGCATTCTTTATTCCTTAGGTATTAGATTTTTTGAAGCGTTTGTGTGAGCGCTTCAAGTGCTTGTTTATGAAGTTGGCAAACACGTGCCTCGGTTAAATCGAGCGTTAATGCTATTTCTTTCATATTCATTTCGTGCATGTAATATAATTGTAAGAGCAGCTTTTCTCGGGTATTTAGTTTGCTCATCGCCACTTTGAGGGTGGCTGCTGTCTCTTCTTTTTCGTGTGTATGTGCACAGGTAAGTGCTAAGTTAGGATTAGCCTCCAATAGCGCTTCAAGGCTATCAAATGCTTCAGCTTGCTCACTGTAATGCAGCTGAATAAGCTCTTTATGGCTAATCCCTAACGCCTCACACATTTCGGTGTCTGTTGCATCACGACCAAGCTTTTTTTGCAATGAACGGCTCATATCACGAAGCTGATGAGACTGCTGCCGCAACTGGCGAGGGCGCCAATCGACACGCCTAAATTCATCTAACATAGCACCACGAATACGCTTAAACGCAAATGCAGCAAATTTCTCATCTAAATCCCGGCCATAGCGACGAATAGACGAAAGCAGCGCAATAATGCCTATTTGGTAAATATCATCACTATCGACAATAATGCCCACTTGAGTGCGCATGTGTGCAGCCGCCCGATTAACCAAGTAAGCGTACTGCGATAATAGTTGCGTCTCTTTTTGTGGTGTAAAGGTGACTGGTGGTTCTGTTATTAACTCACCCCACTCTTCTTGCAGCATCATAGCGATGACCTATTGAATGAAGACGTTCGTAACGAGTACGTTATCTAATCGAACTGAAACCGCATTTGCTAAAACCACATTAAACTGCTCGAGTAAATCTTTTTGAATTGCATCGATATCTTTAAAAGCTTCTTTTACTTGGCTGTGGCTCATATTAGCAAACTGTTTTACGAGTACATTTCTCACTAGCGGCTCCATCGCTTCTGTCCCTGTATTGAAAATAGACGGCGAAGTTACAAGTACTAAGTCGAGCACTAAATAACGCGCAACTGACCCTTCTGATACGCTTATAATGAAGCGCTCCATTTGATGATATTCAACCTTTGTTATATCGGCTTGCGGGCCTTCTTCTGATGAGTCACTGCCGTTAAAAAACTGTCCCGCAAAAAATGCAGACGCAATAAGTACAATTACAGTTAGGGCTATTATTATTTTTTTCACTTTTATCTCTCTTAATCCAAGGTAGTTATACTAATAAATCTAACGAGTCTGATTGCAGCTTAGATGCGCGAGTGTTGCTGTCATCATCCTGTACAGGCATCTCAGTGTGATTACTTGCAATGTCGTCATTGTCATTTTGGTGATGAGATTGCTGCTGTTTATCACTCAAATTAACATCAACTGTGGTATTCGAATTTTGCGACAAAGACTGGCGTAACTGCTCTAAAGTTTGCGCGATGGCATCTCTTACCTGCGTATTACTCGTAATTAAACTGACTGAAGTTTTATCCCCTTCTATATTGATAGATATTTCAATACTGCCGAGGTTAGGAGGGTCTAATCTAATTTGCGCCCGCTGTAGCTGCTGCCCTATTTGCAATTTTACCTTATCGCCAAGTACATGTAATAAGCGCTGCCCCCATTCACTAGGTGCCTCTTTTAATTTCTCTTTTTGCCACTCAAAGGTTTCTGGTGCGGTGGCGGCAGATGAGAAAGCACTCACTAATGCTGATTTTTGACTGCTACCTTCACGGCTTTCAGCATTAAATATTTTCGATTGCGGATTTTGTGACAGCGCAGCAAGCTCGAGTTTACTGAGCCCAATACTCGGTTGTGTGGATATTTGCTCACTGGTTAAGCTACTTGACTGCGCTTGTCCATAAGTGTTCGACATTACTGATGGTTGATTTAATCGGTTCAAAAGCGCTTGTGAATACAATGTTTGTGGTGTTTTGGCTAAATCGAGTGTGTTTAATTCTTTATTAACGAGTGTATCCGCTGGCGCTACGTTTATAGCTGCAGCAGGCACAGTTAAAGCATCACTATGCACAGTCGTATTTTGTGCGAGCGCAGTTTTAGCGGGCTCTTGAGCTACAATGCTGACTTCGTGCTGAGTCTCTAAAGGCTTACTCTTTAACTGCTCATCAATAACAAGCTGTACTGGTGGTGTTTCCACTACTACAGTGTCGATATCAACTAAAAGGTTATTATTTGGGTTAAGTATAGTCATAACAGGCGCGTTTTTTTTATTGTTATCGAGGTTATAATTAGCGGTGCTAAAAAAGTATGGATTTATTATTTCATCCAATTCTTCAGTGACTTCTTCTTGAGCTAGCTGTTCTGAGCTCTCGCGAGGTTGCTCAACATGCAATTTTTGCTGTTTTGCTTGCTGCTGCTTTGAAGAAAGCGAAAATGGCACAAGCTCGTTCTGTTGTTCTTGCGCATCTGCTGGTGAGCTGCTTTTTAATATGCTTTGCTTATTAGCAACACTGCCAAAGTCAGCCTTTGACACCATTGTACTTGTTTGAATACTCATAACGACTGTCCTTGTTGTACTTTTTTATAAGCCATTAAGCCCTCTTTATCCTCTTGATGGCGCTGCATTTGTACTTTAATGGCCGCTTGCTTTTGGCCCACAAGGTCAATTAAGTCAACATAACGTGCTTTTAAGTTATTTTGTTCAGCTACCATTGAACTAAACCAAGGCATGCTTTGTAACTGTGTGTAAAGTGCAAGTAACTGCTTATCGGCTGCTTTAACTTGATACCAATTACTCTCATGGATAGCATTTTCCATAGCACTAAGTAATTGTTCCATTTTTTGCGCTGCGTATTTTTGAGAGTGTTCCATTGGCAATACTAAATTCATTATAAGTTCACATTTCATTTAGCAAAAAGCAAGCCAAGATTAAACCTTTGTTTTTTAACGTTAAATTAAATAAAAGCAGTAAAAAGCGGAAGCGGAACTTCCCCCTAGGAAGGAAGTAATCTGTCATGAATTAGCAGTAGGATGGTCACTTAGGTAATAGAGGAAGTTTAAAAAGCAGCTGAATTTAAAATAAAAAAGCCAGCTATGGGTAGCTGGCTTTTAAACGTTTACTGTGTGCCTAAGCCTTGCCACCCTTCTTGCAAGTTGGTCATCACTACACGGGTGGAGTCAATATAGCTCAAGTCATTCTTCATACTGGCTTGTAATAATGCTTGCCCACAATGCTGATAAAGGTTTTGCATGTTTTGCGCTACCTCACCGCCCTTTTCAAGATCCAATGAGGCCTCAAGCCCGCCTAAAATACGCATCAGCTTTTCAATACTTTCTGCTTTTTTATCGTATCTTTTTTGTTTTATGTGGCCAGTGACTTTTTCAAGCTCATCTGAAAAACCATCAAATAACATCAAAACTAATTTATGAATATCGGCACTGGCCGCTTTTGCATCTACTGATGTACTTTTATAGGCTGAAAAGCCATCATTTAAATCTAACATCTATGTTTAGCTCCCAAATTGACCCATTGTAGATTCTAATTGCGCAATAGTCTGTTGCATTTGTGTAAACTGCGACAAGTAACGTTGATACACTTGCTCCATAGACACTTCATGGTTTTTTTGCTGCCTAACAATAATATCCAAGCTTGATTGTAATGTATCTTTTTTATCGCTCATTAAGCCATAGCTTTTTGTGTATGGCTCTACTCGTTTTTCTAATTTAGCCATTAACCCATCTTCACCTGTTAACATTCTAGTTAATTTTTCAGGATCATTGGTCATTGCTGCTTCTAAACGTTCGCTATTAATTTTTAAGCTACCGTTACGATCAAACTCAATTCCAACAGAATAGAGCGTCTTTCCCTCAAAGGTGCCTTGAAAGTCGTTTCGCATTGAGCGAGCAAGCCCACTTGCTAAGCTATCGCGCTTTAAATTATCGTTAGAAGTAATGCCATTGACTAAACTATTAAACTTATCTACAAAACCCTGAATATTAGACTTACTTGCTTCCTGATCTTGTGCAACCCCAACACGAATCGGTGTATCCCCAATATTTTGCGCCTTTGTCAATGTTAATGTTACTCCATCAATAACATCCTCAAGCGTGTTCGTTGTAGAGGTAATCGTTAAAGCTGAACTTGCACCAAGCTTAATAATTGAGTCTTGGCCATTAGTTAGCTCTGTTTGGTTAGCTATAGCATTTGTTATATCTGTACCATTAGCATCTAAGCCAGGCATATAATTTAACGATATCTGATTTGCAACACCTGAATCTTCACTCGTCATGACTAAAAATGTTTCACTACCAGAGCGCATTAATGTTGCTTTTACACCACTATTATCTGCATGGCTATTAATGGCATTGGCTAAATCACTGAGTTTAGCATCTGCGTCTAAAGTAGATAAATCAACCGAAAAGGACTCTCCAGCTAAATCAATATTTAATTCGCCATCAGTGCTCAATGCTTTTGTAGGATCGAAACTGAGTGCAACTTGATGCGCTTGTGCTAGCTGCTCAACAAAAATATCATAATTTCCGCTAGCAGCATCACCATTTGCGACTACATTCAATGTTGTTTCATCACTAACGGCAGTACTGTTAGTAAACAAACTCGTTTCTGATTTTAAACTCGCTTTTAAATCACTGTGAAAGCTAGTTATACTGCTTTTTAGCCCATCTAACGCTTTTATTTTGTTAGTGAAATCAGCATTTTTAGTATTTAAAAGCTGATCTTTTGAAGCTCGCTCAATTTGCGTATATTGACTAGCTAGTTGACCAGGATTAATCCCTAATGCAGCACTCATTTTATTCTCCAGGCATTTTAGTTATAAGCAAAAAAATCTAGGTTAAACATTTTTACTTATGACTATAAACAATAATAGCTACATCTTAGATGTAGCTATGCATACTTAATTGATCTATCACTATTAACGAAGTAGTGAACCAATCATTTGTGTTGTACTGTTAGCAGTACTCAATACGGAAATACCTGAGTTCATAAGTAACTGTTGCTTAGTCATGTTAGACGTTTCTGCCGCAAAATCAGCATCCATCAGTGTAGACGCTGCCGCTTGAGTATTTTCTTTCATGTTGGTTACGTTATTCATAGTATGGTCAAGACGATTCATTGACGCACCTAGTGCTGAACGTGCTGTGCCGATATTTTCAACAAGTGTATCCACTTCAGCCATAGCTAACAGGGCATTTGCCTGAGTATCAAGTACACCTAGAGCCGTCTGATCTGCAGCAGCAGTACCAACAGATGCATGCAAACTTGCAATTTCTGTTGCAATACCGACACTTAACGTTTCAGCAGTTGACGAGCCCACTTGAAAAGTTACGCCTGCTGCGGCTTCAAATTTCCCTGTATCAGCGGCAATAACCTCTGCGGTAACACGTTTATCGGCTGCTGTACCATCATTTGCAGTAGCAGCGATTGCGAATAAAGCAGTCCCACCAAAGCTGGTGTTTTGCATAATACTCGCAAGCTCATCACCTAGTGCTACATATTCCGAATTCATAGCTGTAAATTCATCCGCACCATTTGTACCATTGGCAGCTTGTGTTGCTAGCTCTTTCATGCGGTAGGCAATGTTAGTCATTTCATCAAACGCGCCTTCCGCTGTTTGCATCATCGACATTGCATTATTTGAGTTATAAAGCGCTGCTTCTTGGCCACGTACTTGTGCGTTTAAGCGTGATGCGATTTGCAGACCCGCTGCGTCATCTTTTGCAGAGTTAATTTTAAAACCAGACCCTAAACGCTCAAGCGCTGTTGATAAATCGTTGTTGCTACGACCAAGCTGGTTTTGAATTGACATTGAAGCCATATTTGATTGAATTGATAAAGCCATGCTTAATTTCCTTTATGTTTTAAACCTATTTACACACAAAGTATAAATAGAAGTGACTAATCATTAAGAGCGACCATGCCTAAAAAAAACTAAACTTTATTTTGATTTTATTTATTAATACAGCCGAAATAATTACATAGCTACCAAACTAGATGCAGCTTTAAAAAAAGGCTGAGTAACCTTTTTTATTTTTATCCGAGCTCTATCTAAACAAAAACAGCCGCATCAAAGATGCAGCTGTTTTGGTATTTTTTAATCGATTACTCGGTTTATGTAACCTATCGTTAAGCTATTAACGAAGAAGTGAACCAATCATTTGTGTTGTGCTGTTAGCAGTACTAAGTACAGAAATACCTGAGTTCATAAGCAACTGTTGCTTAGTCATATTAGATGTTTCAGCAGCAAAATCAGCATCCATCAGTGTAGAAGCCGCTGCTTGGGTGTTTTCTTTCATGTTGGTTACGTTGTTCATAGTATGTTCAAGGCGGTTCATTGATGCACCTAGTGCTGAGCGCGCAGTACCAATATTTTTAATAAAAGTATCAATACCAGTAATTGCTGCTGATGAATTCGTCGCATCATCTAGGTCACCGATGGTGCCTGCAGTAGCAACACTTGTGTTAATATCCTGTACTGCTGTACTAACATCAACTGAAAGTGTTTCAGCTGTTGATGAACCTACTTGGAACGATACAGCGCCAACATCAAATTTACCTGCAGTAGCATCTAGTAATTTAGTACCACCAAAGCTAGTGTTGTCCATAATACTTTTAAGCTCAGCTTCTAAAGCAACAAACTCAGACTTCATTGCTGTGTACTCATCCGCACCATTTGTACCATTGGCACCTTGGGTCGCTAACTCTTTCATGCGGTAAGCAATGTTAGTCATTTCATCAAACGCACCTTCCGCTGTTTGCAGCATAGACATTGCATTATTTGAATTATAAAGCGCTGCTTCTTGGCCGCGTACTTGTGCGTTTAAGCGTGATGCGATTTGTAGACCCGCTGCGTCATCTTTTGCAGAGTTAATTTTAAAACCAGACCCTAAACGCTCAAGCGCTGTTGATAAATCGTTGTTGCTACGACCAAGCTGGTTTTGAATTGACATTGAAGCCATATTTGATTGAATTGATAAAGCCATGCTTAATTTCCTTTATGTTTTAAACCTATTTACACACAAAGTATAAATAGAAGTGACTAATCATTAAGAGCGACCACATTAAGAAAAAACTAAACTTTATTTTGATTTTATTTATTAATACAGCCGAAATAATTACATAGCTACCAAACTAGATGCAGCTTTTAAAAAGGCTGAGTAACCTTTTTTATTTTTATCCGAGCTCTATCTAAACAAAAACAGCCGCATCAAAGATGCAGCTGTTTTGGTATTTTTTAATCGATTACTCGGTTTATGTAACCTATCGTTAAGCTATTAACGAAGAAGTGAACCAATCATTTGTGTTGTGCTGTTAGCAGTACTAAGTACAGAAATACCTGAGTTCATAAGCAACTGTTGCTTAGTCATATTAGATGTTTCAGCAGCAAAATCAGCATCCATCAGTGTAGACGCTGCCGCTTGAGTATTTTCTTTCATGTTCGTTACGTTATTCATGGTATGATCAAGACGATTCATTGATGCACCTAGGGCTGAGCGGGCCGTGCCAATTGAATCAACTAACGTATCAACAAAATCAAGCTGAGCCTTTGCATCTGCTTGGTTATCAATACGACCATTACCTGATGGCGTAGCTCCTGTTGAGGCCCTAGCCCCCAACTGATTAATAGTTCCTTGAACTGATTTATCTGTAGCCGTACCATCAACATACAAAGTAGCACCGATATCAACTGACAATGTTTCTGCTGTACTTGAACCTACTTGAAACGTAACTGCTGTAGCAAATTTACCTTTATCTGCTGCCAATGCTGCGTCTGCATTAAATAATGCTGTTCCACCAAATGACGTATTATCCATAATACTATTTAATTCAGCAGTCAAAGCAACATACTCAGAACTTATCGCTGTATATTCATCATCACCATTTGTACCATTGGCAGCCTGTGTTGCTAGCTCTTTCATGCGGTAAGCAATATTAGTCATTTCATCAAACGCGCCTTCCGCTGTTTGCATCATCGACATGGCATTGTTTGAATTATAAAGTGCTGCTTCTTGGCCGCGTACTTGTGCGTTTAAGCGTGATGCGATTTGCAGACCCGCTGCGTCATCTTTTGCAGAGTTAATTTTAAAACCAGAACCTAAACGCTCAAGCGCTGTTGATAAATCGTTGTTGCTGCGACCAAGCTGGTTTTGAATTGACATTGAAGCCATATTCGATTGAATTGATAGAGCCATGTTTAGTTTCCTCTTTGAAGTTGTAGTTAAAGTAATTAGTGGAGCTAAATCACTTTCTAATAACTAAGAGCGACCAATTATGAGAAAAGATAAACATTTTTCTAATTATTAAAGTTAGCCCTTAAATTACAGGCGATAATGAAAAAGATGACATTAAATTTAAATTAACTGACCGTTAATTTAGTGAGTATTGCACCATGTTACGAGTTATGTTTGCTTGTGACATAATTGCAGCCACACTATTTACCCCTGGGCTTTGCATGTGCTGTTTAACCCCTAAACTTACAGCAAGCAATTCATCTGTATTGGCTAAGGTACGAGCAGCATCGAGTTGATCTAGCTGGCTTTGCAACTGTTGCTTTTGTGCCTGAATTTTTATTAAGTTGGCCTTTAAATGGCGCTGTGCACTTTGAATTTGTTCGCGGTGCTGTGCAATACTGGCATTTTTGTCTGCTACTTTAGCAAGTTCATTTAGTGGATTATCTAAATCATTAAGCTGCAACGAAATCGGGTTACCCGCCGCAACACGTACACCTTGACCACTCATTACCCAAGGTTCTAAAAGTGGAGCCGCATTATCTTTTTGCGCACTAAAAAGCAGGCGGTTTTCACGGTTGAGCTCAACGTTTATATGATGTGGTGCAAACGCATTTTGAATAGCAGTTAAATTGGTTTTTTCGTCTTGATAGGCAGGTAGTTTTAAACTTAATGATTTACCCGAACGCCCCATTACTAACTGGATACTTTCTTCATGTGGACGCGCGCTAAGCAGGTCTATATTGGCATTAAGCTGTTTGCTAATAGCACGATTTGGGTCGGTTATTTTTAGTTGAGAATCAAGCCCTGAGCCTTTTTTACTTGCGACATTTTGTAATGACGCTATTTGAACTTTAATCTTTTGTTGTTGCATAGGTTGTGGCTGAGAGTTAGCTGCCTGAGTGTTTAATTGTTGTGCTAACTTTTCAAGTCCCATATACAAATTTCGTATTGTGCTTTCACTTTGCTCGGCTCTAGCCAAGGCTTGACTAAGCGCCCCACGCTGTGCCCAATCAGTCAGTACTTTAACTTGCTCCTCTCTGGCAACAATTTTGTTTTTCCACAAATTGTTAGCAGAATCTTTTGTTGATGTAACGAGTGCATCCGATTTATTGGTATTAACCAAGTCAATTGCTTGTGCCTTTTCGCTACTTTTAACCAGCATAGTTAGTTCCTGAAAATATTATAATTTTTAAATGTATGAAAACAATGAAAGTTTGCTTACTGTTGAGTAAACCTGCATCGATGACTCATACGCCGCCATTGACTCTTTCATCGAGATAAACGCTTCAGGGTAATCTACAGCACTTAAATCATCCTGTAAATTCACCGTAAACGTAGTGATATCTTGATTACTGGTAGTAATAGAATCAAGCGACGCCATAGTAGAACCAATTGTAGTCACTTGGCTACTAATAGTACCTAGAAAGTCTGCTAATTTATCTATCATCACCCGTGATTGATTGCCAACGCCACCTGCCGGTGGATTATTTACATCAACAAGATAGTCTTGCATGGCATTTAAAAAGCCGGCACCTGGGTCTAAATCATCACCCACAATATTATTTTTTACACTTGAGTCATCAGATACAGCAACTTCTCTGACAATATCGTCACCGGTATAAACGTAATTACCCGTGGCATCGATTTGAAATGGTTGTTCATCCGTTTTGCTGCCCGAAAAGTAATACTTTCCGTCGCTATCTGTTGCATTAAGTAAATCAACAATCGCAGGAAAAGCCACTCTCATTTCTTGACCAAGCGCTTTAATTTCTGCCTCACCCATCGAATCATCAGCTGCGGTAGTAAGTAAACTCTGTAAGGAATATATTTGGTTAACAATACCAGTCAATTGTACTTCTTGTTGACCCAGTGAAAAGTTAACTGCGTCCATATTGGTTTTGTATTGCTCTAGCGATTTAATTTCTGAACCTAAATTCATAATCATCACAGTGCCAAGTGGATCATCAGACGGCTTAAGAATACGCTTATTGGTTGCTAATTGAGTCGACTTTTCGTTAAAATTTTCAGTATTAATTTGGATGTTTTTTATTGAATTTAAATGAAGCTGATGACTACTTACTCGCATAACATTGCCCCTTAAAACATTTGCAGTAAAGATTTAAACATTTGATCGGCAGTGCTGATCACTTTGGCATTGGCACTATACATTTGCTGAAAATGCATTAAGCTTGCCGCCTCTTCATCAAGGTTTACACCACTAAAGCTATCACGCGCTGCGATGGCATTTTCACTTAAACTCGTAGCGGTAGAGATACTACTTAAATTTTGCTTACTAGTAATTGCCAGTTCACCCACTAATAACGTAAATTTATCGCCTTTTCCTGCCATTGAGGTAACGATATTAGCAATGTTTGAATTATCACCAGGCCCGGAAGTACTACTGTCTTTAAAACCAAGCTTATCGGAAGTGATAACAGGGTTTATCTCGATCGTCCCTAATGGGTTTAATGGGTTGTAAGTAAACAATGCTTCACCAGGGTCGTTATTTAAATCAAAACCGCTTTGTAATGCACCATTCATATCATCAGCAAGGTCGGAAACTAAGCTGTTTAAGGTTGCAAGAGTTGGTTTTATTACATCATTATCAACGCTTATTAAGCCACCAAATTGGCCACCAACATTTTTATCAAGAGTAAATTTCTGGCCAATAAATTCACTGGTGACTGTTGTACCACTGACCGAGATTGATGCAGCTTTACTGCCTACTACTAACGGGGCACCACTTGAGGTACTAATATCAATAAAGCCATTATTTCGTTCAACAATAGATACACCAATATGCCCTGATAACTGGTTTACTAAGCGCTCGCGATTGTCTTTTTGCTCTGCGGTTGATTGATTATTCGCTGTTGCTACCCCAATACTGCTGTTGATTTCGGCTATCTGTTTCGTAATCGATGACACACTTAGTGCCACATTGCTCATTTGCGCATTGAGTTTAGTTTCTTGGCCAGCCAGTGCGCCATTAATCTGCGCAAAATCTTGCATAAGCCCTTCAACTGAGGACAAAAACTGCTGTCTAAAAGCCTGTGAGTCTGGCTTGGTCGTCGCTGCATTTAATGCATTGGTAAGGCTTGCAAGGGAGTTATTTAAGTTTAACGAGTCGGTACCAATTATTTGCTCAATAAAGCCTAGGTATGACTGTTTGTTTTCATAAAAATTGGTATCGGAATTAGTACGCCAAATATCGTCATTTAAAAAGGCGTCAACAACCCGATCAACCGATGCCACCTCAACCCCACCTAAATATACATTAGAGGTTTTAAATTGAGCTTGCTGACGCGAGTAACCTTCAACGGCTGCATTCGCCACATTTTGCCCTGACACAGTCAGCGCAATATTAGCCGCATTGAGACCGCTTAACGCGTTATTTAACATAGACATAATTAACTACCTAATCGTATTAGCATTCAATGGCTGAACAAATGCCGACCCCGCATAAATATCATAGCTTTGGGTTGGCTCAACGCTTTCAGCACCTTTATGTTGATCATTAGCGACCAAGCTTTGGCTATTCTTAAATGTATTTTCTATGGGGGCAATTTTCTCATCAAACTGCTTAACAATCGCTTCGGCTAGACCCAGTTGATGAGTTGACGCTAAATGCTGCGCGGTTTGAGCATTATGCATATCTCTAAATTGCGCTTGCTCGTTACTATTAAAAAAACCATTGTCACCGGCCATAGTTTTGGTGGTGCTATCCATACTTTTTAATACCAGCTGTAAAAAAATGGCTTCAAACTGCTCTGCTGCCTGTTTAACGCCAGCTTCACTGTTGCCGGTAATATTTTCTAGATGAGTGGGGTCTATCGCTAATGACTGAGATAATTGGGTTGATGACTCTATTTTCATGGCTATTTCCTTTAAATAACTAATAGCTCGGCTTCTAGAGCCCCAGCATTATCAAGTGCAATTAATATCGACATAAGCTCGGCTGGCGTTGCGCCAAGTGCATTTACCGCTTTTACAATTTCATCTAATGAGGTGCCTTCAGGCCACAACAGCATATTTTTTTGTTGTTGATCTACCGTGATATCACTTGATTGCGTGGTCGTAGTTTGGCCATTTGAAAACGGCCCTGGTTGCGACACTTGCTCTTGTTCACTTATGGTAATGGTTAAATTGCCATGGTTAACCGCAGCCTGATTAACTCGCACTGTATTGTTCATTACGACAGTACCTGTGCGGCTATTAAATACAATTTTTGGGCGCTCAGAACCTTGCTCTACAGTAATATCTTGTAGCATCGACATAAACGTGTTGCGACTATTGGCATCGCTTGGCGCACTAACCACTAAGCGCGCCCAGTTTTCAGCAGTAGCTACATCAGGCCCAAATACTTTATTGATAGCACGTACAACATTGCGGGCAGTTTGATAATTTGGATCTTTTAAATTAAGAATTACATCGCTTTGACTTTCATACATAGCCATAACACTGCGCTCAATAATTGCACCATTAGGAATAAGCCCTGAAGTAGGCACATTAACAGTCACCGAGGAGCCACTTTTACCGCTAGCATTAATGCCGCCCACCACTAAATTACCTTGTGCTAGCGCATACACTTTGCCATCAACCCCTTTTAACGGGGTCAACATTAAGCTGCCACCATGTAAGCTTTTTGCATCACCCAATGAGTTCACAGTTACATCAATCGCTTGGCCTGGGCTTCCCATAGGCGGCAACGTAGCATGGACAGCAACAGCCGCTATATTTTTTGATTTTGGTAATCGCTCTTCATCTACAGAGACACCAAATTGCTTTAGCATATTACTTAGCGATTGGCCGGCAAATTTTACTTGGGCTTTATCACCAGACCCCGGCAAGCCCACTACTAAACCGTAACCCACGAGTTGGTTTTCTCGCACGCCTAGCACATCAACAATATCTAATAATGGACGTGCTTTGGCGGTCACAGTTGCAGGCGCTAATAGGCTAAAAAAGCACACTAGCATTAATAGTAAATATTTCATTAAAACCTCAGTAATCCCTTAGAACGGGTTTAAGAATCGGGTAAATAAAGTGGTAAACCAACCTGGACGATTCGCATCAGCCAATGTGCCTTTGCCGGTATAGCTTATTTGCGCTTCAGCAATACGAAGCGACGAAACACGGTTACTTACATCAATATCGCCAGGGCGAACTAGCCCTTCAATTTCAATGTATTCATCGCCTTGGTTAAGTTTAATTTGCTTACGCCCTTTAATAACCAGCGACCCATTAGATAAAACATGATTCACCCGCACGGTAATAGCGCCACTCAGGAAGTTTTGTTGGCTGGCGCTGCTTTCACCGTCAAACTTGGCACTCGAGCCTATACCCAAATTAAAATCAGCTACATTGAGTGCACCAGCAACTGGCACAGCAACATCAAAGTCGGTGCTTTTATCTAAACTCGAATCGGCACTTTTACTTGATTGCGTGCGCTCGTTAAGCACCACAGTTAAAATATCGCCAACTCGGTAAGCACGTTTATCTGCATACAAAGAAAACATATAGTTATCTTGAAATAAGCTCCCATCTTGCTGATTCAAACCCTGTGCATAGGCATCTTGGCTTATTTCATAGTCTTGAACTGATTTTTGAGTGGTGTTTTGCGGACATTTAACTTCCCCATACACCACTTCGCATTCCACCATTTGGGTTTTTGACGGGGTATTGCTACAGCCAGCAACACCCAAAAGCAGCAAAAATAATGTTAACTTATTCATCATAATCATACGTTTTGATTTATAAAGCGCAGCATTTCATCTGCTGCAGAGACCACTTTAGCGTTCATCTCGTAAGCGCGCTGTACGGCAATCATGCTGACCATTTCATCAACAACGCTCACGTTTGAGCCTTCAATAGTAAATTGTTGCAAGCCACCAAAAGCATCTTCACCGGGGATCCCCTCAACAGGTTCACCGGATGCTGCTGTTTCGCGGTACAAATTGCCACCTAAGCTTTGTAGGCCTGCAGGATTTGCAAAGTTAACCGTTAACATTTGACCTAACTCAACCGCTTGCGCATCCTTACCTACTACCGCAGTAACGGTGCCGTCGGTGCCAATACTCACTTTAGTGGTGCCCTCTGGTAGCGCAATATTTTGCGCCAAAGGTAAGCCGTTGCTGTTTACCAGTAATGACTCAGAGTTAAGCTGAAACTGGCCGTTACGAGTAAACAATAACTCGCCATCAGGACTTTCAATTTGAAAGAAACCTTGCCCAGCAATGGCTACATCTAATTGATTGCTGGTTGTTTCAAAGCTACCTTCGGTAAATTGCTTTTGCGTACCGTTAATACGAACACCGGTTCCGACCTGAATCCCAGATGGCAGCTGATTAAGCTCATCTACCTGCGCGCCAGGCTGTTTTTGTACTTGGTAAAATAAATCTTCAAATACCGCTCTGTCCTTTTTAAAACCGGCAGTGCTTACGTTCGCTAGGTTATTAGATATTGTTGTCATTCTTAAATCTTGCGCTGCAAGACCGGTTTTACTCACCCATAATGCTGAATTCATGTTTGGCTTCCTGTTTATCCACGTCCGCTGATGAGTTTATTACCGCTGGTCGCTAATTCGTCAGCAGACTTCATCATTTTTACATTCATCTCAAATTGGCGGCTAATATTCATGGTTTTGATCATTTCAGCCACGGCATTCACATTAGAACCTTCTAAAGCACCGGTTCTTACTGTAATTGTTTCGTCGGCTTCAAGCGGCTGTAAATCGTTAGCTCTGAGTAAGCCATCAGCACCTTTAATTAAGTTTGCATCGGTACTGGCTAATTTAATTTGCGCATCTTCTGCAATTACACCGCCGCCAATGGGGGTGAGGTTGATCATGCCGTTTGAGCCAATTTCAATATCACCAAACTCAGGAAGTTGAATATCGCCACCGTCACCTTGCACACGTCGGCCATTAACAGTAATAAAGCCGTCGGCATCAACCACTAAATTACCCGCACGGGTATAAGCCGGTTCGCCATTGTCATCCATCACCTCTAGATAACCGCCATTGCTCAGTGCTAAATCAAGATTACGGCCAGTATCCATGATTGGCCCTGACGATAAGTCAGTAGTTACTGGTGTTAGTTGCGCGTGGTAACGAGTACGAAAGCCCTCGCCTTGTACCATCATAGATTGCGCTTGCTCTAAGTCGGCCTTAAAGCCTACGGTGCTAACATTTGCTAAGTTATTTGCAGCAACGCGTAAGGCGGTATTATTAAGTTCAGCACCCGAAACGGCGGTATAAATTAACTTTTCCACGCTCAGCTTCCTTAGGTGTTACTAAATAAAATTTGCATCATTTCATCAGCACTGCTGATGGTTTTAGCATTGGCTTGGTAATTTTGTTGAAATGACATTAAGCCAACCAGCTGTTCACTAATATCAACATTTGAGCCCATAAATGAACCCGACAGTAATTTACCCAGTGAGCCACTTTCTGGCTCGCCATAAAGTGCAGAGCCTGACTCTTCAGTTTGATACCACACGGTATTACTGCCTTGCTCTAAACCATCAACATTCGCAAACGAGGCAAGTACAACCTGACCTTGTAATTTAGATTCACCGTTAGTAAATGTTGCAAATACACGGCCGTCGTCTTCAACTTTTACACCAGAAAACGCCCCTGAGGTATAGCCGTTGGCATCGTTTTCGTTAACACTGAAACTTGAACCAAACTGCGTTGTACCATCGAATTTAAGCGCGATATTTAATGCTGCTGCGCCACTGGTTATTTCTGCATTACCTGGCGTTGAAGTAATAGGCACCTCTAAATCAACCGACGTTAAGTCGCCTGAAAACGGCACCATTTGGCCATCGGTATCAAAGTTAAGTGTAATGGTACCGGCGTTAATTGAACCACTCGCACCATCATCAATAGCTTGAGTACCTGTCGTCGAACCAAGCGCTGAAAGCTGAGCTTGAGTAAGGGGTTTACCATCTAAGAAAAACATCGCTTGCCATTCGTTGCTACCCGTATGGTTAAAATACTGGGTCATTACATGGCTGTTACCTAAGGAGTCGAATACTTCGGTAGATTGAGAAAAGTTATATTGACTACCATCTTTAGGATCAAATACCGCAGGAGCTGTTGGATAAGCAATCACGTCGCTAGAAGAACTTAAGTTACCGTTAAAGTTAATATTGGTACTGGCTTGTGCTTCTATGTTTGAGGCTTCAATTTTTAAATCGGTTAATACACCTGGTACAATTGTCGGATCACCACCATCAACCTGAGACACGCCAAAACCTTGCAGTTTGCCGCCGTTGGCATTAACAATATTTAAGTCGTTATCTAACTGAAACTGGCCTGCTTGGGTGTAAGCTGTTCGGCCGTTTTCTGATATGGCAAAAAAACCTTGGCCATCAATAGCAATATCCAGCGCATTACCGGTGCGCACAATTTCACCACCGGTGACAAAATCTTCTTTAACATTGGCAACTTTAACGCCGCCGCGTTGACTGCCGTTATACACTGCGGCAAATTCTGCGGTGTTATTTTTATAACCAGCAGTACCCGAGTTAGCAATATTATTACTGGTTACTTCTAATCCTGTTTGGGTACTTTTAAGACCACTTAATCCTATATTGAACATAGACATATTATTTATTCCTCTTATTTATGCCACTTGATTAATTTCAGTGATACCAAAATTACCCAAACCATCGACTTGTAATAAAATATCTTCTAACGATTTACCTACAGAAACACGCTCAACCTCACCGCTTAGCCAAGTATCAAGCTGCTTTGGTACCTCTGCTGTAGTGGCATACGCTCTCACTGCATACGCACCGGCTTCTTGGTTTTCAAATTCAAAACGCAGCGAACCGACTCCAGAATAAGGCAGTTGTTTTTCTTCAACTAGCTCACCTTCTTGGTTATAAAGTTGCACAGTGACAGAGTCTGCGGCTTCCCCTAAATTAACCATGCCAGAGACACTGCCATCTTGTTCAAGGGCAATACTGCTTGCTTGTACATCAACCGTTTGGCCAACCATATTAGTGGCTTCAAGCACCGCTAAGCTGCTCACATAATCCAAACCATCGGCGGTGTTTTGGCGAATGCTTTGTAACGACTCAACATTAGAAAACTCCGCAAGCTGGCTCACATATTGAGTGCCGTCCATAGGTTGTAATGGATTTTGATTACTAATTTGCGCAACAAGTAACTCTAAAAACATGGTCGACATTTCATCTGCTGAACTATTACCGGCAATATTCGTGGTGTTTTTTGCCCCGTCGGCTGCGCTTGGAACGGCTGAATTAACTTGCATAATATTATTGTCCTAACTTAAGAATACTTTGCTGCATGCTATTTACACGCCCCATAACTTCAACAGATGTTTGGTAGCTGCGACTTGCAGACATCATATCTGCCATTTCTTCAAGTGCATTTACGTTGGAGTAAAATACATAACCATCGTTGTTAGCAATTGGGTTATTTGGCTCGTAGCGCTGCTCTACCGCACGGTTTGACTCAGTGATCCCTAATACATCAACCGAGGCTGAAATTGATTGGCTGTCTTGTGTTTGTTTGTACAAAGCAGAAAATACTGGTTTAAGTGCCTTGTAAGCGTCGGCTTCTGAACCGGCTGCGGTATCGGCATTGGCTAGGTTAGATGCAATGGTGTCGAGGCGAATAACTTGAGCGCGCATGGCGCTGCCGCTAGCGTCATAAATTGAATTAAAAGACATTATGATTTCCCTGAAATAACTTTATGTAAGCCATTTATTTTCATATTTAAAAAGGTCAAACTGGTTTGAAAATCCATACTGTTGCTGGCAAATTTTGCTTGCTCAATATTTAACTCAACAGTGTTGCCATCACTTGATGGTTGATAAGGAACGCGATATTTAAGTTCATCCGTTTGTACACCAGCAAAATCAACATCTCTGTTTTGCGAAAAACTGGATGAGACACTTTGCATAATTTGACGGTAATCTACATCTCGAGATTTAAACCCAGGCGTGTCAACATTAGCCAAGTTACTGGCAATGACTTCTGCTCTGTCTAACCTTAATTTCATTGAAAAAGGGTGAACACCTAACGCTTTATCAAATAGTTCCATTGTTGCCTCTAATTTTTGTTTCTTGTATGCTTTCGCGCTTCGCATACACTTTCTACCTTGTGTATAACAACCTTTATGCCAACTTTTAAAAGTATACTTTTTCAATGACTTACATAAAAAAAGAGCAAAAAACAGCCCAGCACACGGAAGCTAAACTTCCCCAAGGGAAGCGTTGGTTTTTCCGCTTACTTTTAACTATTGGACTTCTGCCAGCTCATGCTATGGCCATCCCCATTAATTTTGATAAAGAAATTCGGCAGTTTTTGCACAGTGAAATTAAGAGCTATTTGCGCTCAGTTAATTCGCAAAGTCAGCGACAAGATATAGAATTATTTATTCCTAAAGGCAGCGAAAATTTAAGCTGTGATGAATTGCAAATCACTCGCTCACAAAATCACACGCCACCTGCAGGCAGGGTGAGTATTTCTGTATCTTGCCCATCGCCTGCTTGGCGTTTTAGAGCCAGTGCCAAAGTAAGTGTGTGGATAAACCTAGTAGCTGCCAAGCACACTTTAAACCGAGGTAAAGTGCTTAATAAGCAAGACTTAGAATATAAAAGCGTGGATTTAGGTAAGCACCGCCACCAAGGCGAAACCGGTATTGACCAGCTAGTTGGACTTACCGTTAAACGCGAGATTGATAAAGGCACGGTGATCTCCACCCGATACCTAGAAAAGCAGTATTTAATCAATAAAAATGAGCATATTTCACTGCAAATAAATACCGCAACTTTCTCAGCCAATGTTAAAGCCATTGCTCTTGAAGATGGCCAGCTTGGTGAGGTTATTAATGTAAAAAATTTATCATCAAAAAAAGTAGTTCAAGGTAGAGTAATTGCGCAAGGCGTGGCAGAGGCGACATTTTAAAAAATGTCGAAATAAAAGTTAAGTAATGCTTGTACTTGGTCGCTGATATAAACTAAGCAATATAAATTCGATAAACGAATTAGGTAATAAACAATGAATATAAGTGCAATAACAACCACTGCGGTTGATCAAAGCCAAAAAACAAACCAGCGTTCTTCACTGGATGCAAAACCAGAACAACAACCTGTAGCGACTAAACAAGAGCAAGCAAACTCAGTGAGTGCATTAAGTAAATCAATAGACTCAACATTTCAAGATTTAGCTGCAAAGCCAGACGTTGATATGGATAAAGTAGCCATGATGAAAGCGGCAATTGCCAGTGGTGAATTTAAAATTAATATTGATGAAACCGTTAACGCTATGGTTGAACTTCATAAAAAATGAAAACTGTAAAAGAGTATATTGTAAGTCTGCAACAAGACATTACTAAGCTAGGCGCGTTAATTGAATTACTTGAAACGCAATACGAATTGCTAAGCCAACGTAATGTGCAGCTAGAAACACATAATAAAAAAATGCTCGGCTTTTTAGAAAGCTTAAATGAATCGCACAACCAGCGCGATGGCTTTTTGGTGAGTTTAGGCTTACAAGGTGGCAAAGAAGGTTTAGCACAATTAACCGCGCTTCTACCTGTTGATATAAACACCCTTACTACTAAGCTATTGCATCAGCTTGAGCTAAAAACTAAAACCTGCAAAATAATGAATGAACGCTCAGGGCAATTACTCTCAAGCCAGCGTCGGTTGTTACAGCGTTTAACTGGCGGTGAAAACAAACAAGCTTACCCAGAAATGCCTTTATAAATACGTTACATAAAGGCATTTTCTTGTTTAGTCACTTTGCGCTATGTTTTTACTTTACTCCTATTATTACCTTTTAAAACCCTATCTTGAGTCCAAAAATAGTTATTCCGCTAAAACTAAGTATTATTAGCTTTTGTGCAACTTTGCGGCTAATTGTATTTATAATAAGCAAATAGCGGCTAACGTCACCTTTATTAGACTAAAGAATGATTGCTGCTGAATCTGCTGATTTTATGACCTTTTCGCTATTCTGCATGACAAGATCACACTGTAAAAACAGAACAATAAACCACTGAATTTAAAGATCTTTTAAATTTAACAAGCCAGTTACAACACATCCCTTTGCTATTTTTGTTAACACTTACAAAGCGTTAAACTGGGCTATGCACGACCTTTTGCCTAATTACAATCTGTAGCAAGCTGTTTTACCCTGCGCACTCAACGTTCATTTGCTTTGTAAAAGCTGTATTTTTATTTTGAGTTAGCAACAAAGTTGCAGGAGAAGTCATGACCACCAAGCCGCTAGATGATAATTCATCTGATGCTATACCAGGAGCGGATACTCAAACCGTGTCCGATAGCTATGAAAATCTTCATAAACCCAGCTCTGAGTTTGAAAGCCGCGACGCTTATCTAGAGCACGAACTGCAAATTATGCAGCCAAAACGCTGGCGTCCAAATTTACCGTTTAGAGATTATCGCTTTGAATTTGAAGACACCATTCCAGCAATGGCCGCTACTATAGGTAAAGTAGTAATGGTAGCAGCCATTGCTGCCACGTTTGCAGGCCCTTTGGGTTTAAGTGATGGCTTTGTACTTGAAAACGTACGCTACGAACTTTTAATTGTTTCGCTATTTATTTTACTATTTTCTGGCTTTATTTTACCGACCGCTAACTTAGCGGGTACTCATGGCCCACTCATTCCATTAATTCCTATTGTGGTTGCCGCAGGCGGACACCCTATGGCCTTTGGTTTGCTCATAGGAGCCTTTGGATTGATATTAGCATTTAGTAAAGGCGGCAGTCTCATGGCCAAGCTCACCAGTAAAGGAGTGTGTGGTGGCCTACTTCTTTATTTGGGCTTTGTGGGTACCATTTCACAAGTTAAAAAGCTGTTTGCATGGGCTGAAGAAATTCAAATGACCCATATTGCCTTTATCGTAATCTTAGCCACAATTTTACTTTATGCTTTATTGGAGCATTACAAAAAACGCTGGTTAGCCGTGCCACTGAGCTGTTTAATTGGTGGTTTTACTGCTTTTGCATTGGGTGCACCGTTTGAGTTTCATACTGCACCGGGCTTACCAAACATGAACCCTATGTACTGGTGGGGCGAAAACACCGGCTGGATGCTTGGCTTACCAACAGCTGAAAGCTTTGTAGTTGTACTTCCTTTTGCAGTTTTAGCGGTTGCTATGTGGTCTCCTGACTTTTTAGGCCATCAAGTATTTCAAAAAATTAGTTACCCTGAGCGTACTGAAAAAGTACAAATGAATATTGACGATACCATGCTTAGCGCATCAACAAGACAAACCTTTGGCTCGCTTTTAGGCGGTGCTAACTTTGCGTCATCTTGGGGCACTTACATTGTTCCTGCTGCTATTGCAAAACGCCCTATTCCTGCAGGCGCAATTTTAACTGCGTTATTTTGTATTATCGCGGGTGTTTGGGGCTATCCAATGGACTTAGCTATTTGGCAGCCAGTATTGTGTGTTGCATTAATTGTAGGGGTGTTCATTCCACTACTTGAAGCGGGTATGGAAATGACCCGTGAAGGTAAAACCACCCAATCAGCCGCCATTGTGGTGTTTGCATCAAGCCTAGTAAACCCTGCATTTGGTTGGTCATTAACTATGCTACTTGATAACTTGGGCCTTATTGGCTGTAAAGAAAGAAGTGCTGATTTATCGCGAATGAGTCGCTGGGTCATCCCACTTATAATGTTTGTGTTATTAACCGGTGTAATGGCACTGGTAGGTATGCTGCCAGGCATTCCTGCGCTAATGCCAAGCTTTAGACATTAATTCCTTTATTAAACAGCAAAGCGAGCTTTAATAGCTTGCTTTTTTTGTACTTATAAAAAACCAGCACAGTGTTCCTGCAATAATAACCCCTGAAGTGACAGTCCCTGAAATAATTACAAGCCACCCTGCAGAATTTTTATAAAGCTCGCCACCAGAAAAAAACCTTACGCATCAAAAAACCATAACCAATTGATATATATTAAAAACTTAACATTTCACTTTCTGGTATAGGCTTTGCACCTTTATGAGTGAACGTTAAAAATCATTTTATTAGTAACGCTTTTAAAATGAAAAATCATCACTCTTAATAAGGAGCTAATTATGAATAGCGATCGTATCGAAGGAAATTGGAAAGAACTTAAAGGTAAAGCGCAACAAAAATGGGGCGATCTTACCAACGATGATTTAGATAAAATTGAAGGTAGCCGTACCGAGCTTGTTGGTAAAATTCAGCAAAAATACGGTAAATCCAAAGATGAGGCCGAGCGCGAAGTAAATGACTTTGAGAAAGGTCATTAATATAAAGCGTGTTAACAGCTTTACTTGCTAATAAAAAACCGCCAATTGGCGGTTTTTTTGTTGGTAAATAATAAAATCACTAGATTTAACATATTCGGTAATTCTTTGAATTAACCAGCCTGTTTATTATTTGAAATCGACGTCAAAAGTTCAGATATCAGCTGCCTATCTATCTGAGCATTTCTTTCACTCAGTTTATGAATAAACTCTAAAGGTATAAGCCCATGTGATTTTTCTTTAATAGTAATACTCGCGCCTTTATCAATTAAAAGTTGCACTAAACCAAAGTCATTAAGCAAAATAGCCGAGTGTAGAGGTGATAAACCATCTATGTCACTTAACGTATTTACTTTGATTCCTTTAGAAATAAAGTATTCGATATAAGCATCGCGCTTATCTATATCTTTAATCTCAAATAAAAATGCTAGACCAGCGCCTGATTCAAGTGATTCAATATCACTCTTATCGGCTCTATAATTAAGTAAGTAATATTCACAAGCATCACTTGGGATGTAATGAGTATTCTCATCAGTGCTGCAAATAATAACATCTTCAATATCACTATTGATGAGCGAATATAAAGCAACTGTAGAATATCCAACAGATAATAAAAGTAACAAATAAATAGTAAGCTTTTTCACCTCCCCCCCCCCAGATTCCTTAACTATTAGCATCAGTGTATGCAAGCATAACGAAGTAATTATTTACAGAATTAAGCTCAACCTTATTTATTTTGCCAGCGCTAGTTTTACTGCTGCTTCGGCATGTATTTTGGTAGTATCGTAAAGCGGAACCTGCGTATGTTGTGGCTTTACCAACAAGGCGATTTCAGTACAGCCTAAAATGATGGCCTGCGCGCCTTGCTCAAATAATCGCTCTATAATACGCACATAATCGGCTCGCGAATCGTCATCAATAATCCCTTGGCATAACTGCGAATAAATAACCTCGTGCACACGCTTTCGCTCATTAGGCTCAGGTATTAATACCTCAATGTTATGCTTATCGGTTAAACGCTCTTTGTAAAAGTTTTGCTCCATTGTAAATTGCGTTCCCAACAACCCTACTCGCGTAATGTTATCGTGCTTTAGTTGCTCGGCGGTGGCATCGGCTATGTGCAAAATAGGAATGGTAATATTACTGGCAATCTCATCGGCCACTTTATGCATAGTGTTGGTACAAATAAGTAAAAAGTCGGCACCACCAGCCTCAACAGATTTAGCCGCCTTGGTGAGTAACTTAGCTGTTTGTTGCCAATCGCCTTGATGCTGTAGTGCTTCAATTTTTGCAAAATCGACGCTCACCATACAAATTTTGGCTGAATGTAGTCCACCCAATGAGTTTTTAACGCCTTCGTTTAAGGCTTTGTAATAGCTGGTTGTAGACTCCCAACTCATACCTCCGAGCATGCCAATCGTTTTCATAAAATTGCCTTGTTTAAAGTGGTTAAGAGCAGCAAATTGCTAAATAATTTTTTACATTGACAGTAAGCAAAGAAGTAAGATGCAACTCATGCGACTACAGTTATTGTTTTAATATTTATATATAAGATAATTCAATATCTACTTTTACCACATCATTTTTAATAGCCCATTGAAAAGCTTCACTATTTTCAATAAACGCCCTAAGACTATCAACCTCATTTAACGCAGAACACCACTGACTCGTTGTTGAAAGCGCAAATGCAGCCTCGCTTGGTAAAAATTTAAAAGTCGTACTAAGTTGCTGCATAGCATCTGTAGCTTCATCTATGTCGTCTAAATCAGGAATAATTTGGCGTGTAATATCAACAATAAAGTAGTCTTTACTAAGGCTATCTTCCCTGCACTGAAAAAGAAGCATATCGCCGTCATACTCTAAATTAGTATTTTCAATTCGGTAGCTTTCATATAAATCAATAACCAGTTTAATCAACTGTTTAACATTATAGTTTTTATAAAATTCAGATCTTTCAATTTTAAGTTTTATATCTTCTATTTTCATATTTTATATCTAATTCTGTTTAATCATTAGTAACTATGTACTCTTTTCGCTACTGTATTAACCTTTACTTACAGCGCCTTCAAATAACAATTGCTTATCGTTTTTATATACTTCAAGCCAACCAAGTGAAGATGTATCGCAACCAATAATAGTGACATGTAACACGTAACTGTAACGTCCATTTTTAAACGTATAGTGATGATTGCCGCCACTACCCTCAAAGGTAATATCACCATTAATTAAAACGATATCAGGCTTGTCGCTTGGGCTTTTATCAATGCTCCACGACGCATAGCGGAAGTTTCCATCGCCTAAATCATCAATGCGAACACGATAGTTAGCTGTTTTCCAATCAAGTATTGGTTTTTGAAAGGTTTTAATACTTGAATGGAGTGATTGTTTATCTTGAGCGATTAACTTTTCTGCATGTGCTTGCTCAGTGGTATTTTGTGTATTCACAGCAATAACTTTGCCGTCTGTGTCTACCCACATTACGCCGTTATTTAGCATAATGCCGCGCCAACCTACGTTATCCCAATCGGTATTGATATTAGAGCTGCCAATAACGGCAACAAGTTCCTCATCAAACACTTCATCAAAGCGGTTAATAAACTCAGCTTCATTTTTAATATCAGGAAGTGGATACTGCCTTTTTAGAGGGTAGCGAATATGCGCAGCAATCGCAGTTTTATCATGCGTTTTAAAAGCAGCAATAACAGGTAAAACACTCTCGTGATACTTTTGCTCAAGCGCAAATGTGTTCGATGTGAAAAATAGAGATAGGCAAAGTAATATGTAATTTAGATACTTCATTGATAGTCCTTTATTCAAAGTAATAGAATAGATTTATAAAGAGATTAAATGTGTAACTCCTCTTAAGGCTTAGCCTTTACTATTTTTTAAAAAGGCAGCAAATTTGTGAGGCGAACTATCATAAAATAAACGTATTATACTTTCTGTTTCATCTTCATTTTTATCTATAAAGATTTTGAAGGTGTTACGCTTAAAAAAAGGTCCAAGAAAGCGCCTTCGGATGGAAACACTGGTAGAAATGCACCATAAACTTTTTTCTAGGCAACTTATTTGTAATGAAGCCTCATTATCCCCTAAAGCTTGAAAAAATAAAATTTTCATGGCGGATTCTGAATTCTCATTCTCCCAAATAAAACTTTTGAAAAAGGTTATAGCTTCACTAATGTTTGGTTGTAATGGAACATCCTGCTCCGTTTCCTCATCATAATACCCACAAAAAATATTTTCCATTAGATATTTTTTCCTTTTAAGTTATAAATTTCCGATTAAAGAAGCTAAAAGTCACATTAAATAAACCTTATAAACTATACAGTTTATTAATGAATATATAGATTATTAATCCGCATATAAACGAAGCTAGTACATTTGAATAAATTCGAACGTTATAGCTTTTCATAAAGCGCTCTTTTATTAAAGTTATGGGGATCAAAGCTAAGCACAAATAAGCAAACCAAGAGGATACAAATATATCTGCTAATTTAGATTGCATTAAGGGAGCGCTATTGCCATATCTTGCGTTACTTATCGCCTCAAAACTCTCACGATCGAATGCTATGGCAGCTACTGCAAATAAAAAAATTATATGGGTAAATAGTAAAACTAAATTTAAAGTACGTTTTAAGAAGCTAACTTCATAAGTTTTAATAGTCCGCGATCCTTGCATTTAGTTTTTCTACTCTTAAAAATTGATACGATGATAATATTTTTATATGAACTAAACCTGCTTTATGCTTTTGTAAAATTGACATAAGACACCTTACTTTTTTAACCTAAACAAAGCCTGCTACTTCGTTTTTCACAGTGAAAGACTTAAAGTGGAGTCTAGTTTATTTATTCTTGTAGGCACTCTTGTTAGAGGAACAGCTATGTGTTTAATTTATACCAATAGGATAACTAAAAAATTATAGCTAGTCTAAGAATTGCTAATAATGCATATGACGAAAACCGTATAAAGTTTAATCGTAATTTAATTGTATGCCTTATTTAAATGTTGATTAAAGGGAATTTAATGAAACACGAAAGAATAACGTTAAGTGAAAATATAAAGAGTGTATTTTTATTTGTTTTATTCTTTATCATCACCATAGTTTTACCGATTGCGTCATATAATGAATTAGTATTTGTCTTTGAGGCGTTAAATAAGCACCCGCTGATTTTTAATGAGAAAAGTTTTAGTGCGTGTTTAATTTTATATACGCCAGCATTTGCAATGCTTACTCGAATGATATTCTTAAAAGTAAGAAATATTGAAATAAAACCAGAGCTTCTAATTAAATGGTATAAGCTCTGTGGGATTACTTTAATTTTACTATTAATTTCAGTTCCTACTTATACTTACTTTATTGAAAGTAAAATTAAAAGTGAAGGCTATACGGTTTGTAATTCGTATAGCACTTCTAGGAGGGCAGATATTTGGGTTACCTCTCAACACTACTGCATTGAAAAAGGTTACAGAGTCAGCGAAGAAATAACAGATTGGTTAAAACAACAAACGACAGAACCAACACCAGAAGATGTTATAAAAAAAGTAGATGAGCTACTCGCCAATAACCCTTAAAGATTTTTTATGTGTAATTTAAAAAACGAGCCTAAATCGGCTCGTTTTTGTTTTACTGATAGCTGACAGCTAAAAACTGACCGCTTCAACTTTTGACCGCTGCTCTTTTACTCTGGCTCATACCCCAAGTTAGGCGATAACCACCTTTCAGCCTCTGCGATCGTCATATTAGTTCGCTTAGCGTAGTCTTCTACCTGATCCTTTTGCACAGCCGCTACAGCGTAGTATTTCGCTTGTGGGTGTGAGAAGTACCAACCCGACACCGCAGCACCTGGCCACATGGCGTACGAGCTGGTGAGCTGCATACCAATGCGTTTTTCAGTATCGAGTAGTTGCCAAATTTTCTTTTTCTCGGTGTGCTCAGGGCACGCTGGGTAACCAGGCGCTGGGCGAATACCTTGGTAGTTTTCGCGTATTAGCTCATCGTTACCTAGGTTTTCATCCGGTGCATAACCCCAATACTCTTTACGCACCTGCTCGTGCAAGTATTCAGCAAAGGCCTCGGCAAGCCTATCAGCAACCGCTTTTACCATTATTTTATTATAGTCATCTTGCTTGGCATCGAACGCATTGGCGAGGTCGTCTTCTTCTAAACCGCCTGTTACCGCAAACGCACCAAAGTAATCGGGTGTGCCTTTTGGCGCAATGTAATCGGCTAGGCAGTAGTTAGCAAAGTCGGTCTTTTCGGTTTGCTGGCGTAAATGACATGAGGTAGTTAATAGCTCTTTGCGGGTTTCGTCGGTGTAAATTTCTATATCATCGCCCACACGGTTTGCTGGGAATAAACCAATAACACCTAATGGTTGCAAAGTGCCTGACTTTTCAAGCTCATCGAGCATATCGTTGGCGTCTTTAAATAGACTTTGTGCTTGTTCGCCCACTACTTCGTCGGTTATTATGCGCGGATATTTACCGGCGATTGACCAGGTCATAAAGTACGGCGTCCAGTCTATGTATTTGCGTAAAGTCGCGATTGATACATTTTTAAACTCAGTCACGCCCAGCTTTTTAGGCACGGGTGGCGTATAGTTATCCCAATCGAGTTTTGCAGCATTATCGCGGGCGCGCTGTATGGTAACTGGTTTTGAGCGCGGCTTTTTGCGTGCTTGTTGTTCGCGTACTTTGTCGTACTCGGCGCTGGTTTTAGCTAAAAACTCTGCTTTATGCTCTTTTGATAATAAATTAGACACCACACCCACGGCGCGGCTGGCATTATTTACATACACCACGCCTTTGTCGTACTGCGGCTCTATTTTTACTGCGGTATGCGCTTTTGAGGTGGTTGCCCCGCCAATCATTAGCGGCAGCTCAAAGCCACGACGCTTCATTTCTTTGGCAACATGTACCATTTCATCAAGCGATGGGGTAATTAAGCCCGAAAGGCCTATAATATCGGCTTTTTCGTCAATTGCTGTTTGCAGTATTTTATCGGCAGGTACCATTACGCCTAAGTCGATTACTTCGTAGTTATTACATTGCAGTACTACGCCTACAATGTTTTTACCTATATCGTGCACGTCACCTTTTACGGTAGCCATAACAATTTTACCGTTGGTCGCGCCCTCTTCTTTTTCGGCTTCAATGAATGGGTCAAGGTAAGCGACCGCGCGTTTCATTACCCGAGCCGACTTAACCACTTGGGGTAAAAACATTTTACCCGCGCCAAATAAATCCCCAACCACGTTCATGCCGTCCATAAGTGGCCCTTCAATGACGTGAATAGGTTTATCTGCGCCAGCACGGCACTCTTCTGTGTCTTCATCTATAAAGGTGGTTATGCCTTTTACTAGGGCATGCTCTAGGCGTTTTTCAACCGACCAAGTGCGCCATTCTAAATCTTCTACGCGCTCAGCTTGCGCCATGCCTGAATATTTAGGTGCAAGTTCAACAAGGCGCTCACCTGCACCTGGGTCGGTGTTAAGAATTACGTCTTCTACGGCTTTACGAAGTTCTTCGGGGATGTCGTCGTAAACCGCAAGTTGCCCTGCGTTTACTATGCCCATATCCATACCCGCTTTTATCGCATGGTATAAAAATACCGAGTGAATCGCTTCACGTACTGGGTTATTACCTCTAAACGAGAACGATACGTTTGACACCCCACCCGACACTTTACAGTGCGGTAAATTTTGCTTAATACGGCGGGTGCCTTCAATAAATTCTACGGCGTAATTGTCGTGCTCTTCTATGCCGGTGGCAACGGCAAATATGTTGGGGTCGAATATAATGTCTTCTGGCGGAAAACCAATTTCGTCAACCAAAATACGGTAGCTGCGCTCACAAATTTCAAACTTACGATCGGCGGTATCGGCTTGGCCGTCGGTATCAAACGCCATCACAACAGCGGCGGCGCCAAAGCGTTTTATAATTTTAGCTTGGCGAATAAACGGCTCTTCACCCTCTTTAAGTGAAATGGAGTTAACAATGGCCTTGCCTTGAATACACTTTAAGCCTGCTTCGATGACTTCCCACTTTGAGGAGTCGACCATAATAGGTACTTTAGAAATATCAGGCTCTGAGGCAATTAAGTTTAAAAACTTCACCATGGCCGCTTTTGAGTCCAGCATGGCTTCGTCCATGTTGATATCAATAACCTGGGCGCCATTTTCTACTTGTTCGCGGGCCACATTAAGGGCGGTCTCGTAGTCTTCTTCCATGATCAAACGTTTAAACATGGCCGAGCCAGTTACGTTAGTACGCTCGCCGACATTGGTAAATACTGCAATTTGTTGGGTCATTGGCGGCTCCTTAATTTAAGTTACAGGCTTCTAGGCCTGACAGACGCATGCGCACTTCAAGCTCTGGTAATTTTCGTGGTGCTGCGCCTTCAAGCCCTTTGGCAAAGGCACGAATGTGCGCAGGCGTAGTGCCGCAGCAACCGCCAACAATATTAATAAAGCCCGATTTACCCCAATCTATAATCTCTTTTGCCATGTCATCTGCTTCTAAATCGTATTCTCCAAACTCATTAGGTAAGCCCGCATTAGGGTGAACAGAGACAAAGGTTTCGCACACGCGTGATAGCTCTTCAACGTATTGGCGCAGTAAATCTGGCCCAAGAGCGCAATTTAAGCCAATTGAAAGCGGCTTAATATGGCGAATAGAGTTATAAAATGCTTCGGTGGTTTGCCCTGAAAGCGTGCGGCCTGAGGCGTCGGTGATAGTGCCTGATATCATCACTGGTAATGTACGCCCTGCTTGTTCAAACGCCTCTTCTACCGCGAATGAGGCGGCTTTTGCATTTAGGGTGTCAAATATGGTTTCGATAAGTATTAAATCAGCGCCGCCTTCCATTAATGCAAGAGTAGACTCCACATACGCAGTCACTAACTTATCAAAGGTGATATTACGATAGCCAGGGTCGTTTACATCCGGCGATAACGAACAGGTTTTAGATGTTGGCCCTAACACACCCGCTACATAGCGCGGTTTTTCTGGGGTTTTAGCGCTAAATTCATCACATACAGTACGGGCTAACTTAGCTGACTCTAAATTAACTTCACGGCTTATGCTCGCCATGTCGTAATCTTCCATCGAAATAGTGGTCGAGTTAAAGGTGTTGGTTTCGATAATATCGGCACCGGCGGCTAAAAAGCTGCGGTGTATATCAGTAATTATTTCAGGCTTGGTTAGGCTTAATAAATCGTTATTACCTTTAATAAGCACGTGCCAATCTTTAAAACGTTCACCACGGTAGTCTTGCTCTTCAAGCTTATGCGCTTGGATCATGGTTCCCATTGCACCATCTAAAATTAAAATACGCTGTTTGAGCGCAGCGCTTAGCTGTTCATGCTTATTGTTTTGAGGATTATTCGGCATAGTTGTTAGTCCTTACGTCTTGGCTAACTAAGTTAATATCATAGGGTGTGGTTTGGTAAACGTAATAATTTAACCAGTTTGAAAACAGTAAAAACGCGTGGCTTTGCCATGTTTTAGACGGTTGTTTGCTGGCATCGTCATCAGGAAAATAGTTTTCAGGCTTTGGCGCATCGGGACTTTTTTGTAAATCGCGCTCATATTCGGCTTTTAAACTGTCGGCATCGTATTCGGGGTGGCCGGTAATAAACACTTGGCTGCCCGATTTATTTTTAAGCAAATACGCCCCTACTCGTTCAGAGCCCGCTAATACCACCAGCTCTTCACAGGCGTTTATTTTATTAATATCTATGTGGCCATAGCGTGAGTGGGGTACTAAAAAGGTATCGTCAAAGCCGCGGGTAAGTGCACCATGGGCAAAGTAACATTGATGGGTAAACACCCCGCAGAGTTTATTGTCTTTTAAATCGCGCTTTAAATTATAACGGTGGTATAAGGCCGCGTGGGCAGCCCAGCACGAAAACAAGGTAGAAGTTACATGTTGCTCGGCCCAATCAATAATTACTTTGAGCTCTTCCCAATACGCTACTTCTTCATACTCTAGATGTGCGAGCGGTGCACCGGTAATTAACAGTGCATCGTAGTTGTTGTTTTTTACTTCTGAGAAATAACGATAAAAAGTATCTAAGTGTTGCTCTGAGTTGCTACTACTGCGGTGCGTATCAAGGCGCAATAGCTCAACATTTACTTGCAGCGGAGAGTTAGCCAACAAGCGAATAAACTGTACTTCGGTTTCTACTTTATTAGGCATCAGATTAAGAATAGCCAAACGCATAGGGCGTATTTCTTGGGTTTTTGCACGCGTTTTTGGCATTACAAACACGTTTTCATGACGTAAACGTGCAATAGCTGGCAATTCGTCTTCTACTGTAATTGGCATTCTTAAAGCTCCTGCTCATAAAAACCGAGAGTTAATACGCTCTCATTATGAACAGAATGCCAAAAATATCAACCTCTAGATGTATGGATGTCTAAATGAAATTTAGGATAGTAAACGAAATTTATAGAAGCACTTAGAATTATTAAGTAATATTTTTTGAGTTGCGCTACCAGAGTCAGTAGCGCATGCGGTTTTAAAAACGATAATTTATAGAAAAGTTAAGAGCATAGATATTACCTTGAATTGCATCAAAATACTGGTATTCTGCAATTGCCTGCCAGCGTTGGCTTAACATGTAATCAACCCCCGCCCCAAATGTTTTGCCATCCTTATCGTAATTTTCCTCTGTAATGAGAAACTGATTTGTGTTTGAGCCAATAACTTCTTTTGCAAAACGGCTGTAGTCATCGTTATAGCTCAACTTATTTCTAGCGTATCCCGCAAATAAAAATACACCAACTCGGGAAGAAACTGGGTAATTAGCTTTTAAAAATATGCTTGTTTGTAATTGTAAGCCGGAACCAACTTGAGTATGTACAGGTTCGGAAGTAATTTTTCCTGTCAATGGTTCTTGAGTATAAACATCCCCATTTAATGGCGTTGGCTCCTCATTTAAACCAATACCCAAACGCCCTTCTAGTGCAAAATATGGTGAAAACTGATAACCTACTTGAGTATAAAACGTTGTAAACTGCAGGCTATCCCCTTCATAAACATCGAATTCGGTAGAGCCTAAGCCGAACCCTTGATAAGGTCCATTCACTCGCATTATCTCAGCGTTACTCGCAACTGAGTACCCTCCCAAAATTATTGCGCTTAGGGATACAAGCCATTTTAATTTCATAATTATTCCTTTAGTTTAGTATCTGGTGATGTTTTAAATACCTTTTATAAACGCCTAAACGCTCAATATAAAAATTCAAGTTGTGTTACGACAAAAGTGAAACCAAATTACAGCTCTAAAATTAAGATGTGCGCTTTTAAGAAAACGCAAATCAAGTTAGACTTAAACTTATTCATTATATTTTTCTTCTAAACAACTGTTAACACTATGCAGTTATTTAAATACCCATACAATTGATCAATACAATATAAAACAATTTACTACACTTTCTTACAGCCTACTTATTTTTGAAAAGCTACGCCATTCGTTGACTGTTTCACCTGTGAGCCACTACAATACAGCATTGAAATTTTTATTATTATTTGAAGGCTTCTTCCATGGTTTTACCTGATAAGTTTATATTCTCGATGAGTCGAGTATCTAAGGTTGTGCCACCAAAACGCACTATCTTAAAAGATATTTCGTTGCATTTTTTCCCAGGCGCAAAAATTGGTGTGCTAGGTTTAAATGGTTCTGGTAAATCATCACTACTTCGCATTATGGCGGGTGTTGATGAAGAGTTTGAAGGTGAAGCTCGCCCTCAACCAGGCACTAAAATTGGTTACTTACCGCAAGAGCCTGTTTTAGACGAAAGCAAAACAGTTCGTGAAATTGTTGAAGAAGCTGTAGGTGAAGTAAAACATGCCCTTAACCGCCTTGACGAAGTGTATAACGAATACGCAATGGAAGGTGCTGACTTTGACGCACTGGCTAAAGAGCAAGGTGAATTAGAAGCGGTTATTCAAGCCCACGATGGTCATAATATCGATAACGTTTTAGAGCGTGCTGCCGATGCACTTCGTTTACCTGAGTGGGATGCTAAAATTGAGCACCTATCGGGTGGTGAGCGCCGTCGTGTTGCTATTTGTCGTTTGTTACTTGAAAAACCAGACATGCTGATTCTCGATGAACCAACTAACCACTTAGATGCTGAGTCGGTTGCATGGTTAGAGCGCTTCTTACATGACTACGAAGGCACTGTTGTGGCAGTAACGCATGACCGTTACTTCCTTGATAATGTAGCAGGTTGGATTTTAGAGCTTGACCGTGGTGAAGGTATTCCGTGGGAAGGTAACTACTCTTCTTGGCTTGAGCAAAAAGATGCCCGCTTACAACAAGAGCAAAAATCTGAAAAAGCACGTCAAAAATCAATTGCACAAGAACTTGAGTGGGTGCGTTCAAACCCTAAAGGTCGTCAAGCTAAGTCAAAAGCACGTATGGCGCAGTTTAGCGAGCTACAACAGTCTGATTACCAAAAACGTAACGAAACCAACGAATTATTTATTCCACCTGGGCCTCGTTTAGGTGACCAAGTATTAGAAGTAAACAACTTACATAAAAGCTTTGGCGACCGCGTTTTAATTGATGACTTAAGCTTTAGCATGCCTAAGGGCGCTATTGTGGGTATTATTGGTGCCAATGGTGCAGGTAAATCAACGCTATTTAAAATGTTAAGCGGTGAAGAACAGCCAGATAGCGGTAATATCAGCATTGGTGAAACAGTGGAACTGGCAACAGTTGATCAGTTCCGTGGCAACATGGACGAAAGCAAAACAGTATTCCAAGAAATCTCTGACGGCCAAGATGTACTAAAAATTGGTAACTTTGAGTTCCCAAGCCGTGCTTACGTTAGCCGTTTTAACTTTAAAGGCAACGATCAGCAAAAGTTTGTTAAAGACTTATCTGGTGGTGAGCGCAACCGTTTACACCTAGCTAAACTGTTAAAAGCAGGCGGCAACGTAGTGCTTCTGGATGAGCCAACTAATGACTTGGACGTTGAAACATTACGTGCTCTTGAGAATGCTATTTTAGAATTCCCAGGTTGTGTAATGTGTATATCGCATGACCGTTGGTTCCTTGACCGTATTGCTACACACATTTTAGATTACCGCGACGAAGGCCAAATTAACTTCTTTGATGGTAACTACACTGAATACGAAGAGTGGCTTAAAAAGACTCTTGGAGCAGAAGCTGCACAGCCTAAGCGCATAAAGTATAAAAAAATTGGCTAACAGCCACAGTGAATAAGTTAAAAGCCCTGCATTTAATGCGGGGCTTTTTTATACGAGCTATTTTTATCTTTAAGCAAATTGGCGTGTTGGGCATTACCAGCTATGCTTATTATAAATAACAGCTTTATAAGATTATTATGCAAAACCGTCGGCAATTTTCTCGTATTATGTTCTCTACTGCAGCGCAATTAGTTATGGCTAGCAGCCAGTATGAATGCACTCTATTAGATATCTCTTTACATGGTGCGCTTATTACTAAAAGCGATACATTTACTGGGAACAAAAATGACGAAGCAGTACTACGTTTTACTTTGCCACAAAGCGATATTGAAATAAAAATGCCGGTGGTTATTCGTCACATAGAAGAAAATCATATTGGTCTTAAATGCCACAGTATTGATATAGACAGTATCACGCATTTAAAGCGTTTAGTTGAGCTAAACCTTGCCGATGAAACATTATTACACCGCGAGCTTGAAACGCTTATTCACCAAACATAAATAGACGCACTGCGTGAAGTTGATTACCATAACCAAAAATAATTAAACGACGCAGATATGAGTTTGAACCCCAATCTACCTTTAGTTTATCATCCTAACTACTCGTTTAGTTTTGATCCCAAGCATCGCTTTGTAATGAGTAAATTTGCTCAGCTACACCAGCATGTTAAAACCCTTGGACTTGCTGGCAGTAATATCACAGAACCACCACATGGTAGTGTAGAAGAGCTAGAAATAGTACATTGTGAAAACTACATTCACGATTTATGGCATAACCGCCTAGATGAAAAAGCCATGCGCCGTATTGGCTTGCCTTGGTCACAAGCACTAATGAACCGCACATTTACCGCTCCGTTGGGAACACTGCAAACCGCGCGTTTAGCACTTGAAACTGGACTTGCGTGCCACTTAGCAGGCGGCACTCATCATGCCCACAGTGATTTTGGCTCGGGTTTTTGTATGGTTAACGATTTAGCTTTTACCGCACAAACGTTAATTCAAAACCGGGAAGTTACCAACGTACTGATTTTTGATTTAGATGTTCACCAAGGCGATGGCACCGCAGCTATGCTGGCTCATCAACCATATGCGTTTACCTGTTCAATACACTGTGAAAAAAACTTCCCATTTAGAAAGTCCCCTAGCGATTTAGATATTGGTTTAGCTAATAATATGCAAGACGCTGAATATTTAGGTATTGTTGACGATACACTGCAATTTTTATTAAACGAGCTTAACCCGGATCTTGTTTTATACGATGCTGGCGTTGATATTTGGCAAGAGGATGGCTTAGGCAAACTGGATATTAGTTGGCAAGGGATAGAAAAGCGCGATCACTTAGTGCTTAAACGCTGCCTTGCAAATAATACTCCTGTTGCCACTGTGATTGGTGGAGGCTATGACAGAGATCATCAGCGCCTAGCAAAGCGCCATGGCATTGTTATAGAGCAAGCGGCTAGTTTTTAATTATATTTTTAACTGACTTGGCGTAATGCCGGTCCAACGCTTAAATGCTCGGCGAAAGTTAGGAATATCATAAAATGCAAGCCGATCAGCCACTCGTTCATTACCTTGCTGGCACACCCCCAGTAAATGCAGAGCTTTAAGTTTATTTTGCTCATCTTGTAATTGAGAGTAACTGACACCGTGTTGTTTTAACTTACGTTTAAACGTAGCAGAGCTCATGGCAAAATGCTCAGCACTGTTAGCAAGGCTGTTGTTTTTATCACGGTAAATGCGCTGGCACACAGCCTCAACAAAAGACTGTGATACATTCTTATGTAACTCACTTTGCGCTATGCACTGCAGCCACCTAAGCTGACTAGCCTCTGGGTTTGTGCACTTAAGTAGTTGTTTATTAAAATGCCAACGGGTATAGGGTTGTTCAAACCGTATTCGTAAGCCTAAGTGCTGCTCATATTCTTGAATATGCCGAGGGCGTTTACAGGTAAAGTCAAAATAACAATGTGGATACACATTACATACTCGTTTTAGTAAGCTCATTAACGCAGCGCTGTATATTTCAAAACAATAATTTTTTAATGACTCGTCAATACCGATACTCGGTTGCAAGTACAGATATAAATCGTCTTTAAATATATGCCTACGGGTAAATAATAAAGGGGCAATAACGGTACTAATTTGTTGTAATTGCTTCAAAGCCATACCTAAACTGGGGCTTAAACGCACACTTTGCACTGCTGGGCTAACGTCATTAACCAATTGATGACCCAGTAAAAAGCCACTATCATTACTCTTCATTAAGGCTTTAAACTGGCTAATTAAAGCCAATAACTGCGATAAACTAAAGCGCTGTGATAGATCATATAAATCTTGCTCAAAAATACCCGTACCACGCAGCAATTTATGCAGCGGGATCCCTCGCCCTTGAGCAAGTTCCACCAGCGCAGTGATCATTCCCTCCGCGCTGAGGTATTTATCATCTAGGCTAATATACTGCTGCACCTACAAGCGCCTTTTCTTGTTGTAATTGTTGATGTAACAGGCTGGTTTGCTGCACTGGATCTTGCGCTAAATCCATTGCCATGGTGGCGGTTAAAATATGCTGAAACTGTGCGCCTTTGCTTTTTGCGACTTTAAACGCACAATGGTTAAGCGCCGCTTTCATTTGCGCTAGTAATTCTTTGGCTTGGCTTTGGCTGGTATTCGGCATAAGCACAATAAAGCAATCGCCAGCATAGCGACAAAGCACATCATTTAACCGGCAATTCATTACTAATAAATCACTAATCTCTCTTAGTAACCTATCACCTTCACTAAAACCAAACTGCGCATTAAACTTTGCAAAATCACGAATATCAATAACACCTAAAGTGCCGCCTTGTTGCTCTGTTTGTTGTTGCTGCATGAGTGAATGTAAGTAGTTAACTCGGTATAACCCTGTTACCGGACAGACTTTTTCATGCTCTCGAAGATGCGCTTCACGACGACGCAATTGACGATTTAAAACAAATTGCTCTTGATGCCAATAATAAAGCCCTGCGCTGGTAAGCGACATACCAAACGGCGCTGGTAGTGACTCAAACCAGGTGAGCCATAATTGTGAAGGTTGTTTTAACCACTCATCAAGTAAATCGAGTGTGGCTGAGAACATAAACAAACCTAAACCTAATACTAATAAGGTAGTTACTTTGCCTGACGGGCGTGAAATTAGTAACGCAACTATCCAGCTGAGGGTCATCAACACTATACCGCCCTCACCAACAATATCGAGCCACGCAATTTCTTGCCATTGCTTAAGTTCGCCAAAGTAAGCGCATATTGCTACAGCAATAACCAATAATAAAATTATGGTGTTGGTTAATTTTGCATGGCTGGTAAATGGGTTATATCGCATTGTTTAAGTCTTCTAAGATTTACACTATTACGTATGCTAGCGCGGTACTGATTTATTAGGCAGAGTCATTTTGGCTCATTGATATGACATTGAGATTAAAGTTTTTAGGTATTTAACCTAGTAATAACCATTTTTAGTGCGCTGGAGCCGTGTTTAAACAGCTCAAATGTCTGTTTAAAAAGCGCTAAGTTGGCGTTTTGTCAGGAATTAACTGTAAAACTGTCACATTAGCGTCATTAACTTTTTTTAGTTTGCTCACCAAACCAAGGACAACCGGAGCAAATCAATGAAACAATTTAAGTTAAATGCTGTTGTGGCGGCATTAGCACTGAGCCAATTTAGTATTATCGTGAATGCACAAGAACAAACACCACCAAGAGAACCTGAAGTAAAGGTTTCTGAAGAACTTGTGGTCTATGGTGAGATTGGTTATCGCAACCGCTCGCAAGAACTAGCGCCAACGCTTGAATATTCACAAGAATACTTTCAACGTTTTGAACCACTCACCGCCGGTGATGCACTAAAGCGTGTTCCTAGTGTTACTTTTTTATCTGACGTACTTGAATCAGACGGCGCTCGTATGCGCGGCTTAAGCCCTGCTTACACAAAAGTACTTATTAATGGCGAAGAAGTTCCGGGTGCCGGTGCTGACCGTTCATTTTTTGTGGACCGTATCCCAGCAGAATTAATTGAGCGTGTAGAAATTATTCGTTCATCTAGTGCCAACCGCTCTGCCGATGCCATAGCAGGCACACTTAATATTGTACTTCGCGATGGCTACAGCTTAGACGGTGGTTATATTCGCGCTGGTGGCTTACGTTACGATGACGGCGAACTAAAAGAAAGCTTTGCGGGCGTTTACGGTACTGAATTTGCAGGTGGCCGTTTACTCGTAGGTGCCAATTTACAAGGTCGTTATAACCCAAAACAAAAATCAAGCAGACGTTATGGCGATAGCCCTGAAAATAACCCTAATTACGCTACAGACGATTTTGATAACCGTGAAGATCAATCTGATATCCGTGATGGCGATGACACCTCTTTAAATGCCAGCTTTGAAAAGGTGTTTGATAACGGTGGCAAGTTTGATATTAGCGCCATGTGGGTTGATACCGACCGTACCGAAGATGAGCGCTCTTTTGAATACGACGACGCATCTGCAACCTCAGGCTCTGTCGTTGAGGGTGGTAATTTAATCTCAGATAACGCAAACGTTTCGTTTATTGATCAAACCAACTACAACATTAATTCTGGCTATGAATTACCACTACTGGGCGGTACCAGCAAATTTAAGTTAGGTTATGCCAGCTTTGAAGAATCAGTGTATGAGCAAGAGGTTGAACTTGATACGTCAGAGCTCCCAATGGTGTTTGAAGAAGCTGAAGAAACCGTTGATATTGATGATAAAGAGTGGTCATTACAATGGCAGCACAGCTTACTGGTAGGTGACTCGAAAGAAGTTCAGTTTGGTGCTTTTGTGCAAGGTAAAGAGCGCGATACCGCCATTTTTGTCGCTGAAGATGAGCTGGAAAAAGACTTTACCAATTGGGATCAATTCTCTCAGAATCCACTGACTCTTGCCGGTTTTAATAACGAATTTGAACCAGTAGACGGCGGGGTTAATAAACTTGAAGAAGACCGTTTTGATTTATTTGCGCTAATCAAACACGAAGCGGATGTGTTCTCGTGGGAGATGGGTGTGCGCTGGGAGTCAACTGACTCAAGCATTACCGATACAAATGAAGGCGTTACTGCCGAAAACGATTATGACTTTTTCTTACCGTCGGCTCACTTTCGTTACAGCGTCAGTGATAACGGACGAGTCAGCGCCTCTGTTGCTCGCAGCTTACGTCGCCCTGACTTTGACTACATGACACCCGCCCTACTTGAAGAAGAGCTCGCTGATAATGACTTTTTAGGCAACCCAAGCCTTAAACCAGAATCATCTTGGGGTATCGATTTAGGTTACGAATACCGTTTAGGTAAAAGTGGCGTTGTCGGTGTAAACGTATTTTACCGTGACGTTAGCGACCTTATTGAAATTGCCAGTACAGGTGTTGAAGGCTCAGAAGGCGAAGGCACATTTGTACTGCAACCACAAAATACTGGTGATGGCACAGTACAAGGTGTTGAATTTGATTTATCAACCCCACTGAGCGCCTTAAACATGCCTAACACAGGTATCTTCTTAAATTACTCTTGGCTCGACAGTGAAGTTGAAGACAGTTTTGGTAAGCGCAAATTTAATGACCAATCGGATTATGTTTATAACGTTGGCTTTATCCAAGATTTACCAACACTACGCGCATCATTTGGGGCAACGTATCGTAACCAAGGTGATGCATACGGACGCTTCGTGGGTGAAGAAGTGACAACCTCTTACGGTGCTGATTTAGAGCTTTTCGTTGAAAAGCGCTGGGATGACATCACTCTACGCCTTGTCGGTTCAAACTTACTGGATGCCAGCAAAGACGAAGTTTTCAATAAGTTTGACTCGCTTGATGATCAAAACAATCGCGCCTTTGATGAGTACGAGCTTGAATCGGAAGAAGCAGGCCCTGTGATTCAAGTAATGCTGCGTTACGCATTCTAATCACACGTATTGTCATTTTAAGCACGTAATGGCAAACCATCGCGTGCTTTTTTGGAGTTAAAACATGTTTAAATTGTCTTTCATAATGGCCGCGATACTGTGCTCATCAGCGCTTAGTGCAGACGAGCCTGTTGTTTATAAAGATGCGCTATACCAACAACAAAAAATAGCTAAGTTAACTACGTTGCCTAATAGCCTTAACTTTATGGTTATTGGTGATTGGGGACACAACGGCCACTTTTACCAAAAAGAAGTCGCTCATCAGCTAGAAATTGCTATGTATCAAACCGATGCCGATTTTATTGTCTCGACTGGCGATAACTTTTACCCAAATGGCGTGGCAAGTGTGAACGATCCTCTTTGGCAATCAGCCTTTGAGAACATATACCATGGCCCGCACACATTTGAAGATTGGTATGTTGTTTTAGGTAATCACGATTACTTGGGTAATGCCCAAGCACAAATTGACTACACCGAAAAAAGTCAACGTTGGCAGTTACCTGCAAGGTACTACAGTAAAACATTTTCGCTTGAAAACAACGAGCAAGTGTTAATGGTGTTTTTAGATACCAACCCAATTCAGCCTGAATATAAAGACCGTGATAAATACCGTTCAACCCAAGGACAAGACTATAAAACCCAACTTACTTGGCTTGAAACCCAACTTGCTGGCAGTAACGCAAAATGGAAAATTGTGGTAGGCCATCACCCGCTTTATTCAAGTGGTAAACGCTTTGGCCGCAACCAAGGGCTTCGCGACATTTTAGAACCTATTTTGGAGCGTCATAACGTGCACGCTTATATCGCAGGGCACGAGCACGACTTGCAATACAACCAACCAAAAAATAGCAAGGTGGCTCACTTTGTCTCTGGTGGTGGCAGCGAAGCGCGGTTTGTAAAACAACGTGAATTTACCCGCTACGCAGAAGCAACACCTGGTTTTTTAAGTATCTCTATCAATGGCGAAACTCTCAGTGTAAGCGCGATTAATCACCTTGGTGAAGTACGTTTTAACACTGAAAAGCACATAGATAAGTAAAGGATAAAATAATGAACTTTAAACTAAATACAATTTCAGCGGTACTATCAAGTGCTGTGCTTGTAACTGCGCTTAGCGGTTGTACAAGTAATGACGATAACCAAAACACGACAGAAATAGCAAAGCTGGCTGTTGAGGCTAAGTTATTTGGCCCACAACAAAACATGCAAGGCTCACAAGCAGCAGCGCTAGGTAATAATCAATGGCTAATGGCGAGCGAAAGCCAGGGCTTATTACTTACCGATAACGAGAAAAGCAGTGTGTTGTTAGCCGGTAACTTTGAGTCAATTTCACTAAAGCAATTATCAGCGCAGCAGTTTTTACTCGCCAGCCTTGATAAAAGCCAAGACAACGTAGCCATTTTTAAGCTTACAAAAAATGGCCAAACTTGGCAGCTAAATGAACTCACTCGTATTAGTCCGCCTCAAGCTCAACCTGATGCTGTGTGTTTATTTAAAAACAGCAATACCGAGACTGTATCAGCGTTTGTGCCAGATGTTCGCGGCTTGATCAGCGAAACGGTTATATATGATTTAGCCACTAACCAAGCTAAAAATATCGCAGTACGTGAATTCTCTGCGGTCACTGAGGCTTCAGGCTGTGCTGTTAATGATGACACAAAAACCCTGTATGTGGGTGAGGCAGAGCTCGGAGTGTGGGCCATTAATGCTGATGCAGAATCAGATGCCAATAAGCAGCCTGTGGCTTTAGTACAGCCATACGGCGAATTAAACAGTGAGATTGGTGCCCTATCAGTATCACAAGATGGTACTTTATGGCTGAGTGCCACTGATGGTAATGTGGTTTATGCTTACCAAGCTCAAACAGACACGCTTAGCCAATGGTCACTGGCAGGTGAGCACACTATTGAGTCTGTTGCAGCGAGCTTTATCAATGACAGTCAAGCCCAGCTGGTATTAATTGATGATGAAACAGGCGCTTACATTCAAGCAAACGTTAACTACGCAGCGCAAACTTCTGTCTCAAATAGCAAAGTTGCTATGACTCATCTCCATGCCAGCGCACAAACCACACCGGTTGCAGCGTTTGGTGATGCAGCAGATGACCCAGCAATTTGGATAAATGAGCAAGATGCTAAAAACAGCTTAATTTTAGGCACAGATAAACGCCGCGGCTTGATGGTTTATAACCTTGCTGGCAACAAAGTACAGTCGCTCAATATAGGGCGTTTAAATAATGTTGATGTGCGCCAACATCAAGGTATAAACAACGAAACCCATACGTGGATCACTGCCAGCAACCGTACGCTTAACAGTATTAGCGTATTTACTGTTGATGGAGAAAACAAAGTAAACCATGTAACAGAAATAGCCACTAACCTACCTGAGATTTACGGTATGTGTATGTATTCGTCTGATTCTGGCCATTACGTGTTTGTTAATGATAAATCAGGTTTATTCCAGCAGTATAAACTCACTGGTGATCAAGATAACCTAAGCGGTGAACTGGTTAGAGAGTTTACCCTACCAAGCCAACCTGAAGGCTGTAGTGCTGATGATAAACTAGGCCAATTATTTGCAGGTGAAGAAGATGCAGGTATTTGGTATATCGGTGCAGAGCCTACCGCTGGTAACAAAGCAGTAAAGCTACAAAGTGTTAATGAGCAACTGGTGGCAGATGTAGAAGGTATGGAAATTTATCATGCTAATGATGGGCGCTATTTAGTAGTCTCAAGCCAAGGCGATAATAGCTATGTGCTTTACAACATATCAGATGACACACAGCCTAATCTAAGCTTTGCAGGTAAATTTAATGTAATTGCTAACCTAGATAAAGGCATTGATGGCGTAGGTGAAACGGACGGCTTAACCGTTACAGCAAAAGCTTTACCAGGTTACCCTGAGGGCATGCTTATAGTGCAAGACGGCTACAACCGCATGCCATTACAACCACAAAACTTTAAAGTTATTGACTGGCGCGAAGTGAAAAAAGCAATTAAATAATAGCTAACTCTAAATATACTGATACACACTAAAGTTTTAGTGTGTATCACGTTTAAGCCTTACTAAAATTTAACTAAAGATAATTTTTTATAAATGTATACTACACTTTATATCTATAAATTAATTGAGGTTATTATGCGGCTACCCTACTTCGTATCTTTATTTATCAGCATTGTATTTTGTACCAGCTCGCTTGCTAGTGCCGAAGAGCCACCAGAACTTCCGCCATTAAACCCCAAATATGAAGCAGAGCATGCCATGGTATTGGTTAATAAAGGTTCAAGTGTATACGCCATTAACATTCCAAGCTTTGAGCTTCCCTTTGATATGCATGTTATGTACAAGGTAGATGTATCTGATATTCCATTTTTAGATTTAGTACGTGATGCTGAGTTAGTTACCGTAAAATCAAAGCCGTTTAATATTCAACGCTTAATGCGAGGCGAAGAAGTCGCAATTACCGCAGATGTGTATCTTGGAGATTATAGACAAGGAGGTAGCTTAGTTTACAGTGATAAATTAATAGAGCTTAGCGAGCAGTTATTTACTCGTGAGCTAACTGATTTAAGTCCAGCCTCGAAATGGCAACAGTACGACATGGTTACGCTAAAAAATAACGAGCGCATTTACATTCACCAAATAACTCAGCCACCAAGCTATCATCATATTATGTTTGTTGATTTAAGTGGTGCCTGTTTACAAAAGTTTCGCACCTCAACTGAAGTGCCCTCTGCTGGTGAGCTCAATTATAAGTTTATAAATTGTGGCACATTGAAACCGATGTTTTATGATGCTGAAAGCTTAAGCAAATAAGCTTTATTTGAAAACGTGTTCAGCAATCAATTCAAGTCCAGCTTGCATCGCCAAAGTTGATTGCCCAGCAAATCCTAAACGTACATAACTGTGTTGCTTAGGTATTAAGCTACGTTCTGAGTCTTTAAAGTAAAATTCAGGCTCAACCTGTACATACACGCCTTTACTTTGCAGTACTTGCTTTAATTGGTCCACCGGTTTATTTAAATTAACCCACATCGCCATGCCACCGTCGGGTTTTATATATTCAATTGGATAGCCTGATAATTGCAGCTGCGTTAGATAATCACCCATCGCTTCATAGCGCTGCTTATAGAGCTTTGTCATACGCTTTAAATGGCGTTCAAAACCACCTTCTTTCATCCAGTGTGCGACAGCTAATTGCATAACCACATCATTTTTATGGTTCGTTAGCTGCTTCCATGCGGTTAATTGTGCGATTACCCCAGGCGCTGCACAGATATAGCCAATCCTTGCTGCTGAAAACATAATTTTTGAAAACGTTGATAGATATATCACAATGCCTGCGGGGTCATCGGCAGCCATGGGTTGCAAAGGCTGGCAACGGTAGTGAAATTCATGGTCGTAGTCATCTTCAATAATCATCACATTATGGGCATAACACAGCTGATAAATTTGTAAGCGCCGGGTGGGTGATAAGGTCACCGTCGTTGGGTATTGATGCAGTGGCGTTAAATACAGAAGTTTAATGGGATAGCGTTCAAGCTGAGTTTTAAAATCATCAACACACAACCCTTCATCATCTTGTTTTATATCTATAAGCTGCGCGCGACATGCTGCAAATGCTTTACGAGCAGGCGGGTAACCTAAGGTTTCGGTTGCAACATAATCGCCTTTATTAATAAAGGCTTTTGATACTAAAAAAAGCGCTTCTTGAGAGCCATTACACATAAGAATGTCGGCTGTTTTTAGGTTTCGTGCTTTGTGTAAATAATGACTAATTTGCAATTTTAAATTAGGCTCCCCAGCCACATTGCCATAGTGAAATTGGCTGGTATCTAAATGATTAAACACATGACTTACAGAGCGTTTAAATTCTTTATAGGGAAAGCGTGTTAAATCGGGTAAGCCTCCAGCAAAGTTATAAGCATAGTGATTTAAGTCCATTGTAGGTTCTGACACCGTAAGCGTGGTAGCAAATCGATACGGCTTAGGAGCCAATGCTTGAGACTGGGCAGTGTTTATACTGTTTTGAATAGGCAATGTATTGGTAACGCTGTAGCCTGATCGTTCATAGGATTCCAACCATCCTTCTGCGACAAGAAGTTGTAGGGCATTCATTATTGTATGACGGTTTAATCCGTACGCTTGTGCCATATCGCGTGCAGAGCTGAGTTTGCTGCCAGCGAGAATGTCCCCTTTTATAATCGACTCCCTAAGTGCATCTGCTATTTGCAGGTATTTAGCTTTACTCTGGCTAGTGAGCTTTATATTAAGTGGCTGCATAAACACCTTCCAAACTGGTATAGGTAAAAATTAAATTTTGGTTGTTTTTAACAAACCAATAAAGCGTACATTTGTTATGAATAAATAGCAAAATATGGGGCTTATAATGTTCACAACGCAAATTCATCAAACCAACAAGGTTGCCTTAGAGCCACTTAAACTCAAACATCTCGAGGGTCTATATCAAGCAGGTAAACACCCACAAGTTTGGCAGTGGGTATTAAGTAATTACACACAAACCCAAGTTAAGTTGGAGCAATGGTTTACACATAGCGCGCAGTTTAATCAAAACGAGCAAGTGGTTTTTGCCATTATTGATAAACATTCACAGCAAGTTGTTGGCACAACCCGTTTATTTAGGTTAGACAGTAACAACTTAAGCGCTGAAATTGGCCATACTTTTATTAGCTTCACTGCACAGCGAACATACGTAAATACGCATGCAAAATATTTACTTCTGAGATATGCATTTAATCAACTTAATTTAGTACGGATTAGTTTTAATACCCATGAGCACAATCAACAATCACGCAATGCCATTGCCCGTTTAGGCGCTAAGTATGAAGGAATAGCCCAAAAAGACCGACGTCTAGAAGATGGTTCATATCGCAACACCGCAAAATTCAGCATTATTGACGAGCAATGGCCAGCTATAAAGTTACGACTTGAGGAGCTATTATAATGTACCCACCCGAGCACTTTATGCAAAAAAATACCGAGCAATTGCATGCGCTTATTAATAATTTTCCATTAGCAACAATTTTTATGCCCTGCTCAAATAGTCAATTAAATAACATTTGTCATGTACCTATGTTATTCAACTCTTTAGAAAATATGTTTATTGCACATGTAGCAAAGCATAATCCACTATCAAAGCTTGATAATAAACAGGTGAATTTACTCTTTAATAGTGACAATTGCTATTTATCACCCTCCTATGCGGATAATCAAACATTGCCTAGCTGGCTTTACGCATCGGTGTTAGTGACTGCAAAAGTACATATTATTAAAGATGAGCTAAAAAAAGATCTCGTAATGCGAACCCTTACTAGTCATTTTGAGAAAACATTTGAGCCTGAGTGGAAAATTGATGAAGTGCCTGAGCAGCATCGCAATACAATGTATCAACACCTGAGTTTTATAGAGCTTACGCCAACTCACTGGCAAGGTAACTTCAAACTCAGTCAAAATAAATCAGCCGCTATAAGAAATAAAATAAAACAAAGTCTGGTAGATGCCAATAAGCACTCAATAGCGGCCTTATTTTAGGAATGAAAAAAGGCTCCTCGCAATGCTCAGAGCCTTTGGTTAACTTTGGGAATTAACTCGGTTCATTGATCGTTTTAGATCAGTTTAGCGCCACTAACTGTGGCGCAATTGTTTGATAGTCTACCGCCATGGCAATACTCAAAGCGGTAATATTAATAATTGAAAACGCAAACACTTGGCGTGCCCAACGGGTGGTGTCTATGTTGTAGCGATACCCTCTAAGTGCCATAAGTAACCACCAAAAACTGGTGATACAGGCAACGGCCATAAAGGCAGCACCGGTATAACCACTAATTGGCAATAGCATCACCACTAAAGCATATACGGCAATATAAAGCACAATATGGCGCTTAGCTTTATTAACACCTTGTGCCACGGGCAATACTGGAATATTAGCGGCTTGGTAATCTTTAAAGCGAAAAATAGCAATTGCATATGAGTGCGGCATTTGCCACAAACTAAACATCACCAGCAGTATTAATGCGCCCATATCGAACACACCCGTAACGGCGCAATAGCCAACAACAGGTGGAACTGCGCCCGACAGACTACCAATAAAGGTACCGTAAACAGAGTTGCGTTTCATGTAGAGGCTGTAAACCCCTACATAGATGACATAGCCAAAGACGGCAAAAAATACCGCCGCTTGAGTGGTAAAGGCAATTAATAAGCCAAAGCCAATTAGCCCTAATAACACGCCATGGCTTAAAGCGGCTTTTGCAGACATTTCGCCCGTTACAGTCACACGTGAGCGAGTACGCGCCATGGCAACATCAATGTCTCTATCAATAACATTGTTTATGGCACATCCCGATGCAACAACAAGCGATAAACCAACCAAGGTAACCAACATTAACCATGGGTCTATATCACCGCGGGCGGCGAGTAAAAAACCACCGGCAACGCTGATCAAATTCCCCATAATAATACCTGGCTTAGTAACAGCTAAATAACGACGAAACATCTGAAACCTCTAATACATCATCATTGCGTTTGATTCATAAATGATCCAAACAGACAGTCCAACCACCATGACGATGATCAACGCGCTAAACAAGAAGGTAAAGGTATTTGCTTTACCTTCATCAGTGGTGAAATTAAGGTGTAAAAAGTATTTTAAATGCACCCAAATTTGCACGATTGCTAAAGTAACGATACTCCAGAGTGTGGTGACCTTTGAAAAGTCGCCCTCCATCACCATCCAAAATGGAATGGCCGTTAAAATCACAGATAAGACAAAGCCAATCAGGTATGTTTTAACACTACCATGTGACTGATCATGATGTTGGCTTTGCATTTGCTCTAAAGCATGTGTTTCGCTATGGCTCATTACATTGCCCCCATTAAATAAACAACGGTAAATACACAAATCCACACAATATCTAAAAAGTGCCAAAATAAGCTTAAGCAACTTAAGCGCGTGACGGTTTGTTTACCTAAACCGCGCTTAATCACCTCAATCATCATTATGCTCATCCAGATAAGGCCTGCAGTTACATGTAAACCATGCAAGCCCACTAATGAGAAAAACGATGTTAAAAAAGCACTTTGCTGTGGGCCATTGCCATGAACAATTAAATGATGAAACTCATAAATTTCCATACCAATAAACACCGCGCCTAAACAAAAAGTGACCGCGAGCCAACCAAGCGTCAGCGCCTTTTTTTGCCCTTGAGCGGCAATCATGGCAAAACCAAAAGTAATACTACTTATAAGTAGCGCCGCAGTTTCAACGGCAACAAAATCAAGCTCAAAAATATCTTTGCCCGATACACCGCCTGCGGTGTTCATATAAAGCACTGCGTAGGTTGCAAAAAATGAGGCAAATAAAAGGCAATCGGTCATTAAATAAAGCCAAAAGCCAAAGATTGTATCGCCTGAGGTATCGTGATGTTCATGCGTATGACTTACGCTATGAGGCTCTAAATTTACATGGCCTTGAGTTGCAGATAACGTACTCATGCGCTTACCTCCTTCGTGTTACTGGCAATATGCGCGCCTTCAATTTGTAATATTTCATCGTTTTGCACGTAGTAATCTACATCACTGGTGTAAGCACGGTTAATAAACAGCGCAATCGCGCCAATAAAACCAAGCCCTGCTAGCCACCAAATATGCCAGATCATGGCAAAACAAAACGCCGTTAAACTCGCAGCAATAAACACACCCGATGCGGTATTTTTTGGTATATGAATTGGGCTATAGCTAGATTTACCTTGATAAGCTAGGCCTTTTTCTTTCATGTCAGTCCATGTATCAATATCATCAACATGCGGGATTTCAGCAAAGTTATAGTACTGCGGTGGTGATGACGTTGACCATTCAAGGGTGTGACCGTTCCAAGGATCGCCAGTGGTATCATCAAGCGCTTCGCGGTTTTTAAAGCTCACATATAGCTGAATAACTTGGCAAATAATACCGAACATAATAATCACGGCACCCACCGCAGCAATATAAAGCCAGATATTCCAATCAGGATTATTAGAGTGGTTTAAGCGACGCGTCATGCCTAAAAAGCCGAGTACGTACAATGGCATAAAGGCTACGAAGAAACCGATTAACCAACACCAAAATGACGCTTTACCCCAACGCTCATCAAGCTTAAAGCCCATTGCTTTTGGAAACCAAAAAACAAACCCGGCTAAGTAGCCAAATACTGCGCCACCAATGATGGTGTTATGGAAATGAGCGATTAAAAATAAGCTGTTATGCAATACATAATCGGCACCAGGGATTGCCAGTAATACTCCCGTCATACCACCAATACTAAAGGTAACCATAAAACCAAGCGTCCACAGTACGGGAACAGTAATGCGCAAACGGCCACGGTAAATAGTAAACAACCAACTAAATAACTTAACCCCAGTAGGCACAGCTATGACCATGGTCATCACCCCAAAGAAAGCATTTACATTAGCGCTTGAGCCCATAGTAAAGAAGTGATGTAACCATACAATAAAACCAAGAATAGAAATGGCACCGCTGGCATATACCATCGATTTATAACCAAATAAACGTTTACCAGTGAAGGTCGACACTATTTCAGAGAAGATACCAAAAGCTGGTAATACTAAAATGTATACCTCTGGGTGACCCCATGCCCAAAACAGGTTGATATACATCATGGCGTTACCGCCGGCTTCATTAGTGAAGAAGTGGAAATCTAAATAACGGTCTAGCGTTAGCATGGCCAGCACTGCGGTTAAAATTGGAAATGATGCTGCAATTAAGATATTTGCCCATGTACATGCCCATGTGAAAATTGGCATTTTCATCAGTGTCATACCAGGGGCACGCATTTTAAATACTGTCACTAGGAAGTTAACAGCGGTTAATAGCGTACCGAGCCCCGATATTTGCAAGGCCCAAATATAATAATCGACCCCCACCCCAGGGCTAAAGGTCAACTCCGACAACGGTGGGTAAGCAACCCAGCCTGTTTTAGCAAACTCACCAAATATAAGTGATAAATTTATTAAAATGGCGCCACTGGCAGTAAACCAAAAACTTAAATTATTTAAAAATGGAAAAGCCACATCGCGAGCACCAATTTGCAGTGGTACAACAATATTCATTAAACCAATCATAAATGGCATCGCCATAAATATGATCATAATAACGCCATGAGCGGTGAATATTTGGTCGTAATGTTCTGGTGGCAGATAACCTGGCGCGCCACTGGTAGCAAGCGCTAACTGCGCACGCATCATAATAGCATCAGAAAAACCACGAAACAGCATTATTAGCGCTAATAGAATGTACATAACGCCTAAGCGTTTATGATCAACCGAGGTGATCCAGTCGCGCCAAAGCACACCCCATTTTTTATATTTTGTTATTAATCCAGCTATAATAAGCCCGACTATAGCAATCACCGCCATGGTCACCATGATAATAGGTTCATGAAACGGAATTGCATCTATAGATAATTTACCTAAAAACGACATGATTATTCCTCGCCCTGGCTGTGTGATGATGGCATTGTATGATTACCCATTGCCTGATGCTCATTACTCATCTGCTGATGTTTACCCATCGAGTGGTGTTTTTTGTTCATATCGCCATGCGCCTGCATGTATTTCATCACTATGGTATGGAATAAACCGTCATCAACCTTGCCATAATAAGCGACAGGATTGTTTTCACTCGCTTTGGCAAGCTCAACATAATTGGCATGAGTAAGGCTATTAGCGTTGGTTTTAACCTGTTCAACCCACTGGTTAAAGTCAGCTTTTGTTGGCGTTGCGATGGCATTAAATTTCATACCAGTAAAACCCGCACCACTGTAATTAGCCGAAAAGCCTTTAAACGTGCCTGGCTCATTAGCGATTAAATGCAGCTTAGTTTCCATGCCCGCCATTGAGTAAATTTGACTACCTAACTGGGGAATGAAAAACGAGTTCATGGTACTTTCTGACGTGATTTTGTATTCAACCGGAACATTAGCAGGAAATACCAATTCGTTTACCGTGGCAATACCTTGTTTAGGGTAAATAAATAACCATTTCCAATTAAGTGACACCACTTCAACAGTTAAGTGTTCACCTTTACCCTCTATCGGTTTATAAGGGTCAAGCTCTTGAGTTGACTGCCAGGTGATCACACCTAAAATAACAACAATAACAATAGGAACCGCCCATACAACAGCCTCAATCTTATTAGAGTGAGCCCATTTTGGTGCGTAAATTTCATGGTTTTGTGTGTCTCTGTATTTCCAAGCAAAATATAAAGTCATCACAATAACGGGGATCACAACTAACAACATAAGCACAGTGGCGATGATGATCAGATTTTTCTCATCAATACCTATCTGCCCTTTTGGGTCGAGTACCCCGCCATTACAGCCTGATAAAATCAGCGCCATACTAGCTAAAGCAATATTAAAAAGGTTACGAATTAACAAGGGACTATCCTAAAACCTAAAGAGTTTTTATTAGCTGCCAAAAATAGTTAGCAACGATATTTGATAAAAACCCAAGTTAATTAAAATTGAATTACAAATAATGCAGAGCGCATGCAAGCATAAAGTATTGACCACTGGCTTAATAAAAAACACCTAGCAGAACCAACCCAGCTTTTTTAAACACATTAATATAACGCAATAAAAATTAACTTGGGTGAGGTGTGGTTGGCTGAGAGTGAGTAAAACACTAAGCTACATTGAAAGTAATCGTTATTTACAGCAAGAATAAATAATTAGATACCACAGGTGTAACCTATACCCATAAAAATTAATGGGTAAACAGACAACCTGTAAAGCTAGGTGGAGCACGACAACCATGTGCAGCTTGCACGGGTTGCTGAACTTTAGCCTCGCTAAAAGCAAAGGCTGCTTTACGGAGGATTATTCCAGCACGACGCGCTGGAAACATGTGGAACAATAGCCAACAAAGGCCAATAAGTAACTGACACGATAAGATAGGATGAGCTAAGAATTCGGCAATAGTCAGTAATAATGGCTCTATAAAAAAGCCATCACTGATCAATGCTTCAAGCCTAAAGGCATCCTCAATAGCGCCACTAAGCAACATAACGGCATTAAAAACTAATAATGTTATAGCCACACTCACGCCTCTTTTCGCTTTATTAAAGCGCTCATGCAACACTGACTTATCTAAGGTAAGCAAAGCGCTGGTATGAAACAAAAAAAATGAGTTCAAAAACATTAACCTATTAAAATGACTAATAACAAAATTTGGCATACACCGTGGCAACAAAAACAGGTTGCAGCCGTAAAGCCTTATACAGTGACATGAAATACAGTCTCAACGCATTAGCACTATTTGGCTAAGCTAGTTTTGATCAGCATCAATAGAACTTTCAAAACTTACTGAAAGTTCGGGCATGAGTATAACAAAGAGAGTTTTCTGTTCAAGATAAAAACACGATTATTTTATCAGCTGATGATTTATTTATGGCGATATAAATAAAAAACCTCCCGTAGTGAGCTACGAGAGGTTTTTTGTTTAAACAGAAATAAATCTATTTAAAGAATTTGGTTTTCTTTCCATACTTGCTCTTTGGCTAGACGCTTTTTGCGTTTATCGCATGGATCATCGCAATCACATGCTTTATCAATACCTACAGAGCCTAAGCCTCCGCAGCTACTCGCCATCGATTTTCTTTGAACTATCATGCCTATCGCCATCGCAGCGACAATTAAAATAAGTAAGCCAAAGGTTAGAAAAAAAAGTGACATTGCTTAGCCCCTATTGTTCAGCAATAAAATGAGCTCAAATAGCGTATTTGAGCTCCTTACATTATATACCCTCATGCTAAGGATATAAACCTAAAGACTATAAATAAGGCTTAAACGCAGGACTTGAATAAGTGACTAAACCATCAGGCGATTTAGCAATTAAATACACTGGTAAATCATGCTGCTGCGCATAACGTTGTGCTTTTTCCATTCCCATAACCGTTAAAGCAGTCGCTAAACCGTCGGCCGTCATAGCGCTAGGGTGTAAAACTGTAACAGAAACTAAGTCATGCTTAATTGGCATCCCTGTCATAGGATCAATAAGGTGAGTATAGGTTTCGCCATCCATTGTATAAAAGATTCGATAATCACCCGAGGTGGCAATACCGTTATTACCTGGTGCAAGTACACGGTGTACTTTTCGCTCACCTGGGTTAGCATCAGGTTGTTCAATTGCTATTCGCCATGCTTGATTGTCTGGTTTTGTACCAGCAATACGTAACTCCCCGCCAATCTCAACCATGTAATCTGTAATGCCTTTGCTTTGTAATAGCTCAGCCACTTTATCAATACCATAGCCTTTTGCTGTAGCTGAAAACGACAATTCTAAATCAGCCATCGTTTTTGCTAAGCCTTGCTCGTTAAGGACCAGCTTATCTATACCAATGTTATTGATCATATTTGCCAGAGCTTCATTCGTTGGGCGCTTTGTTGGTTTTTTATCTGGGCCAAACCCCCATAAATCTATCAACGGCCCCATAGTCACATCTAGGGTCTTAGTTGAATTACCTATACGCATAGATTCACTAATAACTGCCCTGAAATCATCACTGATTGGCATTACTTCGTTGGCATCTAAACGGTTAAAGGTGTTTATTTCAGAATCTTTAATATAGGTCGACATAGACTGGTTGATATCAACTAAAACCGCATCGATTTCTGCTTGTACTGCTTGAGGGTCAACTTGCTCAGCGTAAAACTTAATGTGGTAAGTTGTACCCATCGTTTTACCTTCTAAGTAGGTTTCCTCTGGGACTGATTTTCCACATCCAGATAATAGTAAAGTCAGCGTGATTATAAATAAGGCGATTATGCCCTGGGGAGTATTTACTTTGTTCATAACAACCCTACTTAATAGGTTAAAAATTAATATAAAAAAGCCTCGTCACATAAAATGCGACGAGGCTGGTATTTTAACTAAATTTAATCAGTTTGGGTATTAGCCACCGAAATCATCTAGTAAGATGTTTTCTTCTTCAACACCTAAGTCTTTAAGCATAGTGATAACAGCCGCATTCATCATTGGAGGACCACACATGTAGAACTCACAATCTTCAGGCGCTTCGTGATCTTTAAGATAGTTCTCAAATAACACGTTATGGATAAAGCCAGTGTAGCCTTCCCAGTTATCTTCTGGTTGCGGATCTGAAAGCGCAGTGTGCCAAACGAAGTTTTCGTTTTGCTCAGCTAGGCCGTCAAAATCTTCAACATAGAACATTTCACGTTTAGAACGCGCACCATACCAGAAACTAATTTTACGCTTAGAGTTTAAACGCTTAAGTTGGTCAAAGATATGTGAACGCATTGGTGCCATACCTGCACCACCACCTACGAATACCATTTCAGCGTCTGTGTCTTTAGCGAAGAACTCACCAAATGGACCAGAAATAGTTACTTTATCACCTTCTTTAAGTGACCAAATGTACGAAGACATTTTACCACATGGTAGGCTTAGGTTTCTTGGCGGCGGCGTAGCGATACGCACGTTAAGCATGATGATGCCTTCTTCTTCTGGGTAGTTAGCCATTGAGTAAGCACGAATTGTTTCTTCGTCTACTTTTGACTCCAGATCGAAGAAACCAAAATGGTTCCAATCGCCACGATACTCTTCAGGAATATCGAAATCTGCATATTTAACATGGTGAGCTGGCGCTTCGATCTGGATGTAACCACCCGCACGGAACGGCACTGACTCGCCATCAGGAATTTGTAGCTTAAGTTCTTTAATGAACGTCGCTTTGTTATCGTTAGAGATAACTTCACAATCCCATTTTTTAACACCGAAAATTGACTCTTCAAGTTCAATTTCCATGTCGTTTTTAACATTAACCTGACACGCTAGGCGACAACCTTCACGTGCTTCACCTTTAGAGATGTGGTCAAGTTCAGTTGGCAGAATATCACCGCCGCCTTCTTTAATGTGTACGCGACACTGGCCACAAGAGCCACCGCCACCACATGCAGAAGATACGAAAATACCTGACTCAGATAGTGCACCTAATAGCTTACTACCTGCTGATGTTTTAATGGCTTTGTCTGCATCGCCATTAATGCCGATGATGATATCACCGCTTGCAACTAGCTTAGATTTAGCACCAATGATGATTAAAACTAGTATTACAACGATAGCGATAAAAACACCAACGCCTAAGAAAATATCCATGATTGACCTCGCTATTATTACAGTGAAATACCAGAGAATGACATAAAGCCAAGACCCATCAAGCCAACAGTGATGAAGGTAATACCTAAACCACGTAAACCATCTGGTACGTCTGAATACTTCATTTTCTCACGGATACCTGCAAGTAATGTAATTGCAAGCGCCCAACCCACACCAGCGCCAATACCATAAACAACAGACTCGCCGAAGTTATAGTTACGCTCAACCATGAAGGCTACCGCACCAAAAATTGCACAGTTAACTGTGATTAGTGGTAAGAAAATACCTAATGCGTTGTAAAGCGGTGGGAAGAACTTATCTAATGCCATTTCAAGAATTTGCACTAGTGCTGCAATAACACCAATGAAAGTTAAGAAACGTAAAAAGCTAAGATCTGCTTCTGGGTAACCAAGCCACTCTAGTGAACCTGGTGCTAATACCGCATGGTAAACCAAGTTGTTAACCGGTACTGAAATACCTAATACAACAATAACCGCTACACCTAGGCCAATTGATGTAGTTACTTTTTTAGACACGGCTAAGAAAGTACACATACCTAGGAAGAATGCTAACGCTAAGTTTTCAATAAAAACGGCTTTTACAAATAAACTAATATAATGTTCCACTTATCGCCCCTTACGCTTTAGCTTCTACTTGGTCTTTCTTATAAGTACGAAGTACCCAAATGAATAAACCAATGATGAAGAATGCACTCGGTGGTAAGATCAATAGACCCATAGGTTGGTACCAACCACCATTTTGTACTAATGGAATAATATCAACACCGAATAGTGAACCTTTACCGAATAACTCACGAATAAAGCCAACAGTAAGTAGCACTACAGAGTAACCTAAGCCATTACCAATACCATCAAGGAAAGACATTAATGGCGGCGACTTCATTGCATAAGCTTCAGCGCGACCCATTACGATACAGTTAGTAATGATTAGACCAACGAATACTGATAACTCTTTTGCCGTAGCGTAAGAGAAAGCTTGTAGTACTTGGTCAACCACGATTACTAATGATGCAATAATCGTCATCTGTACGATGATACGTACTGATGATGGGATATGGTTACGAATAGTCGAGATAAAAAGGCTAGAGAATGCAGTTACCAAGGTCAATGCAATTGACATGATTAATGCATTTTTTAAGCTAGACGTTACCGCTAGCGCAGAACAAATACCAAGTACTTGTAATGCGATTGGGTTGTTAGCGAAAACTGGACCAAATAGGACCGCCTTCATTTCTTTAGTATCAGCCATTAGTTCAATGCTCCTTTACGTACTTTCGCAAGGAAAGGGCCAAAGCCATTTTCGCCAGTCCAAAAATCAACTGCATGGTCAACACCATTAGACGTTAATGTAGCACCTGAAAGACCGTCGATCTTATGCTCATCACCGGCTGCAGTCCCTTTAACGATTTGGATTGGTAACTCTTTACCTTCCCACGTTGCAGTCCACTGTGGGTTTTGAATTTCACCACCTAGACCAGGTGTTTCGTTATGTTTGTAGAAAATAATGTCTTTAATAGTTTCACCATCGCTTTCAAGCGAGATAAAACCGTACATTAAACCCCATAAACCATAACCCTGAATAGGAAGGATGATTGCATCAGTAGAGCCATCGTCTTTTTTAGAGATATAAACAGGCGCACGCTTGGTAATACGTTGAATACCGGCGATGTCTTTAATACCATTCTCTTTTAAAGATTTACTTAAATCAGCATCGTATTTGCTTTTTTCAAAGTCAAAATCTTCTACCGGCTCAGCAAACTCACCACTTTGCATATCAACAAAGCGGGTTTCGATTTTAGCTTCAAACGTTTCTGCAACGTTATCAACTTTGCCAATACCAGCAGCAGCTAAGATATTGCTTTGAATATCTTTTGCTTTATTTGCTTTTTGCAGAGGGCGTAGTTGTACAGATGTTAGCGATACAATAACTGCACACACTAAACATAATGAGACAACAACAGCTAGCGTTTTGCCAATTGATTCGTTATTACTAGACATTACGTGCCAACCTCCGCTTGATATTAGCTTGCACTACAAAGTGATCGAATAAAGGTGCAAACAAGTTAGCAAATAAGATTGCTAGCATGATGCCCTCTGGGTATGCAGGGTTAACAACACGGATCATGATAACCATAAAGCCAATAAGCGCACCGTATGCTAATTTACCTTTATCAGTAAATGCAGCAGATACAGGGTCAGTTGCCATAAAGAACATACCGAATGCAAAACCACCTAATACCATGTGCCAGTACCAAGGCATAGCAAACATTGCATTGGTTTCAGAACCAATGGTGTTCAGTATTGATGAGGTTACTACCATACCTAGGAATACACCTAGCACGATACGCCAAGACGCAATGCGCACGTAAATTAGGAATAAACCACCAATTAGTACAGCTAGTGTAGACGTTTCACCCATAGAACCTTGAATGAATCCGTAAAACGCATTCCACCAAAGCTCAATATCAGTCGCGTAATTTAACGTACCAGCAAACGCTTGACCAAGCATAGTCGCGCCAGAGAATGAATCTACGGCAGTCCATACTGTGTCACCTGAAATTTGTGCAGGGTATGCGAAGAATAAAAACGCACGACCAGCAAGCGCAGGGTTTAAGAAGTTACGGCCTGTACCACCAAATATTTCTTTTGCGATAACTACACCAAAAGTAATACCTAGCGCAACTTGCCATAAAGGAATCGTTGCAGGCAGAATTAATGCAAACAATACAGAAGTTACGAAGAAACCTTCATTAACTTCATGCTTACGCACAGAAGCAAATAACACTTCCCAGAAACCACCAACAATAAAGGTAGTTGCATAAATAGGTAGGAAGAAACAGGCTCCGTAGAACATTTTCGCCCCCCAGCCTGCATCAACGGTTAATTCACCGCCAAGTAACTGGAATAAACCTACTTGCCAAATATTCGCTAGCTCAAAGCCATTACCAAGTGCAATTGCAGCTTGATGGCCAATATTGAACATACCAAAGAACATGGCAGGGAACGTCGCCATCCACACTAAAATCATCATGCGTTTTAGGTCGATGTTATCACGAACGTGAGTTGAACCTTTATTTACGTAACCTGGCGTGTAAAAAATAGTCGCAGCAGCTTCATACAGCGCGTACCATTTCTCATGTTTACCACCTGGTTCAAAATGTGGTTCGATATCTTCTAAGAAAGTTTTTAAGCCCATTTTAGCCTTCCTTCTCGATCGTAGTTAAGCAATCGCGTAGGGCTGCGCCGTACTCGTATTTGCCAGGACAAACGAAGGTGCATAACGCTAAATCTTCTTCATCTAATTCAAGCGCACCTAATGAAATTGCACTGTCTAAATCACGAGACAATAAGTCACGTAATAAAAGCGTTGGCAAAATATCAAGTGGCATAACACGCTCATAGCTTCCAAGTGGAACCATGGCACGTTTTGAACCGCCTGTAGACGTTGTCATTTTAAATAAACGACTCGGTGTAAGGTGAGACAAGAATGTACGCGTTACAGAGAATTTATCACTACCTGGTGCAATCCAGCCAAACAATTCTTTTTCGCGACCTTCAAGTAATACAGATACTTGAACGTGGTAACGGCCTAAGAATGCATGAACACCAGACGACGTAGCACCTGCAAGTACAGAACCAGAAATAACACGGTTATCACCGTCTTCTAATTCACCTGCTACTAAGTCATCTAATGAAGCACCTAATTGTGTTTTCACTAAACGAGGATTCTTAACACGCGGACCTGCAAGCGAAATCACACGGTCTGTGTAAATTTCACCAGTAAGGAAAAGGTGACCATACGCAATAACGTCTTGGTAACCAATGTGCCAAACTTGCTTACTAGCAGATACTGGGTCAAGGTGATGGATATGAGTGCCAACAAGGCCAGCTGGGTGCACGCCACCAAACTCATGTACTTCTACTTGAGCAATAGGTGAACTAGGAACTTGACTGCCTGCTTGCTTACAAACAAATACTTTGCCATCGGTTAAACGTGACACAACAGCCAAACCTGCTTCAAACGCTTTCGCATTTTCAGCAATAACTACTGCAGGATCTGCAGCAAGTGGATTGGTATCGATAGCTGTCACAAAAATAGAGCTAGGATTTGCATCCAACGCCGCTATTTTACTAAATGGGCGAGCACGAAGTGCTGTCCATTGACCCGATTGAACTAGTACTTCTTTAGCTTTTTCACGGTCTAAGCTGTTAAGCTCAGTTTCCGAGAAAGAACCAAAGGTGATTTGCTCACTGCCGTTTACTTCAATAACAACAGATTGCAGAACACGTTTAGCACCGCGATTAATTTCTTTTACTGTACCAGAAGCTGGTGCAGTAAATAATACGCCGGGGTTCTTTTTATCTTCAAAAAGTACCTGGCCTTTTTTGACTTGGTCATCCACACGAACATGCATGGTTGGACGCATACCGATAAACTCTTCACCTAGCACAGCTACACGTTTGACGGCAGAACCATCATGAATAACTTGCTGAGGTGCGCCCTCTAAGGGTAAATCCAGACCTTTTTTTATATTGATCATACGCACTTGCACTACATTAACGGAAAGAAACTGAAAAATCGTACCAACCACGCCGCTATTTGTATTATTGCAAGCTATAAAATGACTCGCTATAGATACCAAACAAGCAGCGCAGTAAAAACTCCTCACATATTGCTTTGATTTTAACATTATTGTGACTGACTATGCGAGTGTATTTATGAAAATTATACGAGAGAAACGTTTATTTAGTTTTGTAATTAACAATTAATAAAATACAAGCTAGACCAAAGTGGTAAATAAACCAACAAATAGCAAATTTTTTTTCAAATCAAGGTTAAAAAACAAAAAAGTCGCACTAGGCGACTTTTTCAAAATTGCATTACTAGCTACAGATTAATCAATCATATTTGCAATTGGCGCAACAGGATTAACATCTTGCTCGTAATCAACCGTATCAATGCCAAAACCAAATAGGCGTAAAAACTCATTATGGTAGCCCACGTAATCCGTTAACTCATCAATTGAACTTGTGTCTACACTATCCCAAATAGTTTGAACACGTGCTTGAACGTCATCTTCCAGCTCTTTGTAGTTTTGGAATAAATGTCCGCCCTCATCAAAACGAGGTGAATCACCGTATAGGTTTTCATTAAATAACGCATGAATTTGCTCAATTGTGCCCTCGTAAGTGCCATCAGCCTTCATCACTTTAAATAGTGCCGAAATGTAAAGCGGCATTATTGGGATTGCCGAGCTTGCTTGGGTAACAACCGCATTAAGTGAAGAAACGTAAGCTTCGCCATTTAAATCTTGGGTAGCGGCTTTAATAGCTGCAGTGGCACGGTCTAGATCTTCTTTTGCCTTACCTATGGTTGCATGTCCATATATTGGCCAAGTTAGTTCTTTACCAATGTATGTGTAAGCCGTTGTTTTAAAGTTATCTGCTAGTACATCAGCGTCTTTAAGGGCGTCAATCCACATTTCCCAGTCTTCGCCACCCATTACTTTAATGGTGTTGTCGATATCGTCTTGGTTTGCTGCTTCAACAGTTACTTCATCAATTTCACGCTTTGACGTATTTAAGTTTTTAGTCGTTACCGCATTACCAATTGGCTTAAGTGTTGAAGAAAACACTTCCCCTGTATTTGGATCAGTACGACGAGGTGATGCTAAGCTGTAAATAATACAGTCAACTTTACCTAATTCAGCTTTAATGGTGTCGATTGTTTTTTGTTTGATTTCGTTAGAAAACGCATCACCATTAATATTTTTAGACCATAAGCCTTCAGCTTCAGCGGCTGCTTGAAATGCCGCCGTGTTATACCACCCCGCAGAGCCTGTTTTACGTTCAGTGCCTTCTTTTTCAAAGAACACACCCAATGTTTTAGCGCCACCACCAAATGCAGCGGTAATGCGAGATGCAAGGCCATAACCTGTAGACGCACCAATAACTAATACATTTTTAGGCGCATTTTTTAATGCTCCTTGCTGCTTAACATAATTAATTTGTTCTTGAACATGCTCTGCACAGCCAACTGGGTGTGCATTGGTGCAGATAAATCCGCGAATTTTAGGCTTAATGACCATTGATCATCCTATATCTTTTACAATAAAAATTAGCGCTAGTTTAAAGGCTAAAACAAAAAAAACTGATCTGATCAGTTACTCACTGCTCAAACCAATCCACTATTACCTGTTATCCAACTTTTGAGCCGCCCATGCAATTAGGTGACTGCGGCGCTTCGCCGTCGTGCTCTGTAAATTCCTCAGGAGTGTAAGTGTGCATAGCAAGCGCATGAATATGATTTGCCAGCTCATCTTTTAAAATTTCATTAATTTCACGATGACGCTGCAATAATCGCTTACCAGCGAATTCTTCACTGACTACAATCACTTTAAAGTGAGATTCAGTCCCCGCACTGTGCATATGGCTTTCGTTAATAACATTTAAATGCTTACACGCAATAGCATTTGCTAGCTTGTCACGTATTTGTTGTTGCATTGACATAAAAACCACCCTCAAAATTCAGTTATATGGTTACTATAACAACTGCGGCTACACCATGGCTAATGCTATTTAAGTAATGTAGCGAAACGTTAAACTGATCCGCGGGTGTTTAAGTGTTGTTTGTTTTGGTAGCGCATGCTGGTAATTTTGTTGGCTCTGTCCGCTCATTATTAAACAACTACCACTTTGTAATTTGATGTTAGTAATGCTGTTGCTTACTTTGTGTTTAAGTTTAAATAACCGTTCTGCACCAAGCGACACACACGCTATGGTAGGCTCAGGCCCTAGCTCAGCCTCGTCATCGCTATGCCAACCCATACAATCGTGGCCATCCCGATAATAATTAACCAAAATTGAGTTAAATGGTTGCTGTAGGTGATTTTCTAAACGTGTTCGCATGGCAAGTAATACGTCTGGCCAAGGCTCTAAGTCGAGTTTATGCCCAGAATAACCGTACTCAAGATTTTCTTCGCTGATAAAACATTGTAGCCTAGGTATTGGCCCCGTTTTACCAAACACTGTAATGTTTGGCTGTTGCCAATTTAGGTTTTGCTGCAAATAATAAAATAAATCGAGGCTTTTTTGTGCGCTAAGTACCTTACTTTGATAAGAAAAGCCATTTGGTAACAGTTGGGGGTTGGCGTTTGGCGGTTGCATGTTAGAATTTACCTATCATTTGATTACCGATCATTAAACTATTATGACTACGCAAGCTACGCTCGGCGATAACACTTTTACTCTTGAACGCTTTCCTTTGGATCAAAAAAACCGCAGCTTACAAGCGTGGGATTCAGCAGACGAATACCTTATTGACTATGTTAATGAACACTACCCTGATTGTCGCTCGTTACTGATCTTAAACGACAGTTTTGGTGCACTTAGCTGTTACTTTAGCAAGCAACAATTAACAGTTTGTTCAGTAAACGACTCATATATTAGCCATCAGGCAGCTGCTTATAACTTAGCGGAAAACAAAATCGCGACGACTGCGTTTAGCCAGCTTGATAGTTTATCGGCTCTACCTGAGCAAGTAGACCTAGTGTTGGTAAAAGTACCACGCACGTTGGCTTTTTTACAATATCAGCTATCTGAATTAAGCGAGGTGCTCGCGCCAGATACGCCAGTTATTGGTGCTGCAAAAACTAAAGACGTGCATAACTCTACTATTAAAGCATTTGAAAACTTTATTGGTGAGACGAAAACAAGTCTTGCAGTAAAAAAATCACGTTTAATTATTAGCCAAGCA